>NZ_WYCT01000060.1 GCF_011008945.1 Streptomyces harenosi
AAGCCGGCATACGAGATTAGCGAGTGTCTCGTGGGCTCGGAGATGTTTATAAGAGACAGGGGTGCGGTTCGACTACGGCGGCGGGCCCGTGCTGGACGGCGTGGAGCTGACCGTCCCCGCGGGGCAGACCCTCGCCCTGGTGGGAGCCTCCGGGGCCGGCAAGTCGACCTGCGCCCACCTGCTGGCCCGCTTCTGGGACCCGTCGCGGGGAGCGGTCCAGCTCCTGCCCGCCGACGGCGACCCCGTCGACGTACGGGAGGTGAGCGACGCCGAACTCCGGCGTGCCGTCGCGCTGGTGGGCCAGGACACCCCCCTCTTCCACGGCACCCTCGCCGAGAACCTGAGGCTCGCCGCTCCCGAGGCGGACGACGGCCTCCTCGCCGAGACGGCCCGCCGGTGCGGCGTCGACCGGATCGCCCCCATGGACACCCTGGTCGGCGAGCGCGGCGCCACCCTCTCCGGGGGCCAGCGGGCCCGCGTCGCCCTGGCCCGCGCGCTGCTGGCCCGGCCCCGGGTCCTGGTGCTCGACGAGTCCACCGCCCACCTGGACAACGCCGGCGACGCCGAACTCGCCGCGGCCCTGGAGCAGCCGGGCCGCACCACGATCGTCATCGCCCACCGCCCGGCCACCATCCGCCGGGCCGACCGCATCGCCGTCCTCGACGCCGGACGCATCGTCGAGGAGGGCACCTGGGAGGAGCTCACCGGGCGCCCCGGCAGCGCGCTCAACCGCACCCTCGCCACCGCCCCCTCCTGACGTGTACGGGCGGCGGCGCCGGGCACCACCCGGCGCGCGGGGCGGCCCGCCCCTCAGGCCACCGCGCTGCGGCCCACCACCGCCCCCGCCCGGTCGATGCAGAGCACGTCGACCGCGACCGGAGCCCCGCGCAGCACCGACAGCGCCTCGTCGCGGGCCGCCGTCGCGACCAGATCCCCCAGCGGCACCCCCGCCGCCTGGCAGATCCGCAGCGCGGCGAGCCCGGTGTTCGCGGCCGCCACCTCGGCGGCCAGCGCCTCGTCCGCGCCGCCGCGCCGGGCGAGTTCGGCGAGGAACCCCTTGTCGACCTGGGAACGGGCCGAGTGCAGGTCGAGGTGGCCCACGGCGAGTTTGGAGAGCTTGGCGAAGCCGCCGCAGACGGTCAGGCGGTCCACGGGATGGCGGCGGAGGTACTTCAGCACGGCACCGGCGAAGTCGCCCATGTCGAGCAGGGCGTCCTCGGGCAGGCCGTACTCGGCGACGACCGTCTTCTCGGAGGTGGAGCCGGTGCACCCGGCGACGTGCGTGCGCCCGGCCGCCCGGGCCACGTCCACCCCGCGCCGGATCGAGTCGATCCACGCCGAGCACGAGTAGGGGACCACGATGCCGGTGGTGCCGAGGATGGACAGGCCGCCCAGGATGCCGAGCCGCGGGTTCCACGTGGAACGGGCGATCTCCTCACCGTGGTCGACGGATATCGTGATCTCGACGTCGCCGCTGCCGCCGTACCGCTCGGCCACCCGTGCGACGTGGTCGCGCATCATCTGGCGCGGGACGGGGTTGACGGCCGGCTCGCCCACCGGCAGCGGCAGCCCGGGACGGGTGACCGTGCCCACCCCGGGGCCCGCCCTGAAGACCGTCCCGGCCCCGGCGGGCAGCGGCCGCACCGTCACCCGCACCAGGGCCCCGTGGGTGACGTCCGGATCGTCACCGGCGTCCTTGACGATCCCCGCCATCGCGTGGCCGTCCGTGAGCTCCTCGGCCGCCAGCGCGAACGACGGCGTCTGCCCCTTGGGCAGCGTGATCGTCACCGGGTCGGGAAACTCGCCGGTCAGCAGCGCGGTGTACGCCGCGGTCGTCGCGGCGGTGGCACAGGCGCCGGTGGTCCAGCCGGGTCGCAGACCGGTGTGCTTGAGTTGGGCGCTGCGACCGCCCCTGGGCTCGCTGCTCATGCCTCACTCTCGGGAAGGGAACCGGATGAAGGGAACGGACCGGCCGTGCACGCGCTGATCCTGGGCGGCACCACCGAGGCCCGCCGCCTCGCCGAACTGCTCGCGGCCGAGCCGCTGCCGGGACTGCGGGTGACGAACTCGCTGGCCGGACGGGTGGCGTCGCCGCGGCTGCCGCCCGGCGAGGTGCGCGTGGGCGGCTTCGGCGGAGCCGACGGGCTGGCCGGCTGGCTGCGCGCGCACGCAGTGGACCTGCTCATCGACGCCACCCACCCTTTCGCCGGCACGATCGGTTTCCACGCGGCACGGGCCGCCGCCACCGCCCATGTTCCCCTGCTCGCGCTGCGGCGCCCCGGCTGGGTGCCGGTCGAGGGCGACGACTGGCACGAGGCGGGCTCGCTGGGGGAGGCCGCGGCGCTGTTGCCGGCGCTCGGCCGCCGGGTCCTGCTGACCACCGGGCGGATGGGTCTGGCCGCCTTCGCCGGGCTGGACGAGCTGTGGTTCCTGGTGCGGTCCGTGGAGGCGCCGGAGGGCCCCCGTCCGGCGCGTATGGAGGTACTCCTGGACCGCGGCCCGTTCCGCCTGGACGGGGAGCGGGAGGTGCTGCGCCGGCACCGGATCGACGTCGTGGTCACCAAGGACAGCGGGGGAGCAGCCACCGCGCCCAAGCTGACCGCGGCCCGCGAGGCGGGCCTGCCCGTGGTCGTGGTGCGCAGGCCGCCGGTGCCCGGCGGGGTGAGCGTGGTGGAGGAGCCGGAGCAGGTGGTCCCGTGGATCAGGGCAGCGTACGAGGGGCGCCCGTTGCCGGCGGAGTGACCCTGCGGGCCGGGCGGCGGCCGCGCGGCCCGCGCCGCGGCCGGCCGGGCGAGGACCGCCCGTGGCGGGCCGGGGGACCCCCGGTCATGTCCGCCTCCCGGGGACGCCGGCGGCCCGCACGGTCACGGGCAGGCGTGCCGGACCCGGGACGGCTCGCTCACTCCTCCTCGCTGGCGATCGCGTTGAGCGCGGCGGCGGCGATGGCGCTGCCGCCGCGACGGCCGCGGACGACCAGGTGCTCCAGGCCCGAGGGGTGCCCGGCCAGGGCGTCCTTGGACTCGGCCGCGCCGACGAAGCCGACGGGCACGCCGATGACGGCGGCCGGGCGGGGCGCTCCCTCGTCGATCATCTCCAGGAGGCGGAAGAGCGCGGTGGGCGCGTTGCCGACGGCGACCACGGCGCCCTCCAGCCGGTCACGCCACAGCTCCAGCGCGGCGGCGCTGCGCGTGGTGCCGAGCCGCGCCGCCAGCTCCGGGACGGCCGGGTCGGAGAGGGTGCACAGGACGTCGTTGCCGGCGGGCAGCCGCTTGCGGGTCACCCCACTGGCCACCATCCGCACGTCGCAGAGGATGGGCGCTCCGGCGCGCAGCGCCTCGCGGGCGCGGGCCACCACGCCGGGGGAGTAGGAGATGTCCCGGACGAGGTCCACCATGCCGCAGGCATGGATCATCCGGACCGCGACCCGGCCGACGTCGGCGGGCAGGGCCGAGAGGTCGGCCTCCGCGCGGATGGTGGCGAAGGACCGGCGGTAGATGGCCGCGCCGTCCTTCTCGTAGTCGTACGTGGTCACGGTCTTCTTCTCGCTGCTCTCGGTCGTGGTGCGGCCCGTGGGCCGATCGCCGCCGGGGCGGGGCCGCGGGGGAGGACCCGGGGCCGTCGTGCGGATCGGGGATGGCCGCGACGCCGCCGCGCACCCGGACCGGTACGACGGCCTCCCGGCGTCCGCACGGCGCACCGACACGGCGGCGAGCATACCGACGGCTTCCCGGCCCCGGCGGACCGGCCCCCGGCGCCGTACGCCCGCCCACGGCGGAGCCGCGCGGGGAGCGGGCCGAGCCCGGCCGGCAGGGCCGCGACGCGTCGCGCCGGACGTTCCCGGGGCACGGTCCGCGGCTCGCCCGGACGAGTGACCTTGATACATTGCGGGAGCCAGTCGTGCCACATCCGAGGCCAGGGAATCCGGTGGGAATCCGGAACTGACGCGCAGCGGTGAGGGGGACGGGCGGGGCACTCGACGCCACTGGGGCGACGCGGGCCGGCCGGAGGGCCGGCGCACGCGTCCCGGGAAGGCGCTCCGTCCGGGCGAACCCGAGTCCGAAGACCTGCTGGCGCCTTCCCGCCCCGGCGGGAGGGTCCTCCGTAGGCCAGGCTCCGCGTTCGAGCCCCGAGTACAAGGCGTATCCATGTCCCGTACCCCTCCCGCTGCCCGCCGCCGCGCCGCGGCCGTGCTCCTCGCCGCATCCCTCGCGCTCACCGCCTGCGGCGGCCCCGGCGACGGCGCCGGGCACACGGCGCGGTCGGCCGCCGGCTACCCCGTCACCCTCGACAACTGCGGGCACGAGGTCACGCTGGAGTCGGCGCCCCGGCGGGTCGTCTCCCTCAACCAGGGCACCACCGAGATCCTGCTCTCCCTCGGCCTGGCCGACCGCATGGCCGGCACCGCCACCTGGACCGACCCGGTGATGAAGGGCCTGGAGAAGGCCAATGCGTCGGTGCCGCGGCTGGCGGACGACAACCCGTCCTTCGAGAAGGTGCTGGACGCCGGGCCGGACTTCGTCACCGCCTCCTTCGTCTCCACCCTCGGCCAGGGCGGCGTCGCCACCCGCGAGCAGTTCGAGAAGCTGGGGGTGCCCACCTACGTCTCCCCGGCCGACTGCGCCGCCGGCAAGGACAACGACAGCGGCGGCGACGGTTCACGCAGCGCGCCGCTGACGCTCGAGACCGTCTACGGCGAGATACGCGACCTCGCCCGCGCCTTCGGCGTGCAGGAACGCGGAGAGGAACTGATCGCGCGGCTGAAGGCGCGGGTGCGCCAGGCGACCGACGGCCTGGACGCCTCCGGCACCTCCCTCATGTACTGGTTCGCCAACTCCCAGTCGCCCTACCTCGCCGGCTGCTGCGGCGCCCCCGGCGCCATCACCCGCGCCGTCGGCGCGCGGAACGCCTTCTCCGACACCCACGACGAGTGGCCCCAGATCAACTGGGAGACGGTCGCCGACCGCGACCCCGACGTCATCGTCCTCGGCGACCTGACCCGCAGGTCCCAGACCGCCGAGTCCGCCAAGGCCAAGATCCGCTTCCTGGAGGGCAATCCGGCCACCCGCAACCTCACCGCGGTGCGGAAGAAGCGGTACGTCCTGCTCAGCGGACAGGCGATGAACCCCTCCATCCGCACCGTCGAAGGGATCGAGCAGGTCGCCGCCGGTCTGCGCGACTACGGGCTCGCCCGGTGAGCGCCCGTACGCTGCTGTCGGCGGGCGGCGGGCTCGCGGTCCTGGCCGTCTCGGTCGCCGTCGCCGTGACCATCGGGCCCGCCGACATCTCCACCGCCGAGGTGTGGGCGTCGGTGGCCGCCCACCTCGGCGGCGGCCAGAGCCCGCCGGCGCCCCTGCGGGACGGCATCGTGTGGAACCTGCGCATGCCGCGCACCCTGCTGGCCGCCGTGTGCGGCGCCGGGCTCGCGCTGTGCGGCGCGGTCATGCAGTCCCTCCTGCGCAATCCGCTCGCCGACCCCTTCGTCCTCGGCGTCTCCTCCGGGGCCTCCACGGGGGCGGTCACCGTGGTGGTGCTCGGCGTCGGCGGGGGCGCGGTGTCCCTGTCGGCGGGCGCCTTCGCGGGCGCGCTGCTCTCCTTCGCCCTGGTGCTGCTGCTCAGCCACAGCCTGGGCGGCGGCATGGACCGCGTGGTGCTGTCCGGCGTCGCGGCCATGCAGCTCTTCTCCGCCCTGACGTCGTTCATCGTGCTGACCTCCGCCGACGCCGAGACCACCAAGGGCGTGCTCTTCTGGCTCCTGGGCTCGCTCGCCGGCGCGGACTGGGGCCAGGTCCTGCTGTGCGCGTCGGCCCTCGCCGCGGTCCTCGTCGTCTGCCTGGCCGGGTCCACCACGCTCGACGCCTTCGCCTTCGGCGAGGAGGCCGCCGCCGGGCTCGGCGTGCACGTCGCCCGCGCCCGTCTGCTGCTGCTGTGCGCCACGGCGCTGCTGACGGCCGTACTGGTCGGCTGCGCGGGCGCCATCGGCTTCGTCGGCCTGGTCCTGCCGCACGCCACCCGCGCGCTCACCGGCCCGGGGCACGCCCGGCTGCTGCCGGTCACCGCGCTGGCCGGGGCCGTGTTCCTGGTGTGGGTGGACACCCTCGCCCGCACCGTCGTCGACCCGCAGGAGGTACCCGTGGGCGTGGTGACGTCCCTCATCGGCGTCCCGGCCTTCATCGCCGTGCTGTACCGCGGCCGGAGCAAGGCATGAGAGGCATGAGGGACGCCGGCCCGGACCGGGGACTGCGCGCGGACCGTGTCGCCCGCCGCGCGGACGGCCGGCTCGTCGTCGACGGCGTCTGCCTGTCCCCGCGCACCGGTGAGACGATCGGCCTGCTCGGCCCCAACGGCTCGGGGAAGTCGACACTGCTGCGCCTGCTCGCGGGCGTCCTCGCCCCCTCGGCCGGCGTCGTCACGCTCGACGGGCGGCCCCTGCCCGAGGTCGGCCGCCGGGCCGCCGCGCGCCGCATCGCCACCGTGCAGCAGCACGCCCACACCCAGACCGACCTGACCGTCCGTGACGTGGTCGCCCTCGGCCGCATCCCGCACCGCCGGGCCTTTGCCCCGGCGACCGCCGCCGACGACCGGGCCGTCACCGCCGCCCTGGAGCGCACCGGACTGACCGGCCGGGCCGGCCAGTCCTGGCACACCCTCTCCGGCGGCGAGCGCCAGCGCGCCCAGATCGCCCGCGCCCTCGCTCAGGAACCCCGCGAACTGCTGCTGGACGAGCCGACCAACCACCTCGACATCCAGCACCAGCTCGACCTGCTGGACCTGATCGCGGACCTGCCGGTCACCACCGTCATCGCCCTGCACGACCTCAACCTCGCCGCGATGTACTGCGACCGTTTGCTCGTCCTGCGCGAGGGCCGCACCGTTGCCGAGGGCAGCCCGGGGGACGTCCTCACCCCCGCTCTCATCGAGGCGGTCTACGGGGTCCGTGCCGAGGTGACGCACGAACCGGGCCATCCGGTGATCCGGTTCGTGCGCCGCGCGGCCCGGACGGCGAAACCCCGCCCCGGCCCCCGGTCCGCCCTGCCCTGACCGGGCCCGCGCGTCTCCGCGGCGGAACCCGGCCGGCGGACCCCCAGGGCGTCAGGAGGGGCTGATCTGACCCACGGCCTGGTAGAAGGCGTGGTCCGAGATCCGCTTGTCGGTGCCGTCGGGGTTCTTGACGTTCCTGCCCGCGGCGTCCTTGAGGAAGAGGTAGAAGGGATCACCACTGATCTTGGAGGGGCTGACGAGCTCGGAGTAGAAGATGTAGTCGTACTTGGTCCCCTCCACCGCGTCCTCCGCGGGCGCCTCGGCCTCGACGAAGTCGTCGTCGGTGACGGTCCGCTCACCGCTCCGGCAGCCCGTGGGCCGCGGGCTGGTCGGGGTGCAGGGCCCCTCGTCCGGGAAACCCCACATCCTCTGGTCGCTCTGGTCGGCCTCGTAGAACACGCCCCAGCCGCCGCCCGGCTGGGTCTCGGGACGGTAGAAGGCGTTCATCGTGGGGCTCCTGCGCGGGACCCGCGAGTTGCCGTTCTCGGGCGTGGAGTTGAAGTCCCCGGCCACCACGACGACCTTGCCGGCCGCGATGTCCCCGTCGAGGTCGGAGGCGAGCCGCGCCGCCTGCGCGGTACGGGCCCGCAGATTGACCAGGGCGTCGTCGTGGAAGGCCCGCAGGTGCACGCTGCACCCCTTGACCACCCGGCCGGGCAGGTCGGCGAGGGCCACGTCGTAGCAGAGCGCGGCGAACTTCCGCTCCGGCCTGACCTGGGTTATCGGCCCCCCGACGTCCCTCTGGCTGATCTGGTGCCGCTCACCGCCGAGGGCGATCTCGTCCCGGTTGCTCAGCGCGCCACGGGCGGCCACGACCTGGCCGAACCAGCAGCGCTGGTCGTCGTTGGCCGGGTCGCCGTCCGTGTTCACCGAACAGTCGCGCGCGCCGCAGCCGGTGTAGGTGGTGAGCATGGGGGTGAAGCCGAACTCGTAGGTGCCCGCGTATCTGTTCTTCAGCCACTCGTGCTGCGACCAGCACACCTCCTGGAGCATCAGCAGATGCGGCTGGAACGCCCCGATCTTCGTGACGACCTGCTCCAGGTGGGCGGTCTCACCGCCGTTGCACTGGCCTCCGCACATGTTGAACGAGACCGTCCTGAGCCCGAAGGAGGCCGTGTCGGCCCCGGTGGTACGAGTCACCGGGCGGTCCGTGTCCGTCACCGCCCGGTCGTTCCTCAGCAGATCGGCGCCGCTCTGGCCGAGACCGGCCAGCAGCGCGACGGCGAGGGCGACCGCGAAGGCCGCCAGGATTCTGCGCACGCGCGCATCCCCTTTCGTCTCGGGAAAGGGGGTGATCATACTGAGGTGCGCTACGGCGGTGTCCACGGCCGGATCTCCCGCAGCCGCCCCCGAGGCGGCACGGCCGGGGCCGCCCGTCGGACACGGGCGGCCCCCGGCGCCGTACGTCCTCGTCATGAGGCCGAAAGCCCCGGCCACATGTGCTCGCCGGCACCCGTCGGCGCCGTCGGCCATGGGCCTCGCCGCGCTCAGAAGGTGGGATGACCCGAGCAACTGGAGGTGGTCAGGCGCTTCACGGAGGAGATCTTGTCGCCGAAGTTCCAGGACCCGAAGTGCAGGTCCTTGACGTAGTACCCGGGCGCGAGACAGTAGCGGCGGTCGCTGAAGTTCTTGTCGTCGAAGAGCAGCCAGGCGACGGTGTCGTCGTTCTTCGCCGAGCTCGCCTTGTCGCCGGCCGAGCCGATGTCGGCCTTGCTGCCCGGGAAGTACCAGACGGACCCGCCGAGATTCTGGTGCTGCCCGAGCAGCAGGCCCGCGGCCCGGGTGCCGGCGTGCGAGGCCGGAGCGGTCACCATGGCGGTGGCCACCGCGGCGACCACCGCGATCAGTCCCCTGACAATCTTGTTCAGCACGGCGAGGTCCTCCCTGGGTGAGGCGACGGGTTGCGCACTGCGACGGTAGGGGCGGTGCACGGTCCGCCACATCGCCCGCAAGCGTGAGGGCGGCTCGCGCAGCGAGGACAGCGGCGAGGGCGCGCGCCCGCGCACGGCGGGGGCGCCCGCCCCCGGCGGGGAACCGGCCGGCCCAAGGCACGGGGTCAGCGGCCGGTGGCCGCCGGGCCGACCGGAACGTCCCCGCGCAACGTGATGCGGTGCATGACCCGGTGCCGGTCGCCGTAGTCGCGGTTGGCGTAGTGGGCCGTGCTGCGGTTGTCCCACAGGGCGACGTCACCCGGCTGCCAGCGGTGGCGCACGACGTGCTCGGGCTTGGTGAGGTGGGCGTACAGGATGTCGAGGATGCCCCGGCTCTCGTACTCCGAGACGCCCACGATGTGCGAGGTGAAGCCGGGGTTCACGAACAGGCCCTTGCGGCCGCTCTCCGGGTGCACCCGCACCACCGGGTGCTCCACCGGCTCGAGTGCGGTGAACACCTCGCCCTCCCACACATTGCCCCGGCCCTGCCGGCGCTGGGCGAGGTAGTAGCCGAACTCCCGGCTGCCGTCGTGGACGGCGGTGAGCGTGTCGATGTGGGCCCGCAGCCCGGGCGACAGCGACTCGTAGGCGAGCTGGCTGTCGGCCCAGTTGGTGTCGCCGCCGTTGGGCGGCAGCACCACGGCCCGCAGGACGGAGATCGCCGGCGGCCGCCGCACGAACGTCACGTCCGTGTGCCACACGTCGGCGAACCCGTTGTCCTGGCTGTCCAGGGAGTACACCTCGGGCGCCACGTCACCGGAGTCGTGGACGGGATGCCCGGCGGTGACCTCGCCCAGGCGCCTGCCGAACTCGATCTGCGCGGCGTCGTCGAGCCCGTGCTGGCCGCGCACGAAGAGCACCTTGTACGCCACGAGGGCCTCGCGCAGCGCGAGGATCTCGTCGTCGCCGAGGCGTGCGAGGTCGATGCCGTCGATCTCGGCGCCGAAGCGGGGGCCGAGTTCGGTGACGGGCAGCCCGGTCAGGGCGGGCCTTTCGCTGACGATGCTCACCTGTGTGTTCCTTTCGGGTTGGGGGATCAGGCCGCCGCGGCGGCCTTGACGGCGTGGGACACCCGCGCGCGCAGCTCGGCGAACTCCTCGCAGGCGCGCAGCCGCTCGGCGTCGACGTCGCCGCGCGGCAGGGGGACCGGCAGGTCGAGCGCCACGGTCCCGGGGCTTCTGGTCAGGACCACGACACGGGAGCCGAGGAACACCGCCTCGTCCGCCGAGTGCGTGACGAAGACCGCGGTCCGCCCGGTCCGGTCGGTCTCGCGGCGCAGGTCCTCCTGGAGCCGCTCCCGGGTCAGCGCGTCCAGCGCCGCGAACGGCTCGTCGAGCAGGAGGAGCGGGTTCTCCGCGGCGAGCGCCCGGGCGATGGCGACGCGCTGCCGCTGACCGCCGGAGATCTCCCAGACGCGCCGCTTCCCGGTGCCCTCGAGCCCGACCCGGGCCAGCAACTCCGCGCGCCGCTCGGGCCATCGGGCGCGCTCCACACGGGCGTACCGCAGTGCCAGGTCGATGTTGCCCCCCACGGTCCGCCACGGGAACAGCCGCGGGGTCTGGAACACCACCCCCGCCGTCACGCCGGGCCGGGGCTCGGCACCGCAGACCCGCACCGAGCCGTGCGTGGGCCGCTCGAAGCCGGCGATCAGCCGCAGCAGGGTGCTCTTGCCGCAGCCGGAGGCGCCCACCAGGACCAGGAACTCCCCGGCCGGGACGGTCAGGTCGACCGGCCCCACGGCGGTGAAGGTCTCACCGCTCCGGCCGTAGCGGTGGGTGACGTGATCGAGCCGGACGGAACCGGCCCGTGCGGTGTCCGCCCCCGCCGGGGCGCCGGGGATCTCACGAGAGGACGGCATCGGGCAGCCCTTCCAGGTAGAACGCCTTGCGGACGGCGTCCGCGGAGGGCGCCGCGCCGATCTGCCGCTGGCCGGCCAGGAACCGGCCGGTGTCGGCGACGTGAGCGAGCAGCTTGCCCGGGCGGCCGTCGGTGCCCAGCCAGTCGGCGGAGACCACCTGCTCCGGGGTGAGGAACACGCCCTGCGCGAGCTGCGCCCCGGCATCCGCCGCGCTGATGCCGAGCTCGGCCGCGACAGCCCTGACCGTGCCGTCGGGGTCGGATCTGATCAGGCGCAGCGCCTCGGCCTGGGCCCTGCGCCAGGCGTCGATCGCCCCCGGGTCCCTGGCGATCAGGTCGTCCGACACCACGGCCAGGTCGAGGGTCGGTCTGCCCGCCGCTCCGATCTCCTTGCTGCTGGTGAGCTGGGTGCCGGTCGTGCGCAGCTCGTCCAGGGTCGGCAGCCAGACGTAGGCGGCGTCGATGTCGCCCCGCTGCCAGGCGGCGAGGATCGGTTGCGGTTGCAGGTCGATGAGCTCGACGTCCGAGGCCTTGAGGCCGGCCCTCTCCAACGCCGCCAGCAGGCTGTAGTGCGAGGTGGAGGCGAACGGAGTGGCTATCTTGCGGCCCCTGAGCCCGGCGACGTCGGTGATGCCGGCGGCCTTGCGCGCCACCAGGGCCTCGTTCTCGCCCGCGACGTCGAGGATCCACGCGACCTTGTAGGGGATGGGGGAGCTGCCGGACACCCCGCGGGCGAACGGGCTGGACCCCAGCGCGGCGATGTCGAGGGACCCGCCGATGAAGGCCTGGTTGACGCTGGCGCCGGAGTCGAACTTGATCCAGGTGATCCGGTGGTCCGGCAGGGCCTTCTCGAGCAGCTTCCCGTGCTTCACCAGCAGGTCGCCGCTGGGAAAGGCGAAGTATCCGATGCGCAGCCGCCCGGAACGGCCGGACGTGGAAGCCTCGCTGCCGGCGGAGCAGCCGGTGGCGGCCGCGGACACCGCGGCCAGAGCACCGGCGAGGAGGAGACGGCGGGACGGGCTGTGGGAGGCACGGGACATGGCGGAGCCGTTTCTGTGCAGAGGCAGAGACAGAGACAGAGGCAGAGGCGGAGGGAGCGGTTGGGACGGGGGTGCAGGGGGGTACGCGAGCCGCGCGCGGGCTAGGCGCGGCCGCGCCACGGGACGGCCACGCGTTCGAGCCGGAGGAGCAAGCCGTCGATGACCAGGCCGGAGACGCCGATGGCGATGATGCCGACGAGCACCACGGGGGTGTTGTTGTAGTTGGCGGCGTCCTTGACCATGCCGCCGATCCCGGGCAGGCCGTTGACCAACTCGGCGGCGACCAGGGAGGAGTAGGCCACGCCGACGGCGAGCCGGACTCCGGTGAGCGTCTCCGGCAGGGCGGCGGGGACCACGGCGTCCCTGATGACGCCCCACCGTGACGCGCCGAGTGCGCGGGCGGCCTCGATCAGGCTCTTCGGTACGGCGGTGACGGCCGTGGTGGTGGAGACCGCCACCGGCGGGAAGGCGGCCACCGCCAGCAGCGTGACCTTCGGCTCCTCCTCGATGCCCAGCCAGATGACGAGCAGGGAGAAGTAGGCCAGCGGCGGCAGGGTCCGCAGGAACGTGATCCAGGGCTCGAACAACGAGCGCAGCCAGCCGGCGGTGCCCATGAGCAGGCCGAAGACGACCCCGGCGGCGATGCCGATACCGGCCCCGAGGGCGATGCGCCGCAGGCTGATGCCCAGGTGCTCCACGAGCGTGGTGCCGTTGTAGCCCCGCATGCCGTCGTGCGTGGTGGAGACGTCGAGGAACGCGTCCCACACCGCGGCCGGCGGCGGGACCAGTGTCGCGCTCCACGTACCGCTCGCCGCCAGCAGCTCCCACAGGACGAGGAAGACCACGAGTGAGCCGAACGGCAGCGCGGCACGGCGTGCGCGTGCCCAGGCTCCGCGCCCCGGTGTGCGGGGGCCGGGCGGCACGTCGGCCGGGGCGGTGGGCTCGAGCGAGGCGGAAGTCGTGGACACGGGCGTCCTCCAGAGCGCCGGGACATGAGCAGGTGCCGCCGACGGACAGGGCGGCCGCCCCGAGCGAGAGTCATGCCGAACGAGGGGACAGAGCGCAGCGGGTGTGCGCGCCAGGGACGAGCACGAAGGGAAACACGAAGGGAAACACGAAGGGAGAAGGGGAAGAGCGTGCGGTGCGACAGGCGCGGGGACCGCCGTGGTGCGGGGGGTGTCACCGCACGGCGGGGCGCGTCACCGGAGCCAGGTCAGCGACAACACGAGCCCGGGCGTCGGCACAGGTCGATGACCAGGCGTCGCACCAGGGACTCGGAATTCATGAGGCCCATTTCTACCGCACTCTCGGTTCCGCACCAACAGGCGTCCATTTCCTGGAACACGGCCCTCCGCCGCCACCGCCCGGGGCAGAGACTGCCGTCACCCATCGGCCGGTTCAAGACAATCCTTGTCACAACCGTGTGAACACCGCTTGTCCGTACGCGGAAACAGCGCCGGGCATTCTTGACCGGCCAACTCCCCGCTGCTTTGATCGAGGGCATGAAGCGACAGGACCTCACGCGGCGACGCCACGTCGACCTCGCGCGTGTGTCCAGCTCCTGCTGTCGCCACCGGGTCTGAGCCCACCCGCGGGAATTCCTCGCACCTTCACCCGTCTCCCTTTCGCGCATTGCCCCGCACGCCGTTCGCCGTGACGCTTTCGGCTTTCCCGAAACGGTGTGCCCGCGTGTCCGCGTCTCGATCACCGCGCACGTTTCCCCGCCCGCACGCGCCCCTTTCCGCGTGCGCACTCCTTTCCGGGTGCGCACTCATGCCAGGAGCTCCCCATGCCCGCACCGCCCGGATCCGACCCCGTCCGCTTCGCCTACTGGGTGCCGAACGTCAGCGGCGGCCTCGTCACCAGCACCATCGAACAGCGCACCGACTGGGGCTACGACTACAACCGCGAACTGGCCGTCCTCGCCGAGAACAGCGGCTTCGACTACGCCCTCAGCCAGGTCCGCTACATCGCCGGTTACGGCGCCGAGTTCCAGCACGAGTCGACGAGTTTCAGCCTCGCGCTGCTGCTGGCCACCCAGCGGCTGAAGGTCATCGCCGCCGTGCACCCCGGTCTGTGGCACCCCGGAGTCCTCGCCAAGTTCGGCGCCACCGCCGACCACCTCTCCGGCGGCCGTTTCGCCGTCAACGTCGTCAGCGGATGGTTCAAGGACGAGTTCACCGCGCTCGGCGAGCCCTGGCTGGAGCACGACGAGCGCTACCGCCGTTCCGAGGAGTTCATCCGCGCCCTGCGCGGGATCTGGACCGAGGACCGCACCGAACTCGCCGGGGACTTCTACCGGTTGCGCGACTTCTCGCTCAAGCCCAAGCCGCTCGGCCTCCCCGGCCGCCCGCACCCGGAGATCTTCCAGGGCGGCAACTCCACCGCCGCCCGAACCATGGCCGGCCGTGTCTCCGACTGGTACCTCAGCAACGGCAAGGACTTCGACGGCGTCACCGAGCAGCTCGCCGACGTCCGCGCCTCCGCCGCCCGGGCGGGCCGTACACCCCCGCGATTCGGCCTCAACGGATTCCTCATCGCCCGCGACACCGAGGCCGAGGCCCGCCAGACGCTCCGGGAGATCGTCGCCCGTGCCGACCGGCCCGCCGTCGACGGCTTCCGTGCCGCCGTCCGGCAGGCCGGCCGGTCCACCGCCGACGGCAAGGGCATGTGGCAGGACTCGGACTTCGAGGACCTCGTCCAGTACAACGACGGCTTCCGCACGGGCCTGATCGGCACCCCCGAACAGATCGCCGAGCGGATCGTCGCCTACAAGCGGCTGGGAGTCGACCTGTTCCTCCTCGGCTTCCTGCACTACCTGGAGGAGGTGGAGTACTTCGGCAAGCGGGTCCTGCCCCTCGTACGCGAACTGGAGGCACGGCAACCGGACTCCGAGCCCGTCTCCGCCCCGTCCTGACCGCCCGATCGCGCACACGGCGCCGTACCGCACAGAAAAGGACCCCACCATGAGCCTCACCGCACCGGCCGACTGGAAGTCCGCCCCCGCCCCGCGTGACGCCGACGGCTGGATCGCCCGCGCCGCCGAGGTCGCCGCCCTCCTCGCCTCCGACGCCGCGGCCCGGGACAAGGCGGCCGCCACTCCGTATGCCGAGGTCCGGCTGCTGAAGGAGTCCGGCCTGGTCACCCTCCTCGGGCCCGTCGAGCACGGCGGCGCCGGCCAGAACTGGATCACCGCCTACCGCGTCGTCCGCGAGGTCGCCAAGGCCGACGGCTCCATCGGCCAGCTCCTCGGCTACCACTACCTGTGGAACTGGGCCGCCCGCCTGGTCGGCACCCGCGAACAGTGGGAGCAGGTGGAGGCCGAGGCCGCCCGCAACCAGTGGTTCTTCGGCGGCGCGGTCAACCCGCGCGACGAGGACGTGGTGGTGCGCGACGAGGGCGACACGCTCACCTTCACCGGCCGCAAGACCTTCTCCACCGGCAGCAAGGTCTCCGACGTCACCGTGCTCGAAGGCGTCCTGGAGGGCACCGACGACCACGTCTTCGCCATCGTCCCCTCCGACAGCGAGGGACTGACCTTCCACGACGACTGGGACAACATCGGCCAGCGCCTCACCGAGAGCGGCGGTGTCACCCTCGATGCCGTACGAGTCCCCTGGCCGGCCGCGGCGGGGTACGTCGGCAAGCGGTTCCAGCCGCGCGTCTACAACACCCTCAACGTGCCCACCATCCAGCTCGTCTTCGTCAACTTCTACCTCGGCATCGCCGCCGGCGCCCTGGAGACCGCCGCGGCCTACACGCGGACCAGGACCCGGCCCTGGCTGCACGGCGGTCACGAGCGCGCCGTCGACGAGCCGTACGTCATCGACACCTACGGCGACCTGACCGCCAAGCTCTGGGCCGTGGAAGCCCTGGCCGACGCCGTGGCCGCCGAGGGCCAGAAGCTGCACGACGACCCGGACGCGGTCACGGAACGGGCCCGCGGCGAGTTCGAGGTCCGGGTGGCCGCGGTGAAGGCCCGGGCCACCGACGTCGCCCTGGAAGTCACCAGCCGCATCTTCGAGGTGACCGGCGCGCGCGCCACCGCCTCCGCGGAGGGCCTGGACCGTTTCTGGCGCAACGTCCGCACCCACACGCTGCACGACCCGGTGGCCTACAAGCGCCGCGAGGTCGGCCGCCACGTCCTCACCGGCGAACTGCCGCAGCCCACCTGGTACTCCTGAAGGGTCCCCGCATGGCCACCGTCCTCTCCGTCTCCGGCAGCCCCTCCGCCACCTCCCGCACCGCGCGTCTGCTGCGCCACCTGGACGACCGGCTCACCCGGCAGGGGCACGAGGTGATCCCGCTGGACGTCCGCACGCTCCCTCCCGAGGCCCTGCTGCACGCCCGCACGGGACATCCGGCGATCGCCGAGACCACCGCGCTGTTCGAGCGGGCGGAGGGGATCGTGGTCGCCACCCCGGTCTACAAGGCCGCCTACTCCGGGCTGCTGAAGTCGCTGCTGGACCTCCTCCCGCAGTACGCCCTGGCGGGCAAGACCGTGCTGCCCCTGGCCACCGGCGGTTCCACCGCCCACGTCCTGGCCATCGACTACGCCCTGCGCCCGGTCCTCGCCTCCATGGGGCCCGCGCACATCACGCCGGGCTGGTTCACGCTCGACAAGGACATCGCGGTCGGCGACGACGGCTCGCTGACCGTGGCGCCCGCCTCCGCCGAGGCCCTGGCCCGGGTCACCGACCAGTTCTCGCTCGCGCTGGGCGGTCGTACGACGCTGCTGGCGGCCACCGGATGAGCACCCCGCCCGTGATCACCGGCGACGCCGAGGCCCTCGCCGTCGCCGGTGAGCTGGCCGCGGACTTCCGCAAGGGCGCCGCGGAGCGGGACGCGCTGCGCCGCCTGCCGCACCCGGAGGTGGAGCGGCTGTCCGCGTCGGGGCTGCTCGGGGTGACGGTGCCGGCCGGGTTCGGCGGCGCGGACGTCCGTGCCCACACGCTCGCCGAGATCTTCCGGCTGCTGGCCGCCGCCGACGCCAGCCTCGCCCAGATCCCGCAGAGCCACTTCGTGTACGTCGACGTGGTGCGCCGGCAGGGGACGCACGCACAACAGCGCTTCTTCTTCGGCGAGGTGCTGCGGGGGAAGCGGTTCGGCAACGCCGAGTCCGAGGCGGGAACGGACCATGTGCGGGACATCCGCACCCGGCTCGAGCGCCGCCCGGACGGGTCGTATCTCCTCGACGGCGTCAAGCACTACTCCACCGGCGCCCTCTTCGCCCACTGGATCCCGGTCCTCGCCCGTGCCGCCGACGGCGACCTGCACGTCGCCTTCGTACCACGTGACGCCCCGGGCCTGACGGTCGTGGACGACTGGGACGGCATGGGACAGCGCACCACCGCCAGCGGGACGGTCCGCCTGGCGTCGGTGCCGGTCCCCGCCGACCGGGTCGTCCCGCACCACCTCACCTTCCGGGGGCCGCAGCTCCACGGCGCGTCGGCCCAGTTGCTGCACGCCGCCATCGACACCGGAATCGCCTCCGGGGCACTGGCCGAGGCGGTGGAGTTCGTCCGCACCAGGAGCCGCCCCTGGTTCGAGAGCGTCGAGGAGGGACACCGCACCGCGGCCGACGACCCGCTGCTGATCCAGCGGTTCGGCGAACTGTCCATCCGGGTCCGGGCCGCCGAGGCGCTGCTCGCCGCGGCCGCGCGGTCGGTGGACGCCGCCCGTGCCGGCCTGACCGACGACTCGGCCGCGGACGCCTCCCTCGCGGTGGCCGCGGCCAGGGTCACGGCGGCCGAGGCCGCGGTGGAGGTCGGCAGCGCCCTCTTCGAGGTCGCCGGCACCCGCGCCGCACTCGACTCCCTGGGCCTGCACCGTCACTGGCGTGACGCCCGCACCCACACGCTGCACGACCCGGTCCGCTGGAAGGTGCAGCACATCGGCCGCCACACCCTCAACGGCACCCGGCCGCCCCGGCACGGGCTGCTGTAGACGGACGCCCCCTGACTGGAGAGCCCCATGTCCCTCACCTTCCACTGGTTCCTGCCCACCAACGGCGACAGCCGCCATGTCGTCGGCGGAGGCCACGGCACCCCGGCCGGTGCCTTTGGCCGCGACCGGCCGCCGACCGTCGCCTACCTCGGCCAGATCGCGCGGGCGGCCGAGGAACTGGGCTTCGTGGGGGCGCTCACCCCGACCGGTGCCTGGTGCGAGGACGCGTGGCTGACCACCGCGATGGTCAGCCAGCACACCGAGCGGCTGAAGTTCCTGGTGGCCTTCCGGCCCGGTTTCGTCTCGCCGACGCTCGCCGCCCAGATGGCGTCCACCTTCCAGCGGCAGACCGGCGGACGGCTGCTGCTCAACGTCGTCACCGGCGGCGAGAGCCACGAACAGCGCGCCTACGGCGACTTCCTCGACAAGGACGACCGGTACCGCCGCACCGGGGAGTTCCTCCAGATCGTCAGGGAGCTCTGGCACGGCAAGACCGTGGACCTGGCGGGCGAACACCTCCGGGTCGAGGACGCCACGCTGGCCCGGGTGCCCGAGCCGGTCCCGGCGGTGTACTTCGGGGGCTCCTCGCCGCTGGCCGGCGAGGTCGCCGCCCGGCACGCGGACGTCTACCTCACCTGGGGCGAACCGCCGGCCGCGGTCGCCGAGAAGACCGCGTGGATCCGGCGGCTGGCGGCACGGCAGGGGCGCACCGTCCGGTTCGGCATCCGGCTGCACGTCATCACGCGCGACACCGCCGGGCAGGCCTGGGCCGAGGCGGAGCGGCTCCTGGACGGCTTCGATCCGGCGACCGTCGAGGCCGTCCAGGAGGGCCTGGCCCGCAGCGAGTCGGAGGGCCAGCGGCGCATGCTCGCCCTGCACGGCGGCAGCCGCGACGACCTGGAGATCCACCCCAACCTGTGGGCCGGCATCGGGCTGGTGCGGGGCGGCGCGGGCACGGCGCTGGTCGGCAGCCACGCCGAGGTGGCCGAGCGGATCGCCGAGTACCACCGGCTCGGCATCGAGGAGTTCGTGCTCTCCGGCTACCCCCACCTGGAGGAGGCGTACTGGTTCGGCGAGGGCGTCCTGCCCGAACTGGAGGCGCGGGGGCTGTGGACCCACCCGTTCCGCGCCGCGGCGCAAGCACGGGCGACCGCCCCGGTCCCCTTCACCGGCGCCCGCGGCCCCCGGCGGGACTGACCCGGCGGCGACGCCCGCACCCCGCCCGCCGCGGTACCCGCGGGGCGCCCCGGCGCGGGCGCGGACCCGGTCAGGGGACGCGGCCGGCCCGGAACCCTGGCACGGGAGCCGGCCGGCGGGGGAGGACCGACGGCGTGACGGCCGCCGGCGCCTCGCCGTACCGGCCGTCCGGCCCGCGTCCCGTTCACGAGGCCGACACGATCTCGTCATACGCCAGGGGGAATGCCGGTCGCGCGCACGCGGGTTGCCACGAGTATGACCATCGGAGTATCGCTCGCCCTTCAGCAAGAGATCGACACCACCGTGCTCCTGGCGCGCGAGGCACACGACGCCGGATTACGTTCCGCGTGGTTCGGGCAGACCCTCGCCTACGACTCCATCTCGCTGGCCGCGATCGTCGGCCGCGAGATACCCGGGCTGCACGTCGGAACCGCCGCGATCCCCGTCTTCGGCCGGCACCCGCTGCTCGTCTCCAGCCAGGCCCAGACCGCCCAGGCGGCAACCCGCGGCCACTACCACCTCGGGCTCGCGCTCGGCACCAAGTACCTGACGGAGGCGGCCTTCGGCATCTCGCACGAACGCCCCGTCCGACGGCTCCGCGAGTTCCTCACCGCGCTGCGCCAGCTCGTCGAAACGGGCAACGCCGACTTCCACGGAGAACTGCTCACCGCCACCACGCCGCTGTCCGCCACCGTGCCGGGCGCCCAACCGCCCGTGCCGCTCCTGGTCGCCGCCATGGCGCCGCTGGCCCTGCGCGCCTCCGGCGAACTCGCGGACGGCATCCTGCCGTACCTGGCCGGACCGCGTGCCCTGGCCGAGCACATCGTCCCGGCCGTCACCGCGGCGGCCGAGGCGGCGGGCCGGCCGGCGCCCCGCATCGTGGCGTTCGTACCCGGTGTGGTCACCGCCGACCCCGGGGCCGTGCGGGAGAAGGCGACCGAGGCGCTCGCGTTCTACGAGCAGTTCCCCTCCTACCAGCGGGTCATCGAGCTGTCCGGCGGTGCCCGGGCCGTCGACCTCGCCGTGATCGGGGACGAGGAGACGGTCGCCGCCGAGGTGGCGCGCTACCGGCAGGCCGGGGCGACGGAGGTGGTCTTCACGTCGACGGAGCTGGGCGGCGACGCCGACCGGCGCCGCACCTGGAAGCTGCTCGGAGAACTGGCGAACGACTGAGGACGCCCGGGAAACGATCCCGGGCGCTCGGGATCCCGGAGTTCGCGGCGGCCCACCACCGCAAGCCCTGCCCGCGTCGAGCACGCCTTGTCCCGCCTGAGGATCTCGAAGGTCCTCCGCGGCTGCCGCCGCCGGGGCGACGGCGTCCACCACGCCGTGCTCGGCCGTGCCCGCCCGGCGGGGCGGGCCGGTGCGGGGTGAGGCGCGTGCTCCGGTACGCGGCGACCAGCAGGACCCGGTCCTGCGGCGGCAGGCCCCACGGCCGGCCCCTGCGGACCGGGTCCGCTCCCTCGCGCCGCGATGCGGTGACCGTACGCAACCTGCGCGAGCGCTGGGCGGTCCTACCGGGTGCCGAGACCGGTGGGACGGCCTTGCCGATGTGCGGGCGCACGGGCAGGGAACGGGCTCGGAACGCTGACCGAGGAGAGGGATGACGGATCTAGGCACCCGGGTGACCTGGTTCGACGCACGTGAGGTACTGCCGCGGGACGGTGCGCCGGTGGCCGCGGCGATCACGGGCCGGTACCGGTCGGGGGAGGCGTTCTGGATGGTGATGCCGATGTACTTCACGACCCGGCACTTCGGTCAGGACGGGACGGAACACAGGGACTGCTTCGTCGACTCGGACCGGATCGTCCGTCTGCCCCACGGTCTCGCCGGCGACGAGACGGTGACGCACTGGGCTGAGCTGCCCACCCTGCCGGGCGGGACGACACACGCCGTGCTCGGGGAAGACGTGCAGCCGGCGCTCCGGAGCGCGTGGCGTGCTCGCCCCGGCACCTGACACCCACAGCTCCGGGCGGCTCTCCCCGCTCGTGCCGCTGGCACCAAGGCCGGGCGGCGCGTCCTGTCAGCCGTACGGCCGGCCTCGTCCGCGTACAGCCACAGCCACAGCCGGGCCGGTACGAGGAGGCACGCCCCGCGCTCCCCGGCCTGCACCGCGGCCCTGTCACCGGTAGGTCGCGGGCTCGCCAGGCACATGAGCTCATGAGTCCACCGTCCGATGACACCGAGCCCGGGTACGACCGCGGGAGGAGTCCCGCCTCCTTCCGGGGTCGCACAGCGACCGCGCACCTGGCGTGCTCGTCTGCGACTGCGGTCGCATGCGAGGGAGACCCGGGAGCGATGCGGCAGGGCGTGCCCCGCCCCGAGGATGGCCGGGTGACCGAGATCATCGCGGGGCTGTACCTGTCCCCTCTGGAACTTTCCGCCTTGCTGGGTGCCGTCGCCCTGGTGGTGGCGCGCTGGCTTCCCCCCGCTGCCCGTCCACGCGTCACGATCGGGGCGGCAGCGGTGCTCGTGCTGTCCGGGATCGCGCTGAGTGCGGTGGGAATCCGCTGGCAGATGGTTCCGGTCCTGGCGGGCGCCGCCATCGCGTTGCCGTTCTCCCTCTCACCGCTGCTGCGACGCCGTACCGGCCGGACGGCGCGGCGGGCCCGGTGGTGGCTGGCGTTGCCCGGGTCGGTGGCCTGCGCCGGTCTGATCGCCACGGGCCCGGTGGCCGCCTGGGCCTTCCCCGTGCCCGCGTTCCCCGAACCGTCCGGCCGCTTCGCGGTCGGCACCCACGTGGTGCAGTGGACCGACCCGCACCGCCCCGAAACCGCCACCGCCGACCCGGACGACCGGCGCACGGTCGTGGTCCAGCTCTGGTACCCCGCGCAGAGGAGTCCCGCGAGCGCGCAGCGGGCCCGGTATCTCGGACGCACGGAGCACGAGGCGCGCACCGTCTCCGACGCCCTCGCCCGCTATGTCGGCCTGCCCGGCTTCCTGGTCGACGGCGTCCCGCGGGCCCGCACCCGTTCCGTCTTCGACGCTCCGGTGGCCGGCGGGGGCGAACGGTTCCCCCTCGTGCTGTTCTCTCCCGGGCTGGGCGGAGTGCGCACCCAGAACACCGCCTGGGCGGAGGAACTGGCCAGCCACGGCTATGTGGTCGCCGCCCTCGACCACCCGTACGACTCCGCCGCCGTCGTCCTGGCCGACGGCCGGACGATCGACACCGAGGTCGCCTCCACCGGCGACCCGGACAAGGACGAGAAGCTGGGGGCCGGCTGGGCGACGGTCCGAGCCGCCGACCTCAGCTTCGTCCTCACCTGCCTCGGCCGTCTGGACCGAGGCGAGACCGCGGGCCCGCTGACCGGGCGTCTGGACACCGGCCGGGTCGCGGTGACCGGCCACTCCATAGGTGGCGGTTCCGCTCTGCAGGCAGCTCGCCAGGACCGCCGGTTCGACGCCGTCATCGATCTGGACGGCCATCCCTACGACCCCACCTCACGCTCCCTCCACCAGCCGGCGCTCGCGCTCACCCAGGAGATCACCCCGGACACCGACCCGCACTACATACCCCGCCTCACCGAGGTCCTCGGCCTCAACACCGCGACCAGCTACCGGCTCACCATCCCCGGCGCCGCACACCTCACCTTCATGGACGGCCCCCTGTACCTGCCGCCCGTGCCCTCGGTGGTCGGCTCCCTGGGCCGCGCAGAGAGCCCTCGCGTCGTCGCCGCGATCACGCTCGCCTTCCTGGACAGCACCCTGCGGCACGAACCCGGTGACCTGGCCGCCGTTCTGTCGGCCTACGGCGACCTCAGCGTCTCCCACCCGGGCGACAGCCGCTGACGAGCCGCGCCGCGGACGGTCCGCGGCGGCGCCCGGTCGCGGGTGCGGGTCACCGGGGAGGGCAGGGGTGGGCGTCGTACCGGTCGGGGCGCCACAGCAGGTCACGGGAGGCACGAGGTCATCGCTTCCTCCGCGCGAAGGGCCGCCAAGCGGGCCCACCTCCCCGCCGGGCCCGAAGTCACCTGGCAAGCCCTGCCGGATGCGCCGCCGGGGTCACCACTCACCCCGCCGCGCGCCACCTCCGGCCGCTGCCTGCGCCATCCGCCAGGAGCTGCTCTCCGCCGGCACTGCGCCCCTGACCGCAACCGGGCGCACGGCGCCGGTGACCGCCGCCTCCCAAGAGGCGGCGGTTCCGCGTCGGGAATCCGCCGAACACCTGGACCTCGAACGCCTGTTGCCGGGTAGCGTGTGCACGCGGCCGGTACGGCTGAGTCGGGCGGGACAGGGGAGGTCTCAGGGATGGCGGGTGATTCTTCGGTTCGCGGCGGTGGGCTGTCGCGGCGCGAACTGCTCGCGTCGTCGGCCGCCGCGGGTGGCGCGGTGTGGCTGCTGCGCGGACTGGTCCGGCCGGACGGCGCCTACGCCGCCGACGCGCCCCCGGCACCGCCGGGTTTCCCGGCCGGCCCCGACCTCTACCGGTGCGTCTACGAGAACTGGGCCGGCGAGATTCGCACCGACCAGTTGTGGACGTGCGCCCCCCGCCACCCCCAGGACGTGGTCGACGTCGTCAACTGGGCGCACCGCGCGGGCTGGACGGTACGCGCGCAAGGCAAACGGCACGGCTGGGCCCCGCTCACGGTGGCCGACGGCACACCCGCCGCGACCCGGGTCGTCCTGCTGGACACCACCGCACACCTCACCGCCATGTCGCTGGAGGGGCGGGCCGCCGACGGCTCGGCCGAGGTCCGGGTGCAGACCGGGGCCACCCTGGAGGACCTGCTCGCGTTCGCCGGCGCCGCCGGTCACGGCGTCACCGCCGCGCCGGCACCCGGACAGCTCTCGGTCGGCGGCGCGCTCGCCATCGGCGCGCACGGTACGGCCGTCCCCGCCGTCGGCGAGAGCCCGCCGCCCGGCCACGGCTACGGCTCGCTGAGCAACCTGGTCACCGAACTGACCGCGGTCGTCTGGGACGAGGGCACCAGCCGCTACGTCCTGCGGACCGTCGGCCGGGCGGAACCGGACTGCGACGCGCTCCTCACCCACCTCGGCCGTTCGCTCGTCACCGAGGCCGTCCTGCGCATGGGCGCCGACCAGAACCTGCGCTGCCAGTCCCTCCTGGACATCCCGGCCACCGAACTGTTCGCCGCCCCCGGCGCCGCGGCCGGGAAGCGGACCCTGGCCCACTTCGTCGACCGGACCGGCCGCGCCGAGGCGATCTGGTTCGCCTTCACCGACAAGCCCTGGCTGAAGGTCTGGAGCGTCACTCCGCGACAGCCGCTGGGCTCCCGCGCGGTCGACGAGCCGTACAACTACCCGTTCTCCGACTCCCTCCCCGAGCCGGTGGCCCGGCTGGCCGGATCCCTGGTCTCGGGGGCCTGGGGCAGCGCGCCCCTCTTCGGCCGGGTGCAGTACCTGCTGGCCAAGGTGGCGCTCACCGGCGACATCACCGACGTCCTGCTCTCCGACGACCTCGTGCGGGAGGTGCTGACCGGTGACGTCCTCACCCACCTGCTGGCGGGCGGGCTGCGGTCGGACCTGTGGGGCGCCTCCCGCAACCTGCTGCAGTACATACGGCCCACCACGCTGCGCGAGACGGCCAACGGCTATGCCGTCCTCGTCCGCCGCGCCGATCTGCAATGGGTGGTCAGCCGGTTCGCCGACTTCTACCGCACACTGCTCGCCGAGTACGCGGCACGCGGCGAGTACCCGGTCAACGGCCAGGTGGAGATCCGCGTGACCGGTCTGGAGGACCCCTCCGTGTGCGGCGTACCCGGCGCGCGGCCACCCCTGCTCTCCGCCCTGCGACCGCGCCCCGACCGGCCGGAGGCCGACACCGCCGTGTGGATCGACATCCTCTCCCTGCCGGCCACGCCCGCCCTGCACCGTTTCTACCGGGAGGTCGAGCAGTTCCTGTTCGCCCTGGACGGGGACAGGGCGACGGTCCGGGTGGAGTGGTCCAAGGGCTGGGCCTACACCGACACCGCCGCGTGGGCCGATCCGGACGTCCTCGCCCGCACCGTCCCCGCCGGCCTGCGCGCCGGGGGCGGTCCTGGCTGGGACGAGGCCGTCGCGGTCCTGGAGCGGCTCGACCCCCACCACGTGGTGTCCAGCCCCTTCCTCGACACCCTGCTGCGCTGATCGGAGAGCGGCTGAGGCGTCCTGGCAGTACACCGGCGCGACCGGGCGGCAACTCGCCGACCGCCCGGCCCCCAGCCCGGCGACGGATCACCTGCCGTCCCGGTCGGAAACCGCGTGTTCCCCGGCCATGGCTCTGACGCGCGGGCCGTTGATCACCGGTTCCGGTAGCGGGCCGCGTTCTCGCTGGTGATCTGCGACAGCGGCTCCGGCAAGGCGTCCGGGTCGAACCATCCGATGGCGGAGCATTTCTCCGGTTCACGGATATGGGGGGAGCCCGCGGTATGGCGGGCCAGGTAGGTGACGGCCACCCAGTGCTGCCGCTCGGCCGGGAGAATGTGGTCGAAGGCTCCGAGGCACCCGAAGACCGTGATCTCGATCCCGTACTCTTCGTGGAGCTCGCGGCGGATCGCGTCCTCCAGCCGCTCGCCGAAGCTCACCTCTCCGCCGGGGAACTCCCACGTCCCGGACTCGTTGCGCGCCCCATCGCCCCTGCGGGCCATGAACACGCGGCCGTCCGCATCGAAGACCATGGCGCCCACACCCACCCCGATGCAGTGACGTCCGGGTTCGATCTTTTCGCCCGACAGCTCTTGCAGATGCTCGATCATGTGGGCCAGCTCATTTCACCGTGGGCAGGAGCAGCCGAACCGTACCGAGCCAGGCGAAGGCGGTGGACGTGACGATGAAAGCCACGATGTAGGTTTCGTACCACCGGAACAGGTTCCGCAGTTTCGGCTTGGTCCGGAATCCCGGATGGACGAATGTGTCGGTCAGCTCGCATTCTTCCTGCCGGTAGTCGATCCAGGCAATGACTCCGATGATGATGAGCATCACGCTGAACCCGGCGATGACCGTGTTCAGGGACATGAGCGCGATCATTCCGGAGCGTGCGGTGGCCGGGTCCAGCCCCCAGCTCTTGTACCCCACGAACAGAGCAAGCGTCGCGCCGACCACAGCGGTCGCCAATGCCTGATAGAGCGCCAGGAACCGGTAGACGTTCTCGTTCAGGGTGTGGATCTGCTGGAGGATGTACCGATAACGCTCCAGGGCGAACTCCCGCACGCGATCGGGATCGGCGTTGCGGGCGCCGTCCGCGGAAGTGCCGTGCCGTACGGGGGGTTCAGCGGTGTGCCGAGGGCCGGGCGCACCTGGCGCGGCGACTCCGGGCTCCTGGCTGTCCGGACGACAAGGCTCTTGGAGGTCGGCCATGGCGTCCACGGTAGTGGGCCGGTCTCCGAACCGGCGCCGGTTCCGGCGACATCGTCCACGCATCTGAGTGGGCGACTGCTGATCCGGCCACCGCGCTTGACGCCGACGAAGTGTGAGTGGTTGAGTACTCACATGAAGCCGGAACGTCGTCAACTGTCCACAGCCGAGGAACGTCGGGAGACCGTGCTGCGCACGGCCATCGGGGCGTTCGCGGCCCGCGGGTACTTCGGCACCACCACCACGGAGGTGGCCAAGGCCGCCGGGATCTCGCAGGCCTACGTGTACCGGCTCTTCCCGAACAAGGAGGTGCTGTTCGCGGCGGTCGTCGACCACTGCTTCGTCCGGGTCCGCGCCGCGCTCGAAGCCGGTGCGGCGAGCGCCGCGAGCGGTGATCCCGAGGCGGTCCTCGCGTCGATGGGCGACGCCTACGCCCGCCTGATCAGCGACAACGACCTGATGCTGGTGCAGTTGCACGCCCAGGCGGCCGCCGTCTCCGAGCCGGCGATCAGGGAGGCGGTGCGAGCGGGGTACGCCCGCACCGTCGAGTACGTCCGCAGCGCCTCCGGGGGCAGCGACGAGCAGGTCCAGCAGTTCTTCGCCGTCGGCATGCTCTGCCACCTGCTGGTCTCCATCGACGCCGAGGCGGTCTCCGCGCCCTGGACCCGTACCCTGACCGCCGGGATCACGCACTACTGACCGCTCCTTTCCGGCAGGCGGCCTCCGTGTCGGTGCACAGGCGGCCGCCGTTTCTTTGCCCACGCAAGTGAGTGGTTGACCACACATTCTTGTCTGTCTTTGAGTCTCCGACCAGTCCCTCCTCTCGAAACCGGGGTTGATCATGACCAGCAAGCCGTACCTGACGGGTCACTACACGCCCGTCGCCGACGAGATCACCGCGACCGGCCTGACCGTGGAGGGCGCCCTGCCACCCGAGCTGACCGGCCGTCTGATCCGCAACAGCCACAACCCCAAGCCCGGCATCACCCCCACCCACTGGTTCAAGGGCAGCGGCATGGTGCACGGCATCCGGCTGCGGGACGGCCGCGCCGAGTGGTACCGCAACCGGTGGGTCCGCACCCCCGCCCTGGACGGCGCCCCCTACATGACCGACCGTGGACCCGACCTGACCGTCAGCACCGCCGGCACGCACGTCATCGAGCACGGCGGAAGGCTCCTGGCCCTGTCGGAGGCGGCGCTGCCCTTCGAGCTGACGGCCGAGCTGGAGACCGTCGGCGCCTACGACTTCGGCGGCAGGCTCACCTCCGCCATGACCGCCCACCCCAAGGAGGACCCGGCCACCGGCGAGCTGCACTTCTTCACCTCCTCGCCGCTCCCGCCGTACCTGATCCACCACGTCGCCTCCGCCGACGGACAGGTGCTCGACAGCCAGGAGGTGCCCGGGGCGAGCGCCGCGCTGAAGCACGACTTCGCCATCACCGAGCACCACGTGGTCTTCCTGGAGGGCTCGGTCACCTTCGACCCCGGGGAGCACTCCGGAATCCCCTACGGCTGGAGCGACACGCAGGCCGCGCGGATCGGCGTCATGCCGCGCGGGGCGGGCGGAGCCCGGCGGATCCGCTGGACCGAGATCGGCCAGGGCTACGGCATGCACATCGCCAACGCCTACGAGGACGCCCGCGGCCGGATCGTCGTCGAGGGGCCCACGGTGGGCCGCGAGGGCTGGCAGCGCTCCTGGAACTGGTGGGTCGGCGCCGAGGACCGGGGCGCCGAGCCGAACTCCGGTTCCCGCGGCCGCCGCTGGACCGTCGACATGGCCGCCGGGACCGTCGCGGAGCAGCAGACCGACGACCTGACGGTGGAGTTCCCCACGATCAACGACCGTTTCACCGGCAGCGAGCACCGCTTCCAGTACGCCCTGTCGTTCCCCGACGACCTGGGAATCGGCAACCACGCCCTGGTGAAGTACGACCGCGCCACCGGCGCCCGCCACCTGTTGCCCTTCGGCACCGGCCAACTGCCCAGCGAGGCGGTCTTCGTCCAGGCGGCAGGCGCCACCGGCGAGGACGAGGGTTACCTGCTGACCGTCGTCAGCGACCTCAACGCCGACGCGTCCCGGCTGCTCGTCCTCGACGCCTCCGACCTCACCCTGCCCCCGGTCGCCACCGTCCGCCTTCCCCGGCGGGTGCCCGCGATGATCCACGGCTCGTGGATCCCCGACTCCGCCCTCTGACGCCCCCGCCCGAAGACCCCGTCGACTCACCCTCGAGAAGGAGCACCACCATGCAGGACTTCCCCGCCCCCGTCCCCGCCGTACCCCCCCTGTCCCTTATACACATCTCCGCGCCCACGAGACACTCGCTAACCTCGTATGCCGTCTCCTGCTTGAAAAAAAAAAAAAATTAGTCGTCTAGAACCAACATCAAAACGC
>NZ_WYCT01000610.1 GCF_011008945.1 Streptomyces harenosi
CCCCGTACTACACCCCCGTCACCGCCCCCGGCTACCTGCCCGGCATCCTCGCCCGCCACCACCTCGGCCCCGACGGCACCCCGCTGCCGGGCGCCCCCGACGGCGAGAAGGAGCCCGGCCCGGTCCGGCAGATCGTCCGCCGCGCCGCCCGCGGCGCCTACCGGCACGGCGTGCAGCGCGTGGCGCCCGTCATCCGGCGGATGGGGGAGCTGTGACCACCCCGGCCGCCCACCCCGCAGCACAAGGAGACCAGCTCATGTCCACCCCGGAAGCGGAACCCGCGGCGCGGCGCGGCGCGGCGGTGCCCCGCGTGCTCGCGGTGATCCCCGCGCGCGGCGGCTCCAAGGGCGTGCCCGCCAAGAACCTCGCCCCCGTCGGCGGCGTCCCGCTGGTGGCCCGCGCGGTGCGCGAGTGCCGTGCCGCCCGGCTGGTGACCGACGTCGTCGTCTCCACCGACGACCGGGCCATCGCCGCCGCCGCCCGGCGGGCCGGCGCCGAGATCGTGCTGCGGCCCGCCGCCATCGCCGGTGACACCGCCACCTCCGAGGCCGCCGTCCTGCACGCCATGGACGCCCACGAGGCGCTGCACGGCGCCCCCGTCGACGTGGTGCTGCTGGTCCAGTGCACCAGCCCCTTCCTCACCCGCGAGGACGTCGACGGGGTGGCCGCCGCGGTCGCCGAGCAGGGTGCCGACACGGCGGTGACCGTGGCGCCGTTCCACGGCTTCCTCTGGCGCGACGCGGCCGGCGACCCGGCCGCCGGTGAGACCGGGGACGGGGGCGGCCGGGGCGTCAACCACGACAAGTCCTTCCGCCCGCGCCGCCAGGACCGGCCGCAGGACCTGCTGGAGACCGGCGCCGCCTACGCGATGGACGCCTCCGGCTTCCGCACCCACGGGCACCGCTTCTTCGGCCGGACCGAGCTGGTGCGCACCGACCCGGCGCGGGTCCTGGAGATCGACGACCCGCACGACCTGGCCCGGGCCCGCGCGCTGGCGCCCCTGCTGGACGCGGCGCGCCCCGGCGCGCTGCCCACCGCGGCCGACGTCGACGCGGTCGTCCTCGACTTCGACGGAACCCAGACCGACGACCGGGTGCTGATCGACTCCGACGGGCGGGAGCTGGTCGCCGTGCACCGCGGCGACGGGCTCGGCATCGCCGCGCTGCGCCGCAGCGGCCTGCGGATGCTGATCCTGTCCACCGAGGTCAACCCCGTCGTCGCCGCCCGCGCCCACAAGCTGCGCATCCCGGTGCTGCACGGCGTCGACCGCAAGGACCTCGCCCTCAAGCGGTGGTGCGAGGAGCAGGACATCGCCCCCGAGCGCGTGCTCTACGTCGGCAACGACGTCAACGACCTGCCGTGCTTCGCCCTGGCCGGCTGGCCGGTGGCGGTCGCCGGCGCCCACGACGCCGTACGCGGCGCCGCCCGCGCGGTCACCACCGTCCCCGGCGGCCAGGGCGCGATCCGGGAGATCGCCGGCTGGCTCCTGGGCCCCGGCCTCGGCACGCCCGGCACCCCGGGGACCGCCGCCGCCCCCGAGACCCTGTCCCTTATACACATCT
>NZ_WYCT01000611.1 GCF_011008945.1 Streptomyces harenosi
GAGGTGTATAAGAGACAGCCTACGAGGTCTTCTACGTCACGCAGGGCGCCGTCCGGCTGTTCGTGGAGGACCTGGAGGGCGAGCAGCAGGAGAAGCTGCTGACCTCCGGCGACTTCGGCTTCGTGCCGAAGAACTGCCCGCACGCCTACCGCATCGAGCGCCATCACAGCCTGGTCGTCGGCGTCGCCGCCGGTCGCGGCGGCACCTTCGAGCGGTTCTTCGAGACCCTCGGCACGCCCACCGAGGAGCTCGGCCTGCCGCAGCAGCCGTACGTGCCCGCACCGCAGAAGTTCGCCACCGTGCCGCAGCAGTACGACGTGACCTTCCTGCCCGACCACCAGTGGCGCACGCAGGGCTGAACCGGTGCCGCCCCGGGGGCCCCGCCCGGCAGGGCTCCCACCGGTGCCCCGGCCGCCCGGCCGGGCCGCCGGGCCGCCGCCCCGGCCACCGACGCGAACCCCGCTCCCCGAGGAAGGAACCCCATGACCGTGCCCGAGGCCCCCGGCTTCGTCGACGTCCACGCCCACTTCGTCACCGACTCCTACGTCCGGCAGGCGCGGGCCGCCGGCCACGAGCTGCCGGACGGCATGCCGAGCTGGCCCCGCTGGTCCGCGGCGGCCCATCTGGAGCTGATGGACCGCAACGGCATCGGCACCGCGTTCCTGTCCGTCTCCTCGCCCGGCGTCCACTTCGGCGACGACGCCGCGGCCCGGCGCCTGGCCCGCGAGGTGAACGAGGACGCCGCCCGCGTCGCCGCCGACCACCCCGGCCGCTTCGGCTTCTTCGCCTCGCTCCCGCTGCCCGACGTGGACGGCGCCCTGACGGAGATCGCGTACGCCTTCGACGAGCTGGGCGCGGACGGCGTGGTGCTGGAGACCAACACCCACGGCGTGTACCTGGGCGACGAGCGCCTGGAGCCCGTCTTCGCGGAACTCGGCCGCCGCCGCGCCGTCGTCTTCCTGCACCCGACCTCGCCCGTCTGCTGGGAGCGGTCGGCGCTCGGGCGGCCGCGCCCGATGGTCGAGTTCGTCTTCGACACCGCCCGCACCGTCACCGACCTGCTCATGGCGGGCACCCTCGAACGCCACCCGGGCCTGGAGGTCGTCGTCCCGCACTGCGGCGGCGCCCTGCCGGTGCTCGCCGACCGCGTCAACGGCTTCATGCAGCTCTTCCCGGTGCGGGAGGGAGCCGCCGCCCCCGACGCGGTGGAGCAACTGCGCCGTCTGTACTACGACATGGCCGGTCCCGCCTTCCCGCGTCAGGTGCCCGCCCTGCTCGGCCTCGTCGGCCCCGACCGGCTGCTGTACGGCAGCGACTACTGCTGGACCCCGGAGCACGGCGTCGACGCCCACATCGCCTCCGTCACCGCCGCCCCCGTGCCGGTGGAGGGCGCGAGCTGGCAGTCCCTGACCACGGCCAACGCCCGCCGGCTGCTGCCGCGCCGCCTCGCCCGCTGACCCCGGCCGCCGCAACCT
>NZ_WYCT01000612.1 GCF_011008945.1 Streptomyces harenosi
GAACACACCCGTACGACTCCCCCGCAACCCCACCGGATCGATCCCCGCCCGCTCCAACGCCTCCCAGGACACCTCCAGCAACAACCGCTGCTGCGGATCCATCGCCAACGCCTCACGCGGCGAAATACCGAAAAACCCCGCATCGAACTCCGCCGCCCCCGGCAAGAACCCACCCGACCGCGTATACGACGAACCCGGACGCCCCGCCTCCGGATCGTAGAGCCCCTCCACATCCCAGCCCCGGTCCACCGGAAACCCACCGATCGCGTCCCCACCCGACGCCACCAGCTCCCACAGATCCTCCGGCGACCACACACCCCCCGGAAACCGGCACGCCATCCCCACGATCGCAACCGGCTCATCCACCACACCCGACCGAACGACCACCGGCGATGTCACCGGGGTCTCGTTCTCGCCGGTGCGCAGTAGTGTGCCGAGGTGACCGGCCAGGGCGGAGGGGTTGGGATAGTCGAACACCAGCGTGCTGGGCAGCCGCAGTCCGGTGGCGGCGTTGAGGCCGTTGCGCAGTTCGACGGCGTGGAGCGAGCCGAAGCCGAGGTCCCGGAAGGCCCGGTCGGCCGGGACGGCGGTGGCGGTGCGGTGGCCGAGGACGGTGGCGGTGTGGGTGCGGACGAGGTCGAGCAGGGCGCGGTCCCGTTCGGCCGGTTCCAGGGCGGTCAGCCGTGCGCGGAGCGAGCCGGCGGCTTCCGTGGCGGTGCCGGGCCGGGCGAGGCGGGCTTCGGGGATGTCGGAGAGCAGCCGGGCGAGGCCCTCGGCGGCGGGCAGGCGGTCCCAGTCGATGTCGGCGATGGTCAGGCAGGTCTCGTTCCGGTCCAGTACCTGTCCGAGGGCGGACAGCGCCGGCTCGGCGTCCATGGGCCGGATTCCGCGGCGGTCCAGCAAGGTGGCGGCCTCCGCGTCCGCGGCCATGCCTTCGCCCGCCCAGGCACCCCAGGCCACCGCGGTGGACGGCAGCCCGAGCCCGCGCCGGTGGGCCGCGAGAGCCTCGACATAGGCATTGGCCGCCGCATAGGCACCCTGGCCACCGGAACCGAACGTCGCGGCGGCCGAGGAGAACACCACGAACGCCGACAGATCCGCACCCCGCGTCAGCTCGTGCAGGTTCCGCGCACCCACCGCCTTCGCCGCCAGCACCCCCTCCAGCCGCTCCGGCGTCAACGCGTCCAGCACACCGTCGTCCACGACCCCCGCCGTGTGCACGACCGCACCCAGCGGGCACTCCGCGGGAACCGCCGTGGCCAGCAACTCGGCGAGCGCCCCCCGATCGGCCACATCACAGGCGGCGATGGTCACCCGGGTGTCCCACTGGTCGGTCGTGCCGGCCAGGCCGAAGCCGTCGCCGGAGGTGCTGACCAGCAGCAGGTGTTCGGCTCCGCGGTCGGCCAGCCATCGGGCGAGGTGGGCCGCGGGCTGCTCGGGGCCGGCGTTCCCGCCGGTGATCAAGACGGTGCCGCGCGGCCGCCACGCCACGGCCTCCCCTCCCCCTCCGGGCGCACGCACCAGACGCCGGACGAACACCCCCGACGCCCGGACCGCCACCTCCCCCTCTCTCTTATACACCTCTGACGCTGCCGACGAAGCTAGAA
>NZ_WYCT01000613.1 GCF_011008945.1 Streptomyces harenosi
TATAAGAGACAGGGGTCGGGCAGGGCGGTGCCGACGCTGACGGCTGCCCATGCCTTGGAGACGAGGTAGCGCTCCTGGGAGTTGGTGCCGTACAGGTCGGCGGCGGCCTGCAGGGTGGCGGTGCGGGCGTCGGCGTAGTTGGTAGTGGAGGTCATGTAGGTGGTCAGTGCCCGGTACCAGACCGCGGCGGCCTTGTCCTTGCCGATGCCGGTGAAGGTGTCGTTGTTGCAGGTGGTGCCGGTGTGCGAGCGTCCGCCGATGGTCTTCGCCCCGGTGCCCTCGGCGGCCAGATAGAAGAAGTGGTTGCCGATGCCGGAGGAGAGGTGCACGTCCACCGAGCCGGCACCGGAGTTCCAGCAGGACAGCGATCTGCCATCGGCGGCCGGGTTGTCCATCCGGCGCATGTAACCGCCCGACATGTTGAGCTTCTCGCCGATGTAGTAGTCGCCCGGGTCGCCGCCGTTGCCGGCGGAGAACTCGACCATGGTGCCGAAGATGTCGCTGGTGGCCTCGTTGAGGCCGCCGGACTCGCCGGAGTAGGTGAGGTTGGCGGTGGCGGCGGTGACGCCGTGGGTCATCTCGTGGCTGGCCACGTCGAGCGTGGCGAGGGGGGTGTTGCCGTTCTGCGAGGAGCCGTCGCCGAAGTACATGCAGAAGCAGTTGTCGTCGTAGAAGGCGTTGAGCAGGTTGGTGTCGACGTGGACGTAGGCGCGGGCGCCGCGGCCGTCGTTGCGGATGCCGGAGCGATTGAAGGAGTTCTTGTAGTAGTCCCAGGTCTTGGCCAGGCCGTAGGAGGCGTCCACGGCGGCGCTCTCGCGGCTGGACGTGGTGCCGTTGCCCCAGGAGTTGGTGGTCTTGGAGAAGGCCCGGGCGTTCTGCCGGGGGTTCGACTGGGGGCTGTTGTACGAGTCGTAGACGATCGTGCCGCCGTGCGCGGGGTCGGTGAGGGTGTAGCCGCTGCCGGTCTGGGTGGTCTCGATGGAGACCTGCCCGACGGTGACGCCGTTGCCGGTGCCCGTGACGTTGTGGTGCAGCTCGTACTGGTCCAGCGCCGCGCCGGTGGTGGCGTCGACGATCACCGCCTCTCGCGAGGTGGGGCCGGTCTCGCCCTCGCCGGTGACGGTCGAGCGGTAGGCGAGGACGGGGATCTTGCCGACCGCGTAAACCACCAGGGTGCTGTCCTTGCTTCCGGCCTTCGCCTTCTTCACGTGCTTGGCGTGCTTCACGGCCTTGGCGGAGGCGTCGGCGGCCGTGAGTTTCGGGGTGGTCCCGGCGACCCTGATCGCGCCCTGGTGCGCGAGGTCCGAGCCGGTGGTCGTGCCGTCTTCGGCGAGGTGGACCACCAGGTCGCCGCCGATCACCGGTAGTCCTCTGTAGGTGCGGTCGTAGCGCACGTGCCGGGTGCCGTCGGTGTCGATCAGCACGTCCTTGGCCACCAGGCGCTCGTCGGGGCCCAGGCCGAGTTCGCGGGCGGTGGCGGCCGCGTTCCGGTTGGCCGTGCGTATCGCCTCGCTGCGCGTGTCGGCCGTCATCGCCCGGAAGCCGGCGCCGGGTTGGGCGGCGGAGGTGCCGGCGGCCGCGGTGGGCTGGGG
>NZ_WYCT01000614.1 GCF_011008945.1 Streptomyces harenosi
CAGGACACCCGCCCCACATCACCCGGTCCGGGGCCAGGACAATCCGTTCCTCTTGCAGCCCTCCCGCACCGTCCCGCCCCCTGCACGGCCCGGAAGCGGGGCCAGGACGACCCGGCGGCCTGCGGGCGGAAACCGCCCGGCGAGAACAGGCCGGGGGCCGGCGGGGGCGGAGGTCAGGTCGTGGACGGCTGGAGCACGACCGGCAGACTGCTGTAGCCGTTGATGATGAAGGACGGCACCGGAGCGATCTCCTCCACCGGACAGGCCAGAGCCATACCGGGAAAACGACCGAAGAGCGCCTCCAGAGCGACACCCGCCTCCATCCGCGCCAGCGGAGCACCCAGACAGAAATGGGCACCGTGCCCGAACCCCAGCCCGTCACGGCGATCGGCACGCAGCACATCGAACACGGCGGCGTCCTCACCATGCTGCTCCGGATCCAGCCCCGCGGCCGCGAAGGACACCAGGATCGGATCACCCTTCTGTATCAGCACACCGTCCAGGTCGATGTCCTCCACCGCGAACCGCATCGGCGAATACGCCGCGGCCGCCCGCGTCCGCATCGTCTCCGCGATCACGTCCTCCCAGCCGGCCCGGCCCGCCCGCACATGCTCCAACTGCTCCGGATGCGCCAGCAACGCGGCGATCGCGTTGGTCAGCAGCGTCGACGTCGTCTCCTGCCCCGCCGCGATCATCAGATTCAGCGTCCCCAGCAACTCCTCCTCCGACAACCCCTCCCCCTGGTCCCTGACCGCGATCAGCGCCGAGGTCAGATCATCCCCCGGCACCTCCTGCTTGGCCGCCACCAGCTCCGCCAGCATCCCGAACACCCGGGCCTGCGCCGCCGTCATCTCCTGCGCCGACACCGACGTACTGAACACCGTCTGCATCGCCGCACACAGCTCCCGCCCCGGCCCCCGGGCCACCCCGAACAGCTCACAGATCACCCGCATCGGAAGCAGCTGGCAGAACACCGCCCGCAGATCCACCACCTGCCCCGCCGGCACCCCGCCCAGCAACCCCAGCAACTCACCCACATGACGCTCCACCCCCGGCCGCAACGCCTGCGTACGCCGCACCGTGAACGCACCCGCCACCAGCCGGCGCAACCGCGAATGCCGCTCCCCGTAAGTGAACAGCATGTTCTCCACCGCCACCCACGGAAACAACGGCCAGTCCTGCGTGATACGCCCCTCCACGAACGCCGGCCAATGCTGCCGCGCATCCTTCGACACCCGCCGGTCCCTCAGCAACCGCCTGACATACCCCGGCCGCACCACCGCCCAGGCCATCACCCCACCCGGCAACTCCACCCGCACCGCAGGCCCCTGCCGCCGCAACACAGCAGCCTCACCCGCCAGATCCCGCCCCAGAACATCCAGCACATACGGACAAGAAACCGTTCCCATCGTGCACTCCAGTCGGTCGGCCGGTCAGTTCAACTACCACACACGTTCCAACACACGAGCACACAGGGACCACAGTCCCTGCCCACACACCAACACACCGGCCCGACAACCCCCACACACAGAGCCACCGAACCGAACCTGTCTCTTATACAAATCTGACGCTGCCGACGAAGCTAGAA
>NZ_WYCT01000615.1 GCF_011008945.1 Streptomyces harenosi
CCACCAACCCCGATCCACTGCCATCCAGCCGCCACCCGGCCCCATCGGGCAACGACAGCCCCTCACCCGAACCACCCGACCGTCCCCGCCGCTCCAGCCTGGGCACCCGTACGACCCCACCACGCACGGCCATCTGTGCCTCGCCACAGGCGACAAAGCCAGTCACATCCACACCAGCACCGACACCGGCGTCCGTGTCGTCGTCAAGGGCGACGGCGGTCCCGGTGCCGGGGACGGTGCCAGGGTGGGTCTGCGTGCCGGTGTCGGGGACGGGCTCGGTCTTGGTGTCGGTGTCGGTGTGGGGGTCGAGGTCGAGCAGGACGAACCGGTCGGGGTGCTCGGACTGGGCCGAGCGGACCAGCCCCCACACGGCGGCTCCCGCCACGTCCCGCACCGGCTCACCCACCTCTACCGCGACCGCACCGCGCGTCACCACCACCAGCCGCGCGTCCTGCGCCCGCTCCTCGGCCAGCCAGTCCTGCACCACACCCAACGCCGCGCCGGTGACCTCGGCCACCCCGCCGCCCGGGCACTCCCACACCACCAGCTCCCCGCCGCCGGACGCCCCGGTCGGCGTTTCCTCCACCGGCACCCAGCCCAGCTCGAACAACGCGCCACGCCGCACCCCCGCCCCCAGCCCCTCCAACGGCACCGGACGCAGCACCAGAGACTCCAGCGCAAGCACCGGCGCACCGGCCTCGTCGGTGACCCGAAGACTCACGGTCGTCCCGGCCGCTTCGACAGACGTCGCCCGTACGCGCAGTGCCTTGGCACCCCGGGCGTGGAGGGAAGCCCCGTTCCATGTGTAGGGCAGTCGCCCGGCTTCCTGGTCCTCGGGCAGCAGGAGGGTGACCGTCTGCACGGCCGCGTCCAGGAGCGCCGGATGCACCCCGAAACCCGCGACATCGCCCAGCCCCTCGTCGGGCAGACGCACCTCGGCCACCACGTCATCCCCGACCCGCCAGGCCGCGCACAAACCCTGGAACACCGGGCCGTAGACGAAACCCCCACCCGCCAAACGGCCGTAGAACTCCTCGAGATCGACCGGCTGCGCACCCTCCGGCGGCCACACCCCGTCCGCCCCCGGCTCCACAGCCGCCGGTTCCTCGGGAACAGACGGACCCAGCACACCCTCGGCATGCCGCGTCCACTCACCCTCCAGCCCCTCCTCCTCGACCAGCCGCCCGAACACACTCACACCACGGCGGCCCGCCTCGTCCGGCACCGAGACCGACACCTGCACCACCACATGCCCCACCTCCGGAACCACCAGCGGAGTGTGCAAAGTGAGCTCGTCGACACGAGGACACCCGGCACGCAGACCAGCCTGAAAAGCCAGCTCCAGCAGAGCGGTACCGGGGACGAGGACGACGCCGCCGACGTTGTGGTCGGCGAGCCAGGGGTGGGTGTGCAGGGAGAGGCGGCCGGTGAGGACAATCCCGTCGCCGTCGGCGAGTTCCATCACCGCGCCCAGCAGGGGGTGGTCGGGCCGCTGGAGCCCGGCAGCCGACACGTCACCCGCATCGGCACCGGAGGGCGCCTGGAGCCAGTAGTGGTGGTGTTGGAAGGGGTAGGTGGGCAGGG
>NZ_WYCT01000616.1 GCF_011008945.1 Streptomyces harenosi
GCCCCGCCCGCTTCACCCTCGACCCCGCCTTCACCGTCGCCGAGGTCAACCCCCGCCTCTTCGGCTCCTTCGTCGAGCACCTCGGCCGCTGCGTCTACACCGGCATCTACGAGCCCGGCCACCCCGCCGCCGACGCCGACGGCATCCGCACCGACGTCCTGGAACTCGTCCGCGAACTCGGCGTCACCGCCATCCGCTACCCCGGCGGCAACTTCGTCTCCGGCTACAAGTGGGAGGACTCCGTCGGCCCGGCCGACCAGCGCCCGCGCCGCCTGGACCTGGCCTGGCGCTCCACCGAGACCAACCGCTTCGGACTGTCCGAGTACATCGCCTTCCTGAAGAAGATCGGCCCCCAGGCGGAGCCGATGATGGCGGTCAACCTCGGCACCCGCGGCGTCGCCGAGGCCATCGAACTCCAGGAGTACGCCAACCACCCCTCGGGGACGGCCCTGTCGGACCTGCGCATCGAGCACGGCGACAAGGACCCCTTCGGCATCCGCCTGTGGTGCCTGGGCAACGAGATGGACGGCCCCTGGCAGACCGGTCACAAGACCGCCGAGGAGTACGGCCGGCTCGCCGCCGAGACCGCCCGCGCCATGCGCCAGATCGACCCGGGCCTGGAACTGGTGGCCTGCGGCTCCTCCGGCCAGGCCATGGAGACCTTCGCCGAGTGGGAGGCGACGGTCCTGAAGGAGACGTACGACCTCGTCGACTACATCTCCCTGCACGCCTACTACGAGCCGCTCGACGGCGACGTCGACTCCTTCCTCGCCTCCGCCGTGGACATGGAGTCCTTCATCGACAACGTCGTCGCCACCTGCGACCACATCGGCGCCCGCCTGAAGTCCAAGAAGAAGATCAACCTCTCCTTCGACGAGTGGAACGTCTGGTACCTGTCGAAGACCGACGCCGAGGTCAGCGCCCTGGACTGGCCCGAGGCGCCGCGCCTGCTGGAGGACAACTACAGCGTCACCGACGCCGTCGTCTTCGGCTCCCTGCTCATCGCCCTGCTCCGCCACGCGGACCGGGTGACGGTGGCCTGCCTGGCGCAGCTCGTGAACGTCATCGCCCCGATCATGACCGAGCCCGGCGGCCCGGCCTGGCGGCAGACGACGTTCTTCCCCTTTGCACAGGCGTCCACGTACGGCCGCGGCGAGGTCCTCGACGTCCGGGTGGACTCGCCCACGTACGAAACGAAGAAGTACGGCGAGACGGACCTGCTGCACGCCACCGCCGTCCGCGCCGAGGACGGCACGGTCACCGTCTTCGCCGTCAACCGGGGCCGCACCGAGGCGCTGCCGCTGGAGGTGGCCCTCAACGGGCTGGACCTGACCCGGGTCGTGGAGCACAGCGCCCTCGCGGACGCCGACCCCGACGCCCGCAACACGCTGACGGACCCCGAGCGGGTCGTGCCACACGCGGTGGAGGGTACCGAGGTGCGGGAGGGCCGGCTCACCGCCGTCCTGGAGCCGCTGTCCTGGAACGTCATCAGGCTGGCGTAACCGCGGCCCCCGCGCCGGGGGGCGGCCGTCACCGCGGCCCGGCCCGGCGGACGGGGCCGGGGGGAGGG
>NZ_WYCT01000617.1 GCF_011008945.1 Streptomyces harenosi
CCGTTCCCGTCCCGCCCCTTCGCCGCCCGTCCGGTCCCGCCCGACGAGGACTTACTTCGAGGAGCTCTCCCCCATGTCCGACGCGTCCGCCCTGCCCGACGAGGACAAGTTCCGCGACTATCTCAAGCGGGCCGTGGCCGAGGCCCGCGCTCTCCAGCGCCGACTGCGCGAGGTGGAGGACAAGGCACGCGAGCCGATCGCGATCGTCGGCATGGCCTGCCGCTACCCGGGCGGGGTGACCACGCCGGAGCAGCTGTGGACCATGGTCGCCGAGGGCGCGGACGGCATCGCGGGCTTCCCCGAGGACCGGGGCTGGGACCTGGCGGGGCTCTACCGCGCCGACGCCCAGGAGTCCGGCGCCTCCACCACGCTGGAGGGCGGTTTCCTGGAGGGCGCCGGCGACTTCGACGCGGACTTCTTCGGGATCTCGCCGCGCGAGGCGCTCGCCATGGACCCCCAGCAGCGACTGCTCCTCGAGACCTCCTGGGAGGCCCTGGAACGCGCCCGGGTGGACCCGCGGTCGCTGCGCGGCAGCGCCGCGGGCGTCTTCTTCGGCGGGACCGGCGGCGACTTCGCCGGGGTGCTGGCCGCCTCGCCGCAGGGCCGGGACGGCTACATGCTGACCGGCACGTCCGGGAGCGTGCTCTCCGGCCGGGTGGCGTACTTCCTCGGCCTGGAGGGCCCGGCGGTCACCGTCGACACGGCCTGCTCCTCCTCCCTGGTCTCCGCCCATCTGGCAGTGCGGGCGCTGCGCGGCGGCGAGTGCTCGCTGGCCCTGGCCGGGGGCGTGTCGGTGCTGGCGACGCCGGGCGCCTTCCCGGAGTTCTCGGTGCAGGGCGGCCTGGCGGCCGACGGGCGCTGCAAGGCGTTCGCGGCGTCCGCCGACGGCACCGGCTGGGGCGAGGGCGTCGGCGTCCTGGTCCTGGAGCGGCTCTCGGACGCGCTGGCGGCGGGGCACCCGGTGCTGGCCGTGATCCGGGAGAGCGGCATCAACCAGGACGGTGCCTCCAACGGCCTGACCGCGCCCAGCGGCCCCGCCCAGCGGCGGCTCATCCTGAGCACGCTGGACAGCGCGGGCCTGGCCCCCGCCGACGTGGACCTGGTGGAGGCGCACGGCACCGGGACGACGCTGGGCGACCCCATCGAGGCGCGGGCGCTGCTGGCGACGTACGGGCAGGACCGCCCCGCCGACCGGCCGCTGTGGCTGGGGTCGGTGAAATCCAACATCGGGCACACCCAGTACGCGGCCGGGGTGAGCGGCGTCATCAAGACGGTGATGGCCCTGCGGCACGGCCTGATGCCGCAGACGCTGCACGTGGACGAGCCGACCCCGCACGTCGACTGGGCCTCGGGGGCCGTGCGGCTGCTCACCGCCAACCGGCCCTGGCCGGACACGGGCCGGCCGCGCCGGGCGGCGGTGTCGTCCTTCGGGGTCAGCGGCACCAACGCCCACGTGATCCTGGAGCAGGCGCCCGAGCCGGACGAGCCGGCGGCCGAGCCCGCCCCCGGCAACGACCTGCCGGTCATCCCCTGGACCCTGTCCGGCCGCACCGAGGCCGC
>NZ_WYCT01000618.1 GCF_011008945.1 Streptomyces harenosi
AGATGTGTATAAGCGACAGTGTGGGGGCTGTGCGAGGGCGGCGGCGCGCCGTACCGGACGGTCGTCGACGTCGCGGACGCCTCCCGGCCGGCGTACCGGTGCAGTTGCCCGAGCCGCAAGGTGCCGTGCAAGCACGCGCTCGGGCTGCTGCTGCTCTGGGCGCGCGCGGAAGGCGCGGTGCCGCGGGGGCAGCCGCCGGACTGGGCCGGGCGGTGGATCGCGGCCCGGCGCGGACGCGCGGAGCCGGAGCGGCCGGCCCGGGCGCCCGGCGCAGCCTCCCCGCCCGCCGGCCCGGAGGCCGCACGGCGCCGGGCGGAGCGGCGGGCCGAGCGGATCACCGCGGGGGCGACGGAGCTGGAGCAGCGGCTGGCGGACCTGCTGCGCGGGGGCCTGGCCGGCGTCCAGCAGGCGGGGTACGGGCTCTGGGAGGAGACCGCCGCCCGGATGGTCGACGCGCAGGCGCCCGGTCTGGCCGCCCGGGTGCGCGAGGCGGCCACGGTCCCCTCCACCGGTTCCGGGTGGCCCGCGCGCCTGCTGGAGGAGTGCGCCCTCCTCCACCTCCTGGGCCGGGGCTGGCTGCACCGGGAGGAGCTGCCGGAGGGTCTGGCGGCGACGGTCCGCTCACGCGTCGGGCTGCCCGCCTCGCCGGACGGCCCGCCCCTGCGGGACGACTGGCTGGTCCTCGCCCAGTACGACACCGCCGACACCCGCCTGACGACCCGTCGCATATGGCTGTACGGCGCCCGGTCGCGGCGGACCGTGCTGCTCCTGTCGTACGGCGCGGCCGGCCGCGCTCCCGACCTGGCGCTGCCGCCCGGGCTGGCGCTGGAGGCGGAGGTGTCCGCGTACCCGGGCCCCGGGCAGTTCCGGGCGGCGCTCGGCGAGCGGTTCGCCCCGCCCGCGCCGACCGCGGTGCGCCCGCCCGGCCTGACCACCGCGCAGGCCGCCGCCCGCTACGGCGACGCGCTGCGCGACGACCCCTGGCTGGACGCGGTCCCGGTGACCCTGGACCGGGTGGTGCCGGCCCCAAACGGCGGCTCCTGGCAGGTGGCGGACGCCGACGCGGACACGGCCCTGCCGCTCACCGCCACCGCCCGGGCCCGGCCCGGCCTGTGGCGCCTGGTCGCCGTCTCGGGCGGCGCTCCCGTCACGGTCTTCGGCGAGCTCGGCCACCAGGGCTTCACCCCGCTGACGGTGTGGCCCGCCGGCGGGGGCGACGCCGTCCCCCTCTGCTGAGCCGACCGGAAAGGAACCGCATGACCAGCACGTCTTCCCCCGCCGGCACGCCCGCCCAGGGCGGCTGGGAGGAGCTCGTCACGGCGGCCCTGCTGGGCACCGAGCGGCGTACGCCACCGGGCTGCGCGCCCGGCCCCCGGGCACCGGCGGCGCTCCTGGACGCGGCGGCCGTGGAGACCGTCCGCAGACGCGCCGGGCTGCGCCCCGCGCCGGCCGCGGACCGCCTCGAACCGGCGCCCGCCGACCCCCGGCCC
>NZ_WYCT01000619.1 GCF_011008945.1 Streptomyces harenosi
GCGGGTGTCTCGTGGGTTCGGAGATGTGTATAAGAGAGAGGGGCGGGGGCGTGTGGTCGGCCATGGGGCCGAATCTACCAGGTTGACAAGACGGACCGTCTCGCCACACAGTGAGGGAGATGCACGAGACGCAGCGTCTCGTTTCACCGGTTGGCCGGACGACGGCCGGAGAGGAGCTGTCCCATGACCCGGGGCGGAGCCGGAAACATGCTGGGCGTCGGCGGCACCCGCCGGCATCTCGGCCGCGAGGCCCTGCGCGGCGGCGGCCGGGGCGGGACCGCCGGCGGCGGCCCGGACCGCCGGGCCCAGAAGCGGGAACTGCTGCGCAGACTGCGGGAGGACCGGGAGCGGCCCGGGCAGCGGGAGGAGACGGGGAAGGAACCCCGGCGGCCCGAGCCGACGCGGCGGCGGGAAGAGCGGGGGGAGTGACGGGGGCGAGGCCCTAGCGGTGATCCGCCGGGGGCCAGGAATCGCCCCATTCCGCGTCGCGGGCGGCCTTGTAGAGGTCGCCGTGGCGCTTGGTGACCGTGGCCCGGCCGAGCGCCGGTTCGCTCTCGCAGAGGTCGAGCAGGACCTGGCCCTTGCGGATCTGCGGCCTGCGGACCACGCGGGACGGGGCCGGCGCGACCGGGAAGCGGGCCGCCGCGACATAGCTGAACTTCTCGTCCTCGTAGGCGAGTGAGCCGCCCTTGACCTGGCGGTGCAGCGAGGAGCGGCTGACCCGGGCCGAGAAGTGGCACCAGTCGGTGCCGGGCGCGATGGGGCAGGAGTCGCTGTGCGGGCAGGGGGCGGCGACGCGGAAGCCCGCGGCGACCAGGCGGTCGCGGGCCTCGATGATCCGGGCGTAACCGTCGGGGGTGCCCGGCTCGACGATCACGACGGCCTGGGCGGCGGACGCGGCGGCGTCGACGAGGGCGGCGCGGTCGGGGGCGGTCAGCTCGTTGAGGACGTAGGAGACGGTGACGAGGTCGGTGCTCTCCAGCGTGAGCCCCGCTCCGATCCGGGAGCGCCGCCAGGTGACGTCCGCCAGGGCCGGGTGGGCGGCGGCGATCTCCCGGCCGAGGGCGAGCGCGGGCTCGGCCCAGTCGAGCACGGTCACCGGCCGGACGCCGTCCCAGACGGCGCCGGCCGCCCAGGTCGCCGCGCCGGTCCCGCCGCCGACGTCGACCTGGCCGCCGGGCACCCACCCGGGCGCCGCCTGCGCGAGCGCCGCCAGCGCCGAGCGCACCGCCTCGAAGGTGGCGGGCATGCGGTAGGCGGCGTAGGCGATCACGTCCGCGCGGTCCCGCAGGATCGGCGCGTCGGTGGGGGTGGCGCCCCGGTAGTTCGCGATCAGCCGTTCCACGGCCTGCGCGGCCTGCCGCGCCGGCAGCCCGTCGAGCAGCCCGGCCAGGGCGGCGCGCAGGGTCTCGGCTGGGGATACGGGGGCGGTCACCCGGTGATTCTACGGGGTACGGGTGCGCGCGGTGCTCCCGCCGCCGGGCGGTCCCCCGCGGGCGCCGCACGGCCTGGCTCTTATACACATCTCCGAGCCCACGAGACACTCGC
>NZ_WYCT01000061.1 GCF_011008945.1 Streptomyces harenosi
GGCCCGCACCGGCCGAGCTCCCCGGCGCCCCCGCCCCGTCCGGCGCCGCGCTGCCGCCCGGCACACGGGCGGACCTTCCCGAGCAGACCACGCACGAGCGTCCCCGGAGCGCCACGCCGAACGGCCTGCCCGTGCGCACGCCGGGCCGGACCATGGCGGAGGCGGAGCGCGAGCGCGAGCAGCGCCGGGCCGCTTCCGCTCCGGACGCCGCGGAGACGGCCGAGCGCCCCGCGGCACGGGACGCGGGATCGCGCTTCGGCGCCTTCCACCGCGGCCGCCGGTCCGGGAGCCGTACGACCGGACCGCAGGCCCTGCCCGACGCAGAGCCGCCGTCCGCCCCGTAGGCCACCGTCCTTTCGTACGGCGCGTTGTACGGCGCGGGGCCCTGGAGCCCACTTCCCCCCTTGAGTACGTCAGATTGGAGGAACGGGCCGGTGACCGGGCAGCCGGGCACCACCGTCCCATCACCCACCATGCAGACCACCGACAACAGCCTCACCTGGCTCCTGCAGAACCTCCTGGAGCGCACGCCCGGCACCCGCCACGCCCTGGTCCTGTCCCGGGACGGCCTGAAACTGTGCTGGACCGAGCATCTGTCGCTGGACCAGGCCGACCAGCTCGCCGCGATCTGCTCGGGCATCCAGGCCCTCGCCCAGGGCGCGTCCGTCGAGTTCGGCGACGGCACCGGCGGCGTCCGCCACTCCATGACCGAGTTCCACGGGGGACTGCTGTTCATCGTGGAGGCCGGTGAGGGGGCGCATCTGGCCGTCGTCGCCGAGGAGAACGCCGACCCGGGTGTCGTGGGCCACCAGATGACCGAGCTGGTCGAGCAGATCGGCGAGCATCTGCGGGCCGAGCCCCGCAAGCCCGTCCATGGGAGTGCCTCGTCGTGATGCGCAAGCCCGTGGACACCGGTGACCCCGACCGGCTCTACACGGTCACGGGCGGACGCAGCCGTGCCGACGACGCGTTCGACCTGGTCACCCTGGTGGTCAGTGAGTGCGAGCCCTCCGCCGGAATGCAGTCGGAGCACGCGCGGATCCTCGACCTGTGCCGGCATCCGACGGCCGTGGTGGAGATCGCCGCGGAACTGAAGCTGCCGATCACGGTGGTGCGCATCCTGCTCGGCGACCTCCTCGCCATGGGCCGCATCACCGCCCGCCACCCGCGCGCGGCACAGTCCGTCGCCTCGCTCCCCGACTCCGCCCTTCTCAAGGAGGTGCTCCATGGGCTCCGCAACCTCTGAGCTGCCCGTTCGCCGCACGCCCCTGGCCGATGCCGCGGAAACCGGTCTGAAGATAGTCATCGTCGGCGGGTTCGGAGTCGGCAAAACCACCCTGGTCCGCTCGGTCAGCGAGATCCGGCCGCTCAACACCGAAGAGGTGATGACGCAGGCCGGGGTCGGCGTGGACGAGACCCGCGGGGTGGCGGCGAAGACCACCACGACGGTGGCGTTCGACTTCGGGCGGATCAGCCTGAACGAGCGCATGGTGCTGTATCTGTTCGGCGCGCCGGGCCAGGAGCGCTTCTGGTTCCTGTGGGACCGGCTCTTCTCCGGCACGCTGGGCGCGGTGGTCCTGGTCGACACCCGCCGGATGGACGACTCCTGGTACGCGATAGACCGGCTGGAGCACCACAAGACGCCGTTCGTCGTGGCCGTCAACCGGTTCGACGACGACACCCGCCGCTATTCGCTGGACGAGATCCGCCAGGCGCTCGCCCTGCCCTCGCACGTGCCCATGATCGACTGCGATGCGCGGGTGCGGCAGTCCGGGAAAGAAGTGCTGATCACCCTCGTGGACCACCTCTACGAACTGGCCATGGCCCAGGAGACGACACCGTGACCGACACCGGACACTCCGCCGCCGGCGCGGCCCCGGCCGGCTGCCCGGCGCACGCCGGCGCGGTACGGCTGGCCGGGCTGGAGTACCAGCAGACCCCCTCCCAGCTCTACCGCGCCCTGCGCCGGGAGCACGGAGCGGTCGCGCCCGTGCTGCTCGACGGGGACATCCCGGCGTGGCTGGTCCTCGGCTACTCCGAGCTCACCTATGTGACCAGCCACGACGAGCTGTTCGCCCGTGACTCCCGGCGCTGGAACCAGTGGGAGAACATCCCCGCGGACTGGCCGCTGCTGCCGTTCGTCGGCTATCAGCCGTCGGTGCTGTTCACCGAGGGCGAGGAGCACCGGCGGCGGGCCGGGGTGATCACGCAGGCGCTGGAGGGCGTCGACCAGTTCGAACTGGCCCGCGACTGCGAGCAGATCGCCGACCGGCTCATCGCCTCGTTCGCCGGGAGCGGGGAGGCGGAGCTGATGAGCGCCTACGCCCACGCCCTGCCGATGCGCGCGGTGGTCCAGATGTGCGGGATGCCGCACTCGGGTACGGACACCCAGCAGCTCGTGGACGACCTGCGGATGTCGCTGGACGCGGCGGAGGGCGACGACCCGGTCGCCGCCTACACGCGGGTCGGGGAGCGGATCCACCAGTTGGTGAAGGAGAAGCGGGAACGTCCCGGACCGGACATCACCTCGCGGATGCTGCAGCACCCGGCGGGGCTGGCAGACGAGGAGGTCGTGCAGGACCTGATCTCCGTGATCGCCGCCGCCCAGCAGCCCACGGCTAACTGGATCTGCAACACGCTGCGGCTGCTGCTCACCGACGAGCGGTTCGCGCTCAACGTCTCCGGCGGCCGGCTCAGCGTCGGAGAGGCGCTGAACGAGGTGCTGTGGCTGGACACTCCGACGCAGAACTTCATCGGCCGCTGGGCGGTGCGCGACACGCAGCTCGGCGGGCGGCTGATCCGGGCGGGCGACTGCCTGGTGCTGGGGCTGGCCGCGGCCAACACCGATCCGCAGATCTGGCCGGAGTCGCACGTCGGCGCGGAGAACGCCGCGCACCTGTCGTTCAGCAACGGGGAGCACCGCTGCCCCTACCCCGCCCCGCTGCTGGCCGACGTCATGGCCCGCACGGCGGTGGAGACGCTGCTGGAGCGGCTGCCCGACCTGGTCCTCGCGGTGGAGCCGGAGCAACTGACCTGGCGTCCGTCGATCTGGATGCGCGGTCTGACCTCGCTGCCGGTGCGGTTCACACCCGTGGTGCAGTGACGTGGCCGGGCCGCGCGGCGGGCGCGCCGCGCGGCCCGGCACACGGCCCGTTCAGGAGGCGACGGGGGTGAACCGCACGGGCACGGCCTGCGGGCCGCGGGTGAAGACGCCCTGCTCGGCGGGTTCGAAGCCGTCGGCGAGCCGTACGTCGGGCATGGCGTCCAGCAACTGGCCGACGCCGATCTCGACCTCGGCCTTGGCCAGCAGGGCACCCACGCAGAAGTGCCGGCCGAGCGCGAAGGCGAGGTGGTCGGCGGCGGCGGAGAACGCGGTCGTGGTGGTCAGGTCGTCACGGAAGATGTCGAACCGGTCGGGGTCGCGGTAGCGGTTCTCGTCCCGGTTGGCCGCGCCGATCAGGCAGGTCACGGTGGCTCCGGCCGGGATCGTGCCGCCGCTGAGGGTGACCTCGGTGGCGGACTGCCGCATGATCATGTGGACGGGGGGCGTGTAGCGGAGCGTCTCGGCGAAGGCACGGGCGATCAGGCTGCGGTCCTCCCGTACGGCGGCGAGCTGGTCGGGGTGGCGCAGCAGGTTGGCGAAGATGCCGGCGATCGCCTTGTCGGTGGTCTCGCCGCCCGCGGCGAGCAGCAGGCTGCAGAAGGACTTGATGTCCTCGTCGCTCATCCGCACGCCGTCCACCTCGGCGGCGCACAGCGTCGACAGCAGGTCCTCGCCCGGGTTCTCGCGGCGCTCCCGGATGATGGGGAACATGTACTCGGCGAACTCCACGCGGGTCCGCTCGCCGGCGGCCGCCACCTCGGGGTCGCCCGACAGGTTCCCGAGGAAGGCGATGACCGACGTGTACCAGCGGTGGAAGCGGGCGTGGTCGGCCTTGTCCAGGCCCAGCATGTCCGCGATGACGTTGACCGGGAAGCGGGTGGCGTAGTCGGCCACCAGGTCGGCGGAGCCGGTGTGGCGGAAGGCGTCGATCAGCTCGCGGGAGTTGCGCTCGATCACGGGCAGGAACTTCTCCTGCAGGTCGCTGCCGCGGAACGCGGGGGCGACGAGGGCCCTCCGCACCGCGTGTTCCCGGCCACTGAGCTGGAGGATCGTTTTCCCGTGGACGGGCTCTATCTGCCAGTCGTAGTTGTCGGTGGTGAACTCGCCGCTCTTGTCCTTGAAGACGCGCTCCACGTCCTCGTAACGCGAGATGATGTAGCTCTGGGTGGCCTCGTGCCAGATGAGGGGCGCGCTCTCGCGCATCACACGATAGGCAGGGTAGGGGTCCGCGGCGAACTCGGGAGAGAGGATGTCGGGGACCTGCTGCACGGTGGACATGGAGCTCCCTGTGGTCTGTGGCGGGCGTACCGCACAAGGTTATGGATCACTCCGTGGCCGGTACAGGTGTCCGCTGGCCGACTGGTGACCGAGGGGCGGGCGTTGGCCGAAAACCGCCCCTCGGTGGAAGGCCGGGGGCGGTGTTACGGCTTGATCCCCACCCCGGCCCACAGGCTCACCTCGGCGTCCGTGGGCTCCTCCGTCGTGTCCGCCCCGGCCGGATCGGGGCGCCAGCGGTGGCCGACCTCGATGCCCGGCTCCAGCAGGTCGAGCCCGTCGAAGAAGCGGGCGACCTCCGCCTTGGTGCGCAGTTGCATGCCGGTTCCGGAACGGGTGTAGATCTCCTTGATCCGGGCCACGGTCTCCGGGTCGAAGTCGGGCGTGCCGTGGCTGAGGGCCAGGGCGCTGCCGGAGGGCAGGATGCCGAGCAGGCGGGCGACGATGCCGTAGGGGTCCGCGGCGTCGGTGACGAAGTGCAGGACGGCGTTGAGGGAGAGGGCCACCGGGCGGTTCAGGTCCAGGACGCCGGTGGCGGTGACGCGGTCGAGCAGGGTGCCGGGATCGGTGACGTCGGCCTCGACGTACGCGGTGCGGCCCTCGGGGCTGCTGCGCATGAGGCGCTCGGCGTACTTCAGGACCAGCGGGTCGTTGTCGACGTAGACCACCCTCGCCCGAGGCAGGACCGACTGGGCCACCTGGTGGAGGTTGGGCTCGGTGGGGATGCCGGTGCCGATGTCGAGCCACTGCCCGATGCCGTGCTCCCGGGCCAGGACCCGGGTGGCCCGGTGCATGAAGGCACGGTTCTCCCGGGCGCACACGAAGACGCCGGGCCAGGTGAAGGCGACCGTCTCGGCGGCCTGTTCGTCGACCTCGAAGTGGTCCTTGCCGCCGAGGTAGTAGTCGTACATGCGGGCCGAGTGGGGCTTGCTGGTGTCGATGTCCCGCAGGTCGTGGTCGGTCATCCTGTTCCTTCGTTGTCGGCGCGTGGGCGGTACGGGGTGGTGCTGTTCGGTACGGGCCGAGGGCCCCGGTGAGCGAGCGTCAGATGGTCCGCCAGTCCCCTCTTGACGCCGTCGACGAAGGCGGTCATCTCCTCGGCCGTGCAGATCAGGGCGGGACCGGCGGGGTCGGTCGACCGGCGGAAGGCCACGCGCCCGTCGGCCAGCCTCTTCACCTCTACGCACTGCCCGCCGTCGGGACCGCTCCAGGGGCGCTCCCAGCCCTGCTCCCCGAGCTGCGAGGCGGGCATGCCGCTGTAGGCGCCGCCGGGGACGGTGGTCATGAGTACTCCTGGCGCATCCGGTGCAGCAGCGCCCGGCTGGTCTCGTCGGAGGTGCGCAGCGACATCCGGCTGTGCGCCTCCAGGTGGGCGGCCACGTCGGAGCGCTGGTCCAGGTACACGGAGGCGGAGAGGATCTCGCTGTAGACGATGTCCGGCAGCTCCGGCTCGGCGAAGCGGAAGCAGGTGAACGGGGCGCCGGCCCCGGCGTGGGGCCCGGCCGCGAAGGGCACGATCTCGACGCTGACGTGGTCCAGCTCGGTGGCCTCCAGCAGCCGGTCGATCTGCTCCCGCATCACCCGCGCTCCGCCCACCGGCCGGTGCAGCACGGCCTCCTCCATCACCACCCACAGCGTGGGCGGATCCGGTCGGTCCAGCAACCGCTGGCGGCGCAGGCGCAGTTCCACCCGCCGCGCCAGGTCGGCCTCGCTGTCGCCGGGGAAGCCGGCCCGCAGCACGGCCCGGGCGTAGTCCGGGGTCTGGAGCAGCCCCGTGACGTACTGGGGCTCGTAGGTGCGCAGCACCGTGGCGTCGGTCTCCAGGCTCACGTACGCGGTGAACCAGGCGGGTACGACATCGCGGTAGGCGTGCCACCAGCCGGGCCGGTTGGCCTGCTCGGCCAGGGCGATGAACTCGTCGATCTCCCGGGGCGGGACACCGTAGGTGTGCAGCAGCTTCTCCACGTAGACGATCCTCAGCGCGACCTCCGCCTTCTCCAGGCGGCGGACGGTGAGCGGTTTCACGCGGAGCACCGCGGCGGCCTCCTCCAGGGACACGCCGGCGTCGCGGCGCAGTTCCTTCAGCCGCCTGCCCAGGATCATACGGAGAACGGTGGGCGCGGGGGCGCCGCCCGAGCGGAGTTCGCTCATGGGCTCACTTCCTGATGCACCGTCACAGGGCCGTGGCCGTTCGCGAGTTGGCGGTGACATCCACGCGGATACCGACTCGCCGAAATTATCAGAGAGGTGGTCGCCTCGTGAATGGGGCCACAGCGCGGCCGCTCGCGGGTGCGCGCCGGGGCGGCGGCGGGGGCCGGCGGCGGCCCGTGCCCCGTGCGGCGGACCGCCGCGGACCGGGGCACCGCAGACCTCCGCGCTCACCGGCCGCGGGGCGGCACGGCCGGGGCGCGTGTCCCGGCCCGGCCACGGGCGCCGCCCGGCACACGGGCGCGACGGGCCGGGCGGGTGTACGGGCACGCTCCGCGGACGCCGGGGCCGCGGGCACGTCAGCGCTGCGCGGAACCCGCCTGGCCTCTCCGCGCGTTGTTGTACAGGCGCAGCAGGTGTTTGGCGACGGGGCAGCGCGCCGCGTCGGCGTGGCACTGACGGCACGTCCGCATGTGGTGCTCGTATGCCGCGCGGGCTTCTTCGAGGGCATCGTTGTGCGAAGGCATGAATTCTCCGGGTGAGACGTGGGTCGACTGAGCCGCTGATGTGGTTGCATGGCCCACCCAGGAGACAGGTGATCATGTTACTGGCGGTACTGGAAAGTCGCGCCGATCCGGCCTTCCGGGCACCTCCTCCCCGGCACCCCCGGAAGGCGGTGGCACCTCCCGGGCGGAAGGGCACGTCACCGCGCGTGCTCGCCCTGTGGCACACCACGCCCCGCGTCACGTCTGCGCGCGCCGCACACCCGCCGAGGCGAACAAGCGCGGGAAGCTCGAACATCCCGGAGCGATTCGCCAGGCCGCGCCACCTCTTCCGGCGCATAGAAACATCCACCAGCATGAGGGGCCCTGAACGGGCGGCTCTCTCCCCGCACGGCCCCACCGGGCTGCCGGGTCACGCCCGTGCGTGTGCCCGTTCCGGCGAAGCCGATCGTGCTGGGGGTAGGACATGCAGCGCTGCTTGGGGAAACAGGCCATCGAGTGGCTCGCCGCGGCCGCCACCGACCCTGGCCGGTGCAAACGGGAGTGGGATCAGGGCACGGGAACGGCGCTGCTGCCGGCGGGGCGCTTCTGGGACGTGCTCAGCGTGCCCGAACGTCTGGGGCTGTGCGCCCTGGACCTGCTCCGGCGCGATCCGCTGGAGCCGCCCGCGCCCACCCTGGCGGACTGCGCGGCCGGCCGGGTCGGGTTCTTCCTGCCGCCCGACCCGGGCAGCGAGTGGACCGGGTCCGGGGTGCGCCGCGTCGGCAAGGGCTCGTGGGTCGCGGTCCCGCCGCCCTACCGGGCCGCCGGGCGCCTGGGCTGGCTGGTCCCGCCCGACGGGACGGGCACCCTGCACGACCCCGCCGCGCTGGAGCGGGCCCTGCGCGAGGCCACCGGCCTGCTGGCCGTCCTGGCGCCCGTCAGCCGTCAGTGAGAGGGACCCGGCACGCCACGGTGAGCCGGCTCTTCCGTCCGCCGGGGGCGCCCTGCCCGCGGCCGGTCAGGGCCAGGGGATCTCCGTGGAGGCGAGATACGCGAGCCCCCGCTCCCGCCAGAGCCGCCCGTGGCGGGCCAGGCGCACCCGGTGCTCCGCCCAGTCGGCCGCCCGCCCCGTCCACGCGGTCTCGGCGACGGACGCCAGGCGCGGCAGCAGCAGGGTGGTCAGGTCGTCGAACCCGCCGACCGACTCGCCGAAGAGGGTCGCCTCGACTCCGGCGACCGACGCGTCGCCGATCCCGTGCGAGGCCGGGTCCCACAGGGCGGTGTGCCGCACCCCGCGCGGCCGGTAGGCGGCGAATCCGAGACGGGCGGCCCGCTCGGCCTGGTGGGGCGGTACCGCCTGCGAGGGGTAGGGGCGGTCCAGGTAGAGGTGGGACTGCGGGGACAGCAGGAGGCGTCCGCCCCCCTCGACGACGCGGGCGACGTCGTGGTCGGCGGGGGCGAAGAACCGCTTGAGGGCCCGGCCGAACTCCAGCGTGTGGCCCGCGGCGAGCAGTTCCGGCCGGCGGGCGAGCTCCTCCTCCGTGTCGGGCAGGTCCATCATCGGCACGTCCACCCAGAACTGGGCGATGTCGTCCGCGGTGATCCCGGCGCGGGAGGACTCCTGCCAGGCCAGCGGCCGCTTGCCCGACGCCCGCACCAGGGCGCGCAGTTCGCGTACCGCGAGGGCGAAGCTGTCCGCGGTCGCCCCGACGGCCTCGTCGCCGCCGATGTGGACGAAGGGGCCGGTGGTCAGGCGGCACACCTCGGCGAGGATCGCGGCGACGGTCTCCCGGGTGGCCGGGTCGGCGAGGTCGAGGGGAGGGACGAACGGGAAGCGGCCCGCCAGTCCCTCCGGCGCGGGCGCGGGCGGCAGTTCGGGCAGCGCCGCGCGCAGGGCGCCGCAGTGGCCCGGCAGGTCGATCTCGGGGACGACCGTCACGAACCGCCTCGCCGCGTACTCCTGCACACCGAGGTACTCCTCGGGGGTGTAGAACTGGCGCGGCGCGCCGCGGCCCCCCTCGGCGGTGAGCCGGGGGACGGCCGACAGGTGCAGGCGCCAGCCCTCGTTGTCCGTCAGATGCAGGTGGAGCACGTTCAGCTTGTAGAGGGCCAGCAGGTCGATGAGGCGGCGCAGTTCGTCCGGGGTGAGGTGGCCGCGCGCCGGGTCGACCATCAGGCCGCGCCAGGCGTAGTGGGGGGCGTCGGCCAGCTCCTGGTACGGGACCGGCCCGGGGGACGCGGTGAGCAACTGCACCGCCGTGGTGGCGGCCCGGAACACCCCTTCGGGCGTGGCGGCCCGGCAGGAGATGCCGTGTCCGCCGACCGTGACGCGGTGCGCCTCGTCCGCCGGGCGCGCGAGGCCGCGCGGGCTGACGCCCACGGGCACGGGGTACGGCGCCGGCGGCGCCTGGTCGAGCGCGAGGTCGAGGGTGGCGGAACCGGCGGCTCCCTCGCCGTCCGCGCCGGGCGGCAGCAGGCGGTCGCCCAGGTGCGGCTCCAGCAGCGCCCGTACCACGCGGGCGACCGGCTCCAGCCGGCGGTCGGCGGCCCGCACTCGCCAGGGGCCGGTGACGGGCAGTTCCCCGCCGGGCCGGGCCGTCGTCTGCCGCGCGGGACGGGGAATGGCGGCGCTCATGGTCTCCTCCAGCGGACCGTTGCCGGGCCGGTCCGGCCCGCGCATACCGGGACCTGAGGCCCGGGGCCGTCGTCAGGGCGGCACCGGGCCTCAGGCGGCCGGCCGGCTCCGCGGCGGCGGCCTCGCCGCCGCCCCTTCCTGCCGGACCGGGGCCGCCTGTACGCTAACACGAAAACCGATCAATGAACGCTTTTCATGGAGCCGGGGTGGCCGTGCCCGCCGTCCCGGCTCCGACGCGGAAGGAGCAGCCCCCTATGACGCCTGCGACCGAGTCCGGCCTCGCGCTGCCGGAGGGCTTCCTCATGGGGGCGTCCACCTCCGCCCACCAGATCGAGGGGAACAACGTCTCCAGCGACTGGTGGGCCCTGGAGAACCGCCCGGGCAGCTTCGTCGCCGAGCGCAGCGGGGACGCGGCCGACAGCTTCCACCGCTGGCCCGAGGACATGGACCTGCTGAGCCGGCTCGGCTTCAACGCCTACCGGTTCGGCGTCGAGTGGGCCCGCATCGAACCCGAGCGCGGCCAGGTGTCCCGGGCGGCCCTCGCGCACTACCGGGCCATGGTGCGCGGGGCCCTGGAGCGGGGCCTGACCCCCGTGGTGACGCTGCACCACTTCACCTCACCGCGCTGGTTCAGCGAGCTGGGCGGCTGGACGTCGCCGGACGCGGCCGAACTGTTCGCGGGCTACGCGCGCACGGCCACCGAGATCCTGGGCGAGGGCGTCCGCCACGTCGCCACCATCAACGAGCCCAACATGATCGCGCTGATGCACACCCTGGTGCGCCGGGCCGGCCGCGGTCCCGGGGACACCCCCGGCGGCCGCCAGGAGGGCGCCGCGGCCTTCGACCCGGCCGCGGCCGAACCGGACGCCGGGGTGACCCGGGCGCTGATCCGGGCGCACCGGGCCGCGTCCGCCGCCCTGCGGGAGGCCGGCCTCGGGCTGCAGGTGGGATGGACCGTGGCCAACCAGGTCTACCAGGCCGAGCCGGGAGCCGAGGAGGTCGCCGCCGCCTACGCCCGGCCGCGCGAGGACGTCTTCCTGGAGGCGGCCCGCGAGGACGACTGGATCGGCGTGCAGGCGTACACCCGCCACCGGATCGGCCCCGACGGCCCGCTCCCCGTGCCGGAGGGCGCCCCGACCACGCTGACCGGCTGGGAGATCTATCCCGAGGCCCTGGGCGAGGCGGTGCGGCACACGGCCGGCGTGGTCGGCCCGCGCGTCCCCGTGCTGGTCACCGAGAACGGCATCGCCACCGCCGACGACGACCTGCGCATCCGGTACACGGCGGGTGCGCTGGCGAGCCTGGCCGCGGCCATGCGGGACGGCGTGGACGTACGCGGTTACCTGCACTGGAGCGCGCTGGACAACTACGAGTGGGGCTCCTACCGTCCGAGGTTCGGCCTCATCGCGGTGGACCCGCGCACCTTCGCCCGCACGCCCAAACGGTCCGCCCGCTGGCTGGGCTCGCTGGCGCGCGCCGGACGCCTGCCCGAGGCCCCGGCCGGCGCGCCCGCCGGTGCGCCCTGCGCGGGTTAGGCTGACCGGCATGGCGAAACGGGGCCCGTACGAGAAGGGCGAGGCGAAGCGCACCGAGATCCTGCACGCGGCGCTGGAGATCTTCGCGGCCGAGGGGTACCGGGGCACCTCGCTGCGCAAGGTGGCCGCCCGGTGCAATCTGAGCCTGCCCGGCCTGATGCACTACTTCGGCTCCAAGGAGGACCTGCTCACCCAGGTGCTGCGGATGCGCGACGAGACCGCCCGGGAGCGGCAGGACGAGCGCACCAGTCCCGAGAGCTACCGGGAGATCATCCGGGAGGGCGCCAAGACCCCCGGGCTGGTGGAGCTGTTCGTGTCCATGGCCGCGGCCGCGAGCGACCCCGGCCACCCGGCGCACGAGCACTTCTCCCAGCGTTATCCGGTGCTGCGGGAGCGCGTCGCCGCGTTCGTCCGCAAACGGATGGACGAGGGGCGGATGACGACCGTGGTCCCCCCCGACCGGCTGGCGGTCCTGCTGCTGGCGGTGGCCGACGGCATCCAGTTGCAGTGGCTCATCGACCGGTCGGTGGACATGGAGCAGCCGATCGACGACATCATGCGGCTCCTCGACCCGGCACGGGAGGACTGACCGGCCCGTCGGCCGCGTCCGTCCCGCCGCGGGGCGGAACGGACGCGGCCGACGGGGCCGGCACCTGGCAGGTGGGGCGGGAACCGGCCGGTTCCCGCCCCCCTGCGCGTGCGCTGTCCCTCTCGTACGGCGAGCGGTGTCCGTACCGGAGGCGGCGTCAGGACACCGCGGGGAGGCCCGCCGCCTCCCGGACGGCCGCCGTCCACTCCCTCCAGCGCGGGTCGGGCCCGGCCGAGGGCTCCCAGGACATCGCCGTGCAGACGTAGCCGACCGCGAGGCCGCTCTCCGGGTGGGCCATGCCGAGCCGCCCGCCCGCTCCGGCATGGCCGAAGGAGCCCTCGCCCAGCAGGGGTTCCCCCGGGCGGGGCAGCTCGAAGCCGAGCCCGAAGCGGGACCGGTCGGGGCCGTCGAGCCGGTCCAGGGGTGCGGGCGGCGGAAGGTGGTCGGTGTGCGGGGCGCGGGCCCGGTCGACGGTGGCCGGGGACAGCAGCCGGATGCCGTCCACCGGTCCGATGAGCGCCGCGTAGAGCCGGGACACGGAACGGGCGTTGCCGATGCCGCCGGCGGCGGGGAACTCGCCGGCCCGGCCCGCGCGGGTGCCGAACGCCTCGGTCACGGCGGCCAGTTCGGCCGCCGAGGCCCGCAGCGCGGAGGCCAGCCGGTCGCCGGGGGCGAGGCCGAGGCCGCCGACGGCCGCCGCGATCTGCCCGGCCGTGGGCGCGGGCCGGACGGCGAACTGCGGGACGAAGCGGTGCTCCTCCCGCCGCGGCAGCCCGAACCACAGGTCCAGCCCCAGCGGACCGGCCACCTCCCGGGCGAGGAACGCGCCGATGCTCAGGCCCGACACCCGGCGCACGACCTCGCCGACGAGGTGGCCGTAGGTGAGGGCGTGGTAGAGGAAGGCCGTACCCGGTTCCCACACCGGCCGCATCGCCGCGAGGGCGGTGACGCGGGCGGCCCGGTCGAACAGGCCGGGCCCCGTGACGCCCGCGGCCTCGTCGGCGAAGGCCGGCAGCCCCGCCCGGTGGGCGAGCAGGTCGGCCACGGTCGTGCCCTCCTTGCCCGCCGCGGCGAACTGCGGCCAGTACCGAGCGACGGGCGCGTCCGGCTCCAACTGCCCCCGCTCGGCCAGGAGGTGGGCGCAGACGGCGACGGCGCCCTTGGAGACGGACATCAGCACGCCGACCGAGGCGGGCCCGAACGGCGCTCCGCCCGGCACGGCCGTGCCCGGGGACCACAGGTCGGCCACCAGCCGGCCGTGATGGTGGACGGCCAGCTGGGCGGCGCCGGGATCGCCCGCCTGCCCCCGCGCGAAGGCTTCCCGGACGCCTTCCCAGCCGGGCCGGACCCTCCCGGCCACCGGCGCGACCGCGGCCGTCACCCGTCCTGCCCCCGGCTCTGGCCCGCGGCCTGGACGAGCGCGGTCAGTTCGGCCACGCCCTCGGGCGGTACGGGGCTCTGCGGGAACTCGGAGATCACGTCGAGCGGCATGCCCGCGAGGAACTTGCGCATCACCGGGTCGTCCAGGGCGCCCGGTCCCGCTCCCTCGGGCCTGGCCCGGGCGAACCGCTCCATGAGCAGGGGCCCGCCCACGGGGTGCCGCAGCCACTCCGCGAGCGTGTTGCGTCCGCTCAGGCGCAGCCGCGAGGGGTCACCCGCGACGGTCACCTCCGCCGCCAGCCGGATGTCCCGTGAGGAGGAACCCGCCTCGATGCGGTAGACCCCGCCCTCCACCCGCCAGCCGGCCTCGCGCGGGCTGTAGTACGCGAGGGCGTCCGGCGCCAGCTCCACCACCACCTCGCGGCTCTCGCCGGGGGCGAGGGTGACGGAGGCGAAGCCGCGCAGTTCCCTCGGCGGCCGGGCGACCGCGGAGCCGGCCGGGCCGCCGCTGTAGATCTGGACGACCTCGCGCCCTTCGCGGGCCCCGGTGTTGGTGACGGTCAGCGCCACGGTGAGCGCCGCGCCGCCCTCGTCCCGGGCGGTCACGCGCAGGCCGGAGTAGTCGAACGTCGTGTACGACAGTCCGTGGCCGAAGGGGAAGGCGACGCGGGAGCGGCGGGCGTCGTAGCCGCGGTATCCGACGAAGACGCCTTCGCCGTAGCGGACCCGGCCCTCTTCCCCGGGGAAGGAGAGGAAGCTGGGCGTGTCCTCCAGGCGCAGGGGGATGGTCTCGGCCAGTTTCCCCGACGGGTTGACCGCTCCGAACAGCACCCGGGCGAGCGCGCCCCCGCCCGCCTGCCCGAGCAGCCAGCCCTCGACCACGGCGGGCACCGTCTCGTGCCAGGGCGCGGTCCGCACCACGCCGCCGTTGGAGAGCACCACGCACACCCGCGGGTTGGCGGACCGGACGCGCTCCAGCAGGCGGAGCTGGACGGCCGGCAGGTCGATGTGGTCGCGGTCGAACCCCTCCGACTCGTCCTGCGCGGGCAGCCCGAGGAACAGCACGACGGTGTCGCTCGCGGACGCGAGCCGGACGGCCTCGTCGGCGAGCGCGTCCTCCGGGAGGGCGGCCGCCGTCGCGTCCTGCGGCGTGCCGCCCGGCAGCGGGTATCCGGGGGCGAAGTCCACGCGGGCGCCGGCGGACAGCTCGCGCAGGCGGTCCAGCGGGGTGTCGAGGCGGGTCGGGGTGACCTGGGAGCTGCCGGCGCCCTGGTAGCGGGGGGTGCGGGCCAGTTCGCCGATGACCGCCACGGTCCCGCGGGCGGGGTCGAGGGGCAGCAGGGCCGCGTCGTTCTTGAGCAGGACGACGCACCGGTCCGCGGCCTGGCCGGCGAGGCGGTGGTGCTCCTCGGCGGGGACCGTCCCCCGGGCGGGCGTGCCGCTCGCCGCTCGCCGGGCGAAGCGGACGAGCCGGTCCACGGCGGCGTCGAGCACCGACACGTCGAGGTCGCCGGCGGACACCGCGGCCACCACGTCCCGGTCGGTGCGCCCACCGGTGCCCGGCATCTGCAGGTCCAGCCCGGCGCGCAGCGCGGCGACCCGGTCGCGCACGGCGCCCCAGTCGGACATGACGATGCCGTCGAATCCCCACTCGGTGCGCAGGATGTCCGTGAGCAGGCGGGTGTTCTCCGAGACGGGCACGCCGTTGACGGCGTTGTAGGAGGACATGACGGACCAGGGGCGGTCCCGGCGCACGATGCGTTCGAAGGCCCGCAGGTAGATCTCGCGCAGCGGACGTTCGTCGACGTCGGCGCTGACGCGCATGCGGTCGGTCTCCTGGTTGTTGGCCGCGTAGTGCTTGAGCGCCGCGCCGGCACCCGCCTCCTGCAGGCCGCGGACCATGGCTCCGCCGAGCTCGGCCGTCAGCAGCGGGTCCTCGGAGAAGTATTCGAAGTTGCGCCCGCACAGCGGCGATCGCTTGATGTTGATGCCGGGTCCGAGCACGACGCGGACGCCGTGCGCGCCGGCCTCCGCGGCGATGGCGCCGGCGACCCGGCGGGCGAGCTCCGGGTCCCAGCTGCTGCCGAGCGCCACGGCCGGCGGGAAGCAGGTGGCGGGCGCGGCGCTGTGCAGGTCGACCTGGCCGCCGTCCTGGGACTCCTTCGGCAGCCGCAGTCCGTGCGGCCCGTCGGACAGGGTGACCGCGGGGATGCCGGCGGACGGGACGGCCGTGGTGACGAAGTCGCCGGCCCCACTGGTCAGTGACGCCTTCTCGGCGAGGGAGAGCCGGGCCGGTGCCGGATCACCGGCCGGGGCGGGCGGGGGCTGCTGGGTCATGCGGCGCACCTATCGGGTCTCGGGGGCGGAGGGATCCGGCCCGGCGCTGCCAACCAGGTGCGCGGGCCGACGACTGACAGCCTGTCAGCGGTGATGGGGCGGATGCGGGCGGACCGCCTCGACGGCCGGGTGATCCAAAAACCGTACGTTGATCGGTTTTCACTGTCAAGAGTTATTACTTTTCGGTAACCGCCCGGATCCGCCGGGCGATTCACCTCCGCGCGACCTATTGACGACCAGAAACCGATCAACTTACGGTTTTCGCGCTCGAGCCGCGCCGCTCCGGGACAGCGCCCCGTCCCGCCGCCGCGTCCGCTTCCGCCCGCCGACGAAACGAGGAACCGCCATGGTCCCAGCCGGTCGATCTCCCGCCCCGCCGCCGGGAAGAGACACGCTCCGCACCACCGTCGCGGACGGCCGGCGCTCCCGCCGCCGCACGGCGCGCACGGGCGTCGCGGCCGCGGCGGCCGTCGCCGTCCTGGCCGGGACCGCCACCACCGCGACCGCCAGCCCCGCGCCCGGGCGGTCCGCCGCGCTCGCCGCCGGGGAGGTGCGCTACGTCGCGCTCGGCGACTCCTTCAGCTCCGGGCCCGGCATCCCCGAACAGACCGACACCGTCTGCGGGCGCTCCTCCCGCAACTACCCCACCCTGGTGGCCCACGCGGTCGGCGCGACCACGTTCACCGACGTGACCTGTGCCGGGGCCGACACCAGCCACATGACGAGCGGGCAGGACGCGGCCCCGCCCCAGCTCGACGCGCTGCGCCCCGACACCACGCTGGTCACCCTGGGCGTGGGCGGGAACGACCTCGATCTGGCCGGTGTCATCACGCGCTGTGTGCTCCTCGGTCACCTGGCCCCGCAGGGCTCGCCCTGCAAGCAGAGCTACACCCTCTTCGGTACCGACGAGATCGGCTCCCGCATCGACGCCACGGCGCCGCGGATCGAGACGGTCCTGGAGGAGATCCGCGCCCGCTCCCCGCAGGCGACGGTGCTCCTGGTGGGATACCCGGCGCTCTTCCCCGACGACGGCACCGCGTGCCGGGAGACCGTCGCGCTCGCGACGGGCGACTTCCCCTGGATCCGGGACAAGGAGAAGCAGCTCAACTCGATGCTCGCGCAGCGGGCCGGCGCCCACGGCGTCACCTACGTCGACGCCTACACGCCGTCGGTCGGGCACGACGTGTGCAAGCCCGCGGGCGTGCGCTGGATCGAGCCCGAGGACACCGCGGAGGCCGCCGGGTTCCACCCCAACGCGGCCGGGCACCGGAGTACCGCCGATGCAGTGCTCGCCTCGCTCAGCCGCTGACGCCGGGCCGTCCCGCGCCGCCGTCCGGGTCGAGCCCGAGGCGGCGCAGGAAGTCGCGCACCAGCTCCTCCATCGCCACGGCTTCCGGTTCCAGCAGCCACTGCGTCTGCAGGCCGTCCATCAGCGCCAGCAGCTGTCGGGCCATCACCGCCGGATCGCCCTCGGCCGCCGCCCCGGTCTCGGCCCGCAGGGCCGCGACGAGCACGGTCACCTCCTCCCGCAGGACGCGGTAGCGCTCCTTGAAGTAGTGGTGCGCGGGATGTGCCGGGTCGGTGGCCTCGGCGGACAGCTTCGTGTACAGCGCGACCAGTCCGGGCGTGGCGCTGTTGCGCGCGACCAGGCCGATCAGCCGGCGCAGCCGTTCGCGCGGACCGGGCTCGGGGGTGCCCGGGTGGGCGATGCCCGGGAAGACGGACTGCGCGTCGATCCGGTCGCGGCGCTCCAGCACCTCGATGAGCAGGGACTCCTTGCCCGGGAAGTGGTGCAGCACCCCGGCATGGGTCAGCCCCGCGTGTGCGGCGATGTCGCGCAGTGACACCGCGTTGAAGCCGGAGTGGGAGAACAGTTCGGTCGCGGAGTCGAGGATGCGGGCCCGGGTGCGTTCGCCTTTGGAGGGGCGGCGCGGGCCGCTCACGGGTCGCTGGCTCACTGCGGCGGCCTCCTTCGTCGCCTCGCACCGGACCTCCCGGCGGCGCCCGCGCTCGTGGCAGCGCCCGCCAGAACCTACCAGCCGGCCGATCCGGCCCCGCGGAAAACCTACCAAGTGGTTGATTCCGCGGGTAAGCTCACCGCCCATCTCGCCCGGGACGCCCCTCCCCGGCTCTCCAGACGGAGTGAACCTCATGAGCACTAAAGCCCGAAACGGGGCCGTCGCCGCGTGCCTGGCGGCATCTGTCGCCCTCGCGGGATGCACCGGCTCCGACGCAGGGAGCACCGGCTCGTCCACGCTGAACATCGCGACGCTGACCTTTCCCCAGAGCCTGGACCCCGCTCAGGCGGTCGGCAGCGCCCTGCCGTTCTTCCAGGCGACGTACGACACGCTCGTCAAGCGGGAGCCGGACGGCAGCTTCAGCCCGATGCTCGCCACCGAGTGGTCGTACAACGACGACCGCACCGAACTCGGCCTCACCCTGCGCAAGGACGTCAAGTTCGCCGACGGCACCGCTTTCGACGCGGCGGCCGTCAAGGCGAACATGGAGCGCTTCAAGAAGGGCGGCGGCGCCGACGCCAAGTGGCTGAACGACCTGGAGTCGGTGCGGGTCGTCGACCCCACGCACGTGACGCTGGAGCTCAAGCAGGCCAACCCCGCCATGCTGTTCTACCTGAGCGACGCCGCCGGTCTCATGGCCAACCCCGCCAGGTTCAAGGAGGCCGACAGCCTCAAGACGAGCCCCGACGGCACCGGCCCCTACCGCCTCGCCAAGGCCAGGACGACGATCGGCACCAAGTGGGTCTACGAGCGCAACCCCGGCTACTGGGGCGAACGGCTCCCCTACGACACCGTCACGATCAGCTTCTTCGACAACGAGACGGCGATCGTCAACGGCCTGCGGACCGGTCAGGTGAACGCGGCCCTGCTGCAGAGCGCCGACCAGCAGGCCGGCATCGAGTCCGACACCCGGATGAAGACGGTGGAGCAGGAGTTCGACTTCCAGGGGCTGCTGCTCTTCGACCGTGACGGGAAGCTGACGCCCGCGCTGAAGGACGCCCGCGTCCGCCGGGCGCTGAACCACGCCGTCGACCGCGAGACGATGCTCGGCACCATCCGCCAGAACCGCGGTGAGATCACCGGCCAGGTCTTCGGCCCGGACACCCAGGGGTACGACGAGAAGCTCGACACGTACTACTCCCACGACCCGGCCCGGGCCAGGGCGCTGCTGAAGGAGGCGGGCTACGCCGAGGGCTTCACGCTGAAGCTGCCCCGCATCGCGGCGATCGTCAACGACGCCCTCGCCTCGTCGCTCGCCACCGACCTGAAGGCCGTCGGCGTGAAGCTGGTCTGGGAGGACCTGGACGGCGCCTCGGCGGTCCAGAAGGTGTTCACCGACCGCGCGTACTCCGGCATGGTGATGAACATCGGCCAGTCCGCGTCCGACTGGGTCGTCGTCAACGAACTGGTCACCCCCGGCGCGTTCAACATGTTCGGCACCACCGACGCCACCGTGCGCGAGCTGGTCCCCCAGGTGCAGAGCGGCACCGGCGAGAAGGCCGAGCGGGCCGCGCGGGCGCTGAACGAGCACCTCGTGAAGGAGGGCTGGTTCGTGCCCTTCTACCGGATGACCTACCTGCACGTCTCGGACGGCACGGTGAAGATCACTCCGCAGTCGGGGATGGCCGTCCCCTCCCTCTACAACTACGCCCCCGTCAAGTGAGCCCGCACGGGGGGCCGTCGCGGTGACGCTGCGGCGGCCCCCCGCGGACGGTCACGGATACCGAGTGCCATGCTGAACTTCATCGCCCGCAGGATCGCGGCGGGGGCCCTGCTCCTGGTCGTCATATCGTTCCTCTCCTACCTGCTGCTGTCGGTCCCCGGCACCGACGTCGGCCGGCAACTCCTCGGCCAGGGAGCCGACCAGGCGGCCGTCGACGCCAAGAACGCCTCCCTGGGCCTGGACCGTCCGGTCCTCGCGCAGTACGCGGACTGGCTCGCCCGCGCCGTACGCGGTGACCTGGGCACCTCCTGGTTCACCAGCGAGGACGTCGGTACCGCCGTCGCGGGCCGGCTCCCGGTCACCGCGAGCCTGATGCTGGGCGTCACCCTCGTCACCACCGTGGTGTCGTTCCTCCTCGGCGTCTGGGCGGGCGTCCGCCGCGGCGCCGTCGACCGCGTGGTGCAGGTGCTGGGCGTCGTGGGCTACGCGCTCCCCGGCTTCCTCGTGACCCTGGTCCTGGTGCTGGTCTTCGCGGTCCGCCTGAACTGGTTCCCGGCCATCGGGTACACCCCGTTCACCGAGTCGCCCGGCGGCTGGCTGTCCACCATCACGCTGCCGGTGCTGTCCCTGTCGGTGGCCTCCGTCGCCGGGGTCTGCCAGCAGGTCCGCGGTGCGGTGATCGACGTCCTGCGCCAGGACTACGTGCGCACCCTGCGCGCCCGCGGCCTGCCCGCCTCCCGGATCGTGTTCCGCCATGTCCTGCGCAACGCCTCGGCGCCCGCCCTGTCCGTCCTCGGCATGCAGTTCGTGGGCCTGCTCGGCGGTGCCGTGCTGGTGGAGCAGATCTTCGGCCTGCCCGGCATCGGCAGCATGACCGTCACCTACACCGCCCGCGGCGACATCCCCGTGATCATGGCCCTGGTCATGCTCACCGTGGTCGGCGTCGTCCTGATCAACCTCCTGGTCGACATCATGATCGGCTGGCTCAACCCGAAGGCGAGGGCCGCATGAGCGAGAACCTCCCGGCCGGCGCCCCCGCCGCGGGGCTCCCCGGCGTTCCGTCCCGCGACGCGGGGGAGGCCGGCGTCCCGCCCGTCCGCCGCGGCGGCGCCGTCCGGCGCCTGCTGCGCAACCCCCTGGGCGCGCTCTCCGCCGCGGTGCTGCTCCTCCTCGTGGCCGCCGCCGTGCTGGCGCCGCTGCTCGCGCCGCAGGACCCCGCGGCCTCCTCGCTCGGCGACGCCTTCGCCGGTCCCGGAGGCGCGCACCCGCTGGGGACGGACTCCGCGGGCCGGGACATCCTCTCCCGCCTCCTGCACGGCGGCCGCAACACCCTCGGGGGCGCGCTGATCGCCCTGGGGATCGCCCTCGTCCTCGGGGTGCCCTCCGGGCTGTACGCCGGTTACCGCGGCGGCCGGTTCGACGCCGCCGCCAACTGGGTCGTCGACCTCGTCATGGCGCTGCCCGCCATGGTGGTGCTGCTCGCCTCCCGCGCCATCCTCGGCCCCGACGTCCGGGCGTTGATGACCGTGCTCGGCGTGCTGGCGGCACCGAGTTTCTTCCGCCTCGTCCGCGGCATCGTCGCCGGTGTCCGCACGGAGCTCTACGTGGACGCCGCGAAGGTGTCCGGCCTGTCCGACGCCCGCATCGTCGCCCGGCACGTCCTGATCGTGGTGCGCGGCCCGGTCATCATCCAGGTGGCCCTCGTCGCCGGCATCGCCATCGGGCTCCAGGCGGGCCTGGAGTTCCTCGGCATCGGCAGCGGATCCGCCCCCACCTGGGGAGCGATGCTCAACGAGGCGTTCCAGAACATCCAGCGGGCGCCGCTGCTGATGCTCTGGCCCGGTCTCGCCCTCGGGCTGACCAACGCGGCCCTCGTCCTGCTCGCCGGGGCCCTGCGCGACGGCCTGGAGGACCGTGCCGGGCAGGCCCCCGCACCCCGCCGGGCGGCCCGGCGCCACGGCGGCACGGTGCCCGCCGTCACCATCGCGGCCTGCGGCGATCCCGCGGACCGCGCCGGGCTGCTCTCGGTGCGCGGCCTCACCGTCGCCTACCCCCGGCCCGACGGCGGCGGCAGGGAGGTGGTGCGCGGGGTCGACCTCGATGTGCGGGCGGGCGAGATCGTGGGCCTGGTCGGCGAGTCCGGGTCCGGCAAGACGCAGACCGCCTTCGCCGTGCTGGGCATCCTGCCCGAGGGCGGACGGGTCACCGGCGGCAGCATCACCGTCAAGGGACGCGAGGTCGTCGGCCTGCCCGAACGGGCCCGCCGCGGCCTGCGGGGCGGCACCGTGGCCTACGTCCCGCAGGAGCCGATGAGCAACCTCGACCCCGCCTTCACCATCGGCAGCCAGCTCACCGAGCCCCTGCGCCACGTCCTCGGCCTGTCCCGCCGGGAGGCGGCCCGCCGCGCGGTGGACCTGCTGCGCCTGGTGGAGATCCCGCGTCCCGAGCAGGTGATGCGCCTGTACCCGCACGAGATATCGGGCGGCATGGCCCAGCGGGTCCTCATCGCGGGGGCCATGTCCTGCGACCCGGAGCTCCTCATCGCCGACGAGCCCACCACCGCCCTCGACGTCCGCGTCCAGGCGGAGATCCTGGACCTGCTGCGCCGCCTGCAGAAGGACCGCGGCCTGGGCGTGCTCCTGGTCACCCACGACCTCGGCGTCGTCGCGGACCTCTGCGACCGCGTCGCGGTGATGAACACCGGCCGGATCGTGGAGGCCGGCACCACCGAACGCGTCCTGCGCTCCCCCGAGGACGCCTACACCCGGACCCTGCTCGGCGCCGTCCTCGACCAGGCCCCGGCCCGTTCCCCCTGGCAGCCCCCCAAGGCGAGGAGTGCCACCGCATGACCGTCACCGACGCCGAAGCGCCCGCCGACGCCCTGCTGCGGGTGCGGGACCTGCGGGTCTCCTTCCCCGGCAAGGGCCGCCGCGCCCCGCGTACCGAGGTGCTCAAGGGTGTCTGCCTCGACATCCGCCCGGGTGAGACCCTCGGGCTCGTCGGCGAGTCCGGGTCGGGCAAGACGACCCTGGGCCGCGCCGTCCTCGGTCTCGCCCCCGTCGACTCGGGCACCATCACCTTCGCCGGGGAACGCATCGACCAGGCCGGCCGGGCCCGCCGCCGGGAGCTGAGCCGGGATCTCCAGGTCGTCTTCCAGGACCCCTACACCTCCCTGAACCCCTCCCTCACCATCGGCGACACCCTCGCCGAGCCGCTGTTCGGCCACGGGGTGAGCGCCCGGGAGGCCCGCGCCCGGGTCGGGGACCTGCTGGACCGCGTCCACCTGCCGGCCGACGCCGCGGCCCGTCTGCCCCGCGAGTTCTCCGGCGGTCAGCGCCAGCGCGTCGCCATCGCCCGGGCACTGGCCCTGCGCCCCCGGCTCGTCATCTGCGACGAGCCGGTGTCCGCGCTCGACCTCACCACGCGGCGGACCGTCCTGGACCTGCTCCTGGAGATCCAGGAGGAGACGGGGGTCGCCTACCTCTTCGTCACGCACGACCTGTCGGTGGTGCGCTTCATGAGCCACCGGGTGGCGGTGATCCACCACGGGGAGATCGTCGAAACGGGCGACGCCGGTACGGTCACCACCGAGCCGCGGCACGACTACACCCGGGCGCTGCTGCTCGCCGCCCCCGTGGCGGACGTCGCGGAGCAGCGCCGCCGCAGGCGGGCCGCGCGCGCGTCGGCCGGGCGCTGACGGCGCGGCCCGCGCCCCGCGCGGCGGCGGACCCCGGGGGCCCGCAGCGCCGGTCCCGGGACGGCGCCGGCCGCGCGGGCCACAGGCGGCCTGTCAGCCGCCCAGTGCGGCCAGCACCACCTGCTGTGCCTCGTCCTGCACCTGACGCAGGTGGTCGGGGCCGCGGAAGGACTCCGCGTAGACCTTGTAGACGTCCTCGGTGCCGGACGGGCGGGCCGCGAACCAGGCGTTCTCGGTGGTCACCTTGATGCCGCCGATGGGGGCGCCGTTGCCGGGCGCCTCGCTGAGCACGGCGGTGACCGGCTCCCCGGCGAGGGTGCCGGCGGTGACCTGGGCCGGGGAGAGCCTGGCCAGCCGCGCCTTCTCCTCGCGGGAGGCCGGCGCGTCGATGCGGGCGTAGGCCGGTGCGCCGAAGCGCTCGGTGAGCGCGGCGTAGTGCTCGGACGGCGTCCTGCCGGTGACGGCGGTGATCTCGGAGGCGAGCAGGGCGAGGATGATGCCGTCCTTGTCGGTGGTCCACACCGAACCGTCCCGGCGCAGGAAGGACGCCCCGGCGGACTCCTCGCCGCCGAAGCCGATCGACCCGCCGACCAGCCCGTCCACGAACCACTTGAACCCGACGGGCACCTCGACCAGCCGGCGGCCCAGGTCGGCGGCGACGCGGTCGATCATCCCGGAGGACACCAGGGTCTTGCCGACGCCCGCGTCGGCGGGCCACTGGGTGCGGTGGGCGTACAGGTAGGAGATCGCCGCGGCGAGGTAGTGGTTGGGGTTCATCAGGCCGGCGTCGGGGGTGACGATGCCGTGCCGGTCGGCGTCGGCGTCGTTGCCCGTCGCGATGTGGAAGCGGTCGCGCTGTCCGATCAGGGAGGCCATGGCGTGCGGCGACGAGCAGTCCATGCGGATCTTCCCGTCCCAGTCCAGCGTCATGAACCGCCAGGTAGGGTCGGTGAGCGGGTTGACCACGGTGAGGTCGAGGCGGTGCTGCTCGGCGATCCGGCCCCAGTACGCCACCGACGCGCCGCCCAGCGGATCGGCGCCGATGCGCACGCCCGCCGCCCGGATCGCGTCCAGGTCCAGCACGCTGGGCAGGTCGGAGACGTAGGTGCCGAGGAAGTCGTAGCGGCCGGTGCCGGGCGCGGCGAGCGCCTGGGCGTAGGGCACGCGCCGTACGTCCTTCAGGCCGCCCGCGATGATCTCGTTGGCCCGGTCCTGGATCCAGGAGGTCGCCTCGCCGCCCGCCGGGCCGCCGCTGGGCGGGTTGTACTTGAAACCGCCGTCGGCGGGCGGGTTGTGCGAGGGGGTGACGACCACGCCGTCGGCGAGGCCGGAGGTGCGGCCCCGGTTGTGGGTGAGGATGGCGTGGGAGACGGCGGGGGTGGGGGTGTAGCCGTCCGCCGAGTCGATCAGGACGGTCACGTCGTTGGCGGCGAACACCTCGAGCGCGGTGGTCCTCGCCGGCTCGGACAGGGCGTGGGTGTCCGCGCCGAGGAACAGCGGGCCGGTCGTGCCCTGCGCGGCGCGGTACTCGCAGATGGCCTGGCTGGTGGCGGCGATGTGGTCCTCGTTGAACGCCGCCGCGAGCGACGACCCGCGGTGCCCCGATGTGCCGAACGCCACCCGCTGCCCCGGGTCGGCCGGGTCGGGGTGCAGCGTGTAGTACGCCGTCACCAGCCGGGCGACGTCCACCAGGTCCTCGGGCCCGGCCGGCTTGCCCGCTCGCTCGTGCTGCATGAGCTCAGTCCTCCACATCGATCGTGTGTGCGCTCGGGTCTCATCTTCCCCCGGCGGCCGGGACAAGCCGCACCGCGGCGGCCGGGTGCGTCACACCCGCTCCGCCCACTCAACCCCCTTCGGGCGGATTCGTCCTCTTGGTGCCGGCCCGGTACCCGGTACCTGATACCGGCTACCTGGCGACCGGTGCCCCGGTGGCCGCCCGCGTAGGGTGGGGACATGGACGTGGAGGTGGTGCAGCTCCTGGTGTCGCCGTCGCACCGGCTGGCCGGGCGGCCCGCCGACGGGCCCGCGCCCGGTCCGCCCGACGAGCGGGTGTCGCGGGTGGAGGTACGGCGCCACCTGGGGCTGGTCGGCGACCGCTACTACGCCAGGCCCGCGCACCGGAACGCGGCGGTGACCATCATGGCCGCGGAGAGGCTGCCCCTGGAGATCGGCCCGTCGGCCGATCTGCGGCACACCCGCCGGAACATCCTCCTGCGGGGCGTGGACATCGACGGCTTCCTGGGAGCGACGATCGCGCTCGACAGCGGTGACGGGCCGGTGGTGTTCGCCGTCAACCGGCCCGCCCGGCCCTGCGCCTGGATGGACGTCACCATCGGCCCCGGTGCGCAGCGCGCGCTGCGCGGCGGGGGCGGCGTGCGCTGCACCCCGCTGAGCGACGGAGTCATCCGGCTCGGCCCGGCCACGTTCCGCGTCCTGCCCGGCCGGGACGGGGCCGCCTGAGCGGAGCACACGGAGGAAGGCCAGCCCTGCCGCAGGTACCCGGCGGCCCGGTACGCGCGGCACCTGCCGGTGTGTCCGCCCGGCCGTCGCGGTGCGGTTCCGCTCCCCCGCCGGGACCCGGCCCGGCAGAAGTCTGCCCACGGCCGGCCGCGCTCGGGCCGCGGCCGCTGCCCGGCAGGGCCCCGCGCGCCGTCGTACGGCGGGGGAGCTTCCGAGGTGACCCGGCAGACAGCGGCCGGCCGGGCCGTCAGGCGGCGGCAGCGAAGGCGGCGGCGGTGACGGCGGTGTCGGCGCGCGCGTGGACGACCAGGCGGGTGCCGCTGGTGTCGGCGCCCGCCTCCAGCAGGCGCCGGGCGGGGGCGCTGTGGGTGGCCACGGACAGCAGGATGCCCAGGCGGTCGCAGAGCCGGTGGGCGCGCAGGACCACGCTGACGGCCGCGCCCCGGGCCGCCGGCTCGTCCAGGACGATGACGACGGGGGCCGGCCGGTGGGCCCGGACCAGGTCGTCGATCTTCTCGAGCAGCGGCGCCCGTCCGTCGATGCCCGGGTCGCTGGGCACCGTGATGACGAGCACGCCGCGCTCGAGTGCATGAGACAGCATCACGCCCGGTCCTTCCTGCCGCTTCGGGTCCATAGCGGAACTACCCCGGCCGGAACGGGCCATACACCCCCAGGAGATACCGTCTCGGTCACAACCGCCGCTCCCCGCCGCGTCGTGACCGCCTCCGCGCGCCGGGCCGCACCGTGGCACAGTGGCCGTATGTGCGGCCGTTACGTCTCCACCCGCAGCCCGGAGGACCTGGCCGGGATCTTCCACGTCACCGACTGGCGCCCGGAGGAGGCGCTGGCGCCGAGCTGGAACGTGGCCCCCACCGACGAGGTGTACGCGGTCCTCGACCGCGCCCGGCGCGAGGACGGCCCGGCCGCCCCGCCGCGCAGACAGCTCCGGCCGGTGCGCTGGGGTCTGGTGCCGAGCTGGGCCAAGGACCCGCGGACGGGGGCCCGTCTGATCAACGCGCGCGTGGAGACGGTGCACTCCAAGCCCGCCTTCCGCCGCGCCTTCGCCAAGCGCCGCTGCCTGCTGCCGGCCGACGGCTTCTACGAGTGGCAGCAGCGCGAGGACCGGGCCACCGGCAGGCCCCGCAAGCAGCCGTACTTCATCCATCCGGCCGACGGCGGGGTGATGGCGCTCGCCGGCCTGTACGAGTTCTGGCGCGACCCCGCCGTGGAGCGGGACGACGATCCGGCCGCCTGGCTGACGACCTGCACCCTCATCACCACGGAGGCCACCGACGCGGCCGGGCGCGTCCACCCCCGGATGCCGCTGGCGCTCGCCCCGGACCACTACGACGCCTGGCTCGACCCCCGGCACGGGGACCCGGAGGAACTGCGGGCCCTGCTCACCCGGCCCGCCGACGGGCATCTGGACGCCCGCCCGGTCTCCACGGCGGTCAACGACGTCCGCGCCGACGGCCCCCACCTGCTGGAGGAGACCGGCCCGGAGGCATGAGGGCGGCCACGGGGTGCGGACCGGCCGGCCGGGATGTCTCATGAAGGGACGGGGGCGGGACCCGGGCCCGGGCACGGCGGCCGCGGCCCCGCTCCACCGGTTCCGGGCGGGAGGGAGTGCGAAGGCCATGGCGCGGGCGATCTGGACCGGAGTGATCACATTCGGGCTGGTCACCGTGCCGGTCGGACTGTTCAGCGCGACGGAGGACCACACGGTCCACTTCCACCAGCTCCAGCGCGGCACCTCCGACCGGATCCGCAACCGCCGGGTCAACGAGCGCACCGGCGAGGAAGTCGCCACGGCGGACATCGTCAAGGGCTTCGAGCTGGCCGAGGGCGAGTATGTCGTCGTGGACCCCGACGAACTGGACGAGATCGCGCCGGGCCGCTCCCAGACCATCGAGATCTCCGACTTCGTCGACCTGACCGCGATCGAGCCGGTGTACTTCGCCCGCACCTACTACCTCGCCCCGCGCGGCAAGGAGTACCTGAAGGTCTACGAACTGCTCCGCGCGGCGCTGGCGGAGACCAACCGGGTGGGCCTGGCCACGTTCGTCATGCGCGGCAGGCAGTATCTGACGGCGCTGCGGGCGGAGGACCGGCTCCTGGTGCTGCAGACTCTGCACTGGGCGGACGAGGTCCGCGACCCGGCCAGGGAACTGCCCGACCTCCCCTCGGACCGGGCCGGGCGGGGCAAGGAGCTGGAGATGGCGGTCCAGTTGGTGGACGCCCTGAGCGGCCCCTGGGACCCCACCCGGTACCACGACACCTACCAGGAGAAGGTACGGGAGCTGGTGCGGGCCAAGGCGGAGGGCCGCGAGATCGCCACCGCCGAGGAGCCGCCGCGGGCGACCAACGTCATCGACCTGATGGAAGTGCTCCAGGGCAGCCTCGACCGGGCCCGGTCCTCGGCCGGCCGGTCCGGGGCGGAGGGCGAGCGGGGTACGCGGTCGTCGCCGGACCGGGAGGCCGCGCACGCCTCTTCGGGGCGGCGGACGGCCGGGAAGGCGGCGAAGAGGTCCGCCGGGGAGAAGACCGGGGGGAAGGAGACCGCCGGGAAGCGGTCCGCGGCGCGGGAGCCCGCCGCCGGGAGGGCCGGGGAGAAGGGCTCCGGCGGTCCGGGCGGGGCCGCCAGGAGCGAGCTGCGGCGGCTGAGCAAGGCCGAGCTGTACCAGCGGGCCACCGACGAGGACGTCTCCGGCCGGTCCCGGATGAGCCGCGAGGAGCTGATCGAGGCTCTCGCCCGTGCCGGGCGCCGGAGGAAGAGCCGGAAGAAGACGGCCGCCTGACCGCCCCGGCCCGGCCGTCGGGCCGGGGCACCGTCCCCGCCGCCAGGAGATCTCCGGCGGGTCACGGGGTCTGCGGCGGGCGGTCCGCCCGCGCGGCGGCGGTCTCGGCCCGGCGCGCGGCGTCCCGTACGCGGCGGTCGGCGGTCCGCGCCCGGGTGCGGGCCGCGCGGGCGGCGTCCCGGGCCTGCCGGTGCTCGTCCTCCAGCCGGTGGAGCTCCCCGGCGAGCTCGGCCAGGCGGTGCTCCAGGCGCTGCGCCCGCTCCCGCGCCGTGTCCGCGTCCCGCCGGGCGTCCGCCGCCTCCCGCTCACGGGCGCGCAGCTCGCGGCCGACGGCGTCCGCCTCCCGCCGCGCCCGGGCCGTTCGGCGCAGCCGCTCCCGCGCGTCCTCGGTCTCGTCGCGGGCCGGGGACGACCGGGCCGGGGAGGGGTCCGGTGCCG
>NZ_WYCT01000620.1 GCF_011008945.1 Streptomyces harenosi
GGCGCGGGGGCATGGGGGTACCTCCTGTGGGACGAGACGCACGGAAGGTGCCGAACGGCACACCAAGTGACTCATCGCCACATTAGGAGCGGCGCCCGGGCGGCGCGCGCCACAGTGCGCCATAGGCGGGTCGTGTGCCGCGCCGTCAGGGCCGCTGCGGCAGCGTCAGCGTGGCCACCGCTCCGCCGTCCGGCGCGTTGGCGAACTCCAGCCGCGCACCCAGCACCTCCGCCTGGCCGAGCGCGATCGTCAGCCCCAGCCCGTGCCCCTTCGACCCGCCCTCCGTACGGAACCGCTGGGGCCCATGGGCCAGGAGGTACTCCGGATAGCCGTCTCCGTGGTCCCGCACGGTGACGACCGGCCCGTCCACGGTCAGCACCACCGGAGCCCGCCCGTGCCGGTGCGCGTTGGCGACCAGATTGCCCAGCACCCGCTCCAGCCGCCGCCGGTCCGTCTCCACCGCCAGGTCCCGCACGACCCTCACCTCCGTGGCCCCGGCGCCCGCGGCCCCCGCCGCCCGCACCACCCGCTCGGCCAGCGGCCCGAGCCGCTCGGTCTCCGCATCCAGCCGTTCCCGCCCGGTGTCCAGCCGGGAGATCTCCAGCAGGTCCTCGGTGAGCGTGCGCAGGGCGGCCACCCGGTCCCGGACCAGCTCGGTGGGCCGCCCCGGCGGCAGCAGCTCCGCCGCCGCGTGCAGCCCGGTCAGCGGGGTGCGCAGCTCGTGCGCCACGTCCGCGGTGAACCGCTGCTCGGCCAGGAGCTTGCCCTGGAGGGAGGCCGCCATCGAGTCCAGCGCCGCGGCGACCGCCGCCACCTCGTCCTGCGGCCGGTCCGCGTCCTTCGTACGCGGGTCGCCGGCCCGTGCGTCCAGGTCCCCGGCGGTGATCCGCCGCGCCACCCGGGCCGTGGCGTGCAGCCGCCTGCTCACCCGCGTGACCGCGAAGGCGCCCACCAGCAGCGTCGCCCCGATCGCCAGCGCGGAGGACCACAGGATCGCCCGGTCCAGCCCGTCGATGGTGCGGGCCTGCTGGGAGTAGTCGATCCCGACGGCGAGGGCCCGGCCGCCGTCGGCGGGCCCGGCCGCCCACATCGTGGGCCGTCCGCGGTGCTCGGCGACCATCGTGCCCCGCTCGCCGCCCGCCGCCATCTCGCGCAGCGGCGCGGGCAGGTCCGGCGGATCGAGCCCCGCGCCCCGCCGGAGCGTCTCCCCGGCCTCGTACTCCTCGGTCACCTCGGCCAGCCGTTGCAGCGCCCGGTCGCGGGCCTGGTCGACGGTCTGGTGCGTCACCGAGACGTGGACCAGCACGCCGAGCAGCGCGGCGAGCGCGCAGCACATCCCGGTGATGAAGGCGGCGGCCTTCGCCGCGAGCGTGCCCGCCCACGCGGGCAGCAGGCGCCCGGGGCGGAACCTCATCGCCCGCTCGCGGAGGAGGCGGAGGCCACGGAGGACGGAGAGGTCGGGGAGGACCCGGGGGCCCGGGAGGACCCGGAAGACGGGGAGGATCCGGAAGACGCGGAGGACGGGGCCGAGCCCGGGGGCGCGG
>NZ_WYCT01000621.1 GCF_011008945.1 Streptomyces harenosi
GTCATGCCCTCCCCCTCGCCCCCGCGGCCGTCGCACGCCCTCGTCCGCCGTCCGGCCCGCCGGTGCCGGCCGGCGGCCCGCCCGCCCGGCACGTCACACGCTCACCTCCCGGCAGGCGCGGTAGAAGTCCTTCCAGCCGTCCCGCTCGCGCACGACCGTCTCCAGGTACTCCTGCCAGATGACGCGGTCGGCGGCCGGATCGCGGACGACGGCCCCGAGGAGACCGGCGGCGACGTCGCCCGGCCGCAGCACGCCGTCGCCGAAGTGGGCGGCCAGCGCCAGCCCCTGGGTGACGACGGAGATGGCCTCGGCGGTGGACAGCGTGCCGCTCGGTGACTTCAGCTTCGTCCGCCCGTCGGCCGTCACGCCGTCCCGCAGCTCGCGGAAGACGGTCACGACGCGGCGGATCTCGTCGATGCCCTCCGGCACGTCCGGCAGGTCGAGGGAGCGGCCGATCTGCTCCACCCGGCGCGCGACGATGCCGACCTCCGCCTCGGCGCTCTCCGGCAGCGGCAGCACCACCGTGTTGAAGCGGCGGCGCAGGGCGCTGGACAGGTCGTTGACGCCGCGGTCGCGGTCGTTGGCCGTGGCGATCAGGTTGAAGCCGCGGACCGCCTGCACCTCCTGGCCCAGCTCCGGTATCGGCAGCGTCTTCTCCGACAGGATGGTGATGAGCGTGTCCTGCACGTCGGCCGGGATGCGGGTCAGCTCCTCCACCCGGGCGGTCATCCCCTCGGCCATGGCCCGCATGACCGGGCTGGGCACGAGGGCCTCGCGGCTGGGGCCTTGGGCGATCAGCCGCGCGTAGTTCCAGCCGTAGCGGATCGCCTCCTCCGGTGTGCCGGCCGTGCCCTGCACCAGCAGCGTGGAGTCGCCGCTGACCGCCGCGGCCAGGTGCTCGGACACCCAGGTCTTCGCGGTGCCGGGCACACCGAGCAGCAGCAGCGCGCGGTCGGTGGCGAGGGTGCTGACCGCGACCTCGACGATCCGCCGCGGGCCCACGTACTTCGGGGTGATCACCGTGCCGTCCGGCAGGGTGCCCCCGAGCAGATACGTCGCCACGGCCCACGGCGACAGCTTCCAGCGGGCCGGGCGCGGCCGGTCGTCCTGCGCGGCCAGCGCGGCCAGTTCGGCGGCGAAGGCGTCCTCGGCGTGCGGGCGCAGCGCCTGTCCCCCCGGCGTGCCCACGGGGCCGGGGACGGAGCCGGTGCGCGTGGGTACGGACGCGGTCCCGCCCGGGTCGGCGGACGACGGTTGTACGGAGACAGGCATGGCTGAGTCCCCCTCCAGCTCGGCCGGTTCGGATCTGGTGCCCACGGTGCACCACCCCACTGACAATCGCTCTGACCTGCGCGTTTGCGTCGTCCCGGGCGATTGTCAGTGGGGGGATCTACCTTCGATCGCATGACTGAGCAGGGGGTGCGCTGGACCGCGGACCAGGTGCTGGCACTGGCACCTGACGCGGCGTCACGCGAGGCGGGCCGCGGACTCGGCGTGGCCGGGCGGTGGACCGGGGCGGGCGGTTCCGGGG
>NZ_WYCT01000622.1 GCF_011008945.1 Streptomyces harenosi
GCGGGCGCCGGGCAGGCACGGCTGGCGCTGACGGCAGGGGAGCGGCCGAAGCTGGTGCCGCTGTCCTTCGCCCAGCAGCGGCTGTGGTTCATCGGCCAGTTGGAGGGGCCGAGCGCCACCTACAACAGCCCGATCGCCCTCCGCCTGTCCGACGACGCCGACCGGCAGGCCCTGAACGCGGCCCTGCGTGACGTCATCGGCCGCCATGAGGTCCTCCGTACCGTCTTCGGTGTTGCGGACGGCGAGCCGTACCAGAAGGTCATCGAATCCGACGCCCTCGACTGGAAGGTGGATGTCGTCCCGATCGACGCGGCGGAGCTGGAGAGCGCGGTCGCCGAGGCCGCGCGGTACGCCTTCGACCTCTCCGTCGAGGTGCCGATCCGGGCCACCCTCTTCGAGACCCGCGAGGGAGAGCGCGTCCTCGTCGTCCTCGTCCATCACATCGCCAGCGACGGCTGGTCGCGGGCGCCCCTGGCCCGGGACTTCTTCACGGCCTACGCGGCGCGGGTCGAGGGGCGGGCCCCTGAGTGGGCGCCGCTGCCGGTCCAGTACGCGGACTACGCGCTGTGGCAGCGCGAGCTGCTCGGCGACGAGGACGACCCCGGCAGCGTGATCGCCCGCCAAATCGCGTACTGGCGCGAGGCGTTGGCGGGATCGCCGGAGGAGCTCGAGCTGCCCTTCGACCGGTCCCGCCCGGCAGCCGCCTCGCACCTGGGGCACAGCGTCCCGCTCGATGTCCCGGCGCCGGTGCACGCGCGGCTCGTCGAGATGGCGCGGGCCGAGGGCGTGACCACGTTCATGGTCCTCCAGGCCGCCCTGGCCGTCCTGCTCTCGAAGCTGGGCGCGGGCACCGACATCCCGATCGGCTCGGCGAACGCGGGCCGTACGGACGTCGCTCTGGAGGACCTGGTCGGGTGCTTTGTCAACACGCAGGTGCTGCGGGCGGACCTCTCGGGCGACCCGGCCTTCACCGAACTGCTCACCCGAGTCCGGGAAGCGGTCCTGTCCGGCTTCGCTCACCAGGACGTTCCGTTCGAGCGGCTGGTGGAGGAGCTGGCCCCGGCCCGCTCCATGGCCCGCCACCCGCTCTTCCAGGTCGTCCTGACGAAGCAGAACACCGTCAGCGCCGGTCTCGACGCGCTGGCCACGCCCGTCGTGTGGACCGGGGGCATGTCCACCGGTACCCGGGCGGCGAAGTTCGACCTCGACGTGATGGTGGGGGAGACGTACGACACCGAGGGCGCCCCGGCCGGGCTGCGCGGCTCGGTGACGGCGGCGGCCGATCTGTTCGACCCCGAGTGGGCCGAGCGGATCGCCCGGGCCTGGGTGCGCGTGCTCGACCTGCTCGGCGACAGCCCGCAGACCCGCCTCAGCGACGTCCCGGCCCTCGACGAGGTGGAGCGCCACCAAGTTCTTGTCGGCTGGAACGACACGGCGACCGACCTCGACGTCGATCTCGTGCACGCGCTGTTCGAGCGGCAGGCGAGCCGCACGCCCGACGCGGTGGCGATCGTCTCCGAGGGCTCCC
>NZ_WYCT01000623.1 GCF_011008945.1 Streptomyces harenosi
CCGGTACCTCATGCACCCGGCCCTGCTGGACACCGTGCTGCACGCGGTGGTGGCCGGTGACCTGCTGCCCGACGGGGAGACGGCGCGGCTGCCGTTCTCCTTCACCGGCGTGACGGTCCACGCGGAACAGGGAGTCCTGGTGGGTGGAGACCGCGGCCCGCAGCCGGCTCTGCGACACCGGCCGCATCACCACGGCGTCGGCGGTCAGCACCGGGTTCCCGGCCGTGTCCCACGCCGACAGCGACACGCCGTCCGGGCCGGCCGCCGTCAGCCGTACCCGCAGCAGGGAGGCACCGGCCGCGTGGACCGTCACGCCGGTGAAGGAGAACGGCAGCCGCGCCGTCTCCCCGTCGGGCAGCAGGTCACCGGCCACCACCGCGTGCAGCACGGTGTCCAGCAGGGCCGGGTGCATGAGGTACCGGTGCGCCCGGCCGTCCACCGGCTGCGGCAGGCGCACCTCGGCGAAGATCTCTCCGCCGTGGGTGCCGCGCCAGACGGCCGCCAGTCCCCGGAAGGCCGGCCCGTACTCCAGGCCGCCGGCCGCCAGCCGCTCGTACAGGCCGTCGAGCCCGACCGGCTCCCCGGCCGGTGGCCATGCCGGGGACGGTTCGGCCGAGGCGGCCGGATCGGCGGCCAGCGTGGCTCCGGCGTGCCGGGTCCACGACGCGGCGCCGTCCCGCCGCGCGAAGATGTCCAGCTCCTGCCGTCCGGTCTCGTCCCGCGGACCGACGCGGAGCTGTACGCCGACCGCTTCCCCGGCGGGGATCACCAGCGGGGTGTGCAGGACGAGCTCCTCCACCCGCGCGCAGCCGGCCTCCTCACCGGCGCGGGCGGCCATCTCCAGCAGTGCGGTGCCGGGCACCACCACCGTGCCGCCGACCCGGTGTTCGGCCAGCCAGCCGGGCCGTCCGGCGGACAGCCGGCCCGTCAGCACCGTTCCGTCGCCGTCCGCGAGCGGTACCGCCGCGGCCAGCAGGGGGTGGCCCACGTCGTCCAGTCCCAGGGCAGCCGGGTCCGAGCCGCGTTCCGGTGCCTCCACCCAGTAGCGGCGGCGCTGGAAGGCGTAGGTGGGCAGGTCCTCGGGGGTGTCCGGGGTGCCGGTCAGGGCGCTCCAGTCGACGTGCGCTCCGCGGACGAAGACCTCGGCGGCGGAGGCGAGGAGGCGTTCGGGTCCGCCCTCGTCGCGGCGCAGGGTGCCGGTGGCCACCACGCCGGGCACGCCCATGTCCGCGGCGGTCTCCTCCACGCCCACGGTCAGCACCGGGTGGGCGCTGCACTCGACGAAGAACCCGAAGCCCTCCCCCACCAGGCCGCGCACCGCCTCCTCGAACCGCACCTGGCGCCGCAGGTTGCGCACCCAGTACCCCGCGTCCAGCCGCTCGCCCTCCACCCAGGCAGCCTCCACGGTCGAATACATCGGCACCCGCCCCGCCACCGGAGCCACACCCGCAAGCTCCCGCTCCAGCCGGCCGGTGATCCGCTCCACCTGCGCCGAATGCGACGCATAGTCCACCGCCACCCGCC
>NZ_WYCT01000624.1 GCF_011008945.1 Streptomyces harenosi
GGCGGGCAGCGCTCCGTGGTCGATCTTGTGCTGGGGGGTCAGCGGCAGGGCGTCCAGGACGAGGACGGCGGAGGGCACCAGGTGCGCGGGCAGCGAGGCGGCGAGCGCGGCCCGCACCTGACGCGGTTCGGGCGGCCGTCTGGCGTCGGCGGGGGTGACGTAGCCGACGAGCCGCGCCCGGCCCGGCTCGTCCTCGCGCGCCACCACGACGGCCTCCCGTACGGCGGGGTGGCGCAGCAGGGCCGCCTCGATCTCCCCGGGCTCGATGCGGAAGCCGCGCACCTTGACCTGCCGGTCGGCCCGGCCGAGGAACTCCAGCTCCCCGTCGGCCCGCCGGCGGGCCCGGTCGCCGGTGCGGTACAGCCGGGCGCCGGGCTGCCCGAAGGGGTCGGCGACGAACCGGGCGGCGGTCAGGCCGGGGCGGCCCAGGTAGCCGCGGGCGACGCCGTCCCCGCCGATGTACAGCTCGCCGTCCGTGCCGGGCGGCACCTCGCGCATCGCCGCGTCCAGCACGTACGCGCGGGTGCCGGGCAGCGGGGTGCCGATCGCGGGGGTGCCGGAGCCCGCGGAGAGCGGTCCGGTCCAGGAGGCGACGATGGTGGCCTCGGTCGGCCCGTAGGAGTTGATCATCCGCCGTCCGGGCGCCCACCGGTCGACCAGCGCGGCCGGGCACGCCTCGGCTCCGACGATCAGCGTCCGCAGGTGGGGCGCGCCGCCGCCCTGCCCCGGGTCGGGCAGCGTGGCCAGCGCGGCGGGCGGTATGAGGGCGTGGCTGATCTGGAACTCGTCCAGGACGCGGGCGAGTTCGTCACCCAGCCAGGGTCCGTCCGGGGGCACCACCAGCGTCGCCCCGGCGAGTACCGAGATGAACAGCTCCAGCACGGAGGCGTCGAAGCTCGGCGAGGAGAACTGCAGCACCCGGTCCCCCGGTCCCACGGCGTACCGCTCGGCGGCGGCCGCGGCGAATCCGCCGATCCCCCGGTGGGTGACCGTCACGCCCTTGGGGGTTCCGGTGGACCCGGAGGTGTAGATGACGTAGGCGGCGTGGTCGGCCCCGGCCGCCACCGGGCCGGACGGTACCGGGGCGGACTCCGCGCCCGGCTCCAGCAGTCGCCGGACCTCCGCCGGGTCGTCGAGGACCACGGCGGGTTCGGCGTCGGTGAGCATCAGCGCGCGCCGCTCGGCCGGGTAGTCGGGGTCGACGGGCAGGAACGCGGCCCCCGCCAGGGCGGTGGCCAGCTCGGCGGCGACCAGTTCGAGGGAGCGGGGCAGGACCAGCGCCACCGTGCGCTCCGGGCCGGCCCCGCGCCGCAGGAGCTCGCCGGCGAGCCGGCCGGCCCGGGTCCGCAGTTCCCGGTAGGACCAGGTGCGCCGGCCGTCGCTCAGCGCGGGCGCGTCGGGTGTGCGCGCGGCCCACGCGGCGAACAGCTCGCCGAGCGGCGGATACGGCGCCTCGCCCCGCGGGGCCTGTCTCTTATCCACATCTCCGAGCCCACGAGACACTCGCTAATCTCGTATGCC
>NZ_WYCT01000625.1 GCF_011008945.1 Streptomyces harenosi
GCCAGCACCTCGCGCGAGTGCTCGAACAGCACCTTCGCCGTGTCCGGACCCGGCTCCCAGCCCTCCGCCAGCACCACATACGCCTTCGGCACCGCAAGCCGCACCTCGTCCGGCGCCGGGACCACGGCCGCCTCCGCCACCGCCTCGTGCTCCAGCAGAGCACTCTCCAGCTCGAACGGCGAGATCTTGTAGTCCGACGCCTTGAACACGTCGTCCGCCCGGCCGACATAGGTCAGATAACCGTCCGCGTCACGGGAACCGATGTCACCGGTACGGTAATAACCACCCGCCATCGCCTCCGCCGTCCGGTCCGCGTCACCGTGGTACCCCGCCATCAACCCCACCGGACGCACCGACAGATCCAGAGCGATCTCCCCCTCCGCCGCACCCGGCGCACCCGTCACCGGATCCAGCAGCTCCACCCGGTACCCGGGACTGGGACGCCCCATCGAACCCGTCTTCAAGACCTGACCCGGGGTGTTGGCGATCTGCACCGCCGTCTCCGTCTGCCCGAAACCGTCCCGGATCGTCACCCCCCACGCCCGGCGCACCCGCTCGATCACCTCCGGATTGAGCGGCTCACCGGCCGCCACCGCCTCCCGCGGCGGCCTGCGCAACTGCCCCAGATCCGCCTGGATCAGCATCCGCCACACCGTCGGCGGCGCACAGAACGTCGTCACCCCCGCCCGGTCCATCTCCCCCATCAGCCGGCCCGCGTCGAACCGGCTGTAGTTGTGCAGGAAGACCGTCGCCTCCGCGTTCCACGGCGCGAACAGATTCGACCAGGCGTGCTTGGCCCACCCCGGCGAGGAGATGTTCAGATGCACATCCCCCGGCCGCAGACCGATCCAGTACATGGTCGCCAGATGACCGACCGGGTAGGAGGTGTGGGTGTGCTCCACCAGCTTGGGACGGGCCGTCGTCCCCGAGGTGAAGTACAGCATCAGCGGATCGTCCGCACAGGTCGGCCCGTCCGGGGCGAACACGGTGGAGGCCGCGTGGGCGTCCTCATAAGGCAGCCACCGCCCCGTCGCACCCCCCACCGCGATACGCGTGTACCGGCCCGGCACCGCCTCGAACTTGGGGATGTCCTGGGCCCGGGCGATCACATGCGCCACCCGCCCCCGCTCCACCCGGTCCCGCAGATCGGCCGGGCCCAGCAGCGGAGTGGCGGGAATGACCACGGCCCGCAGCTTCATCGCCGCCAGCGCCGTCTCCCACAGCTCCACCTGGTTGCCCAGCATGACCAGCACCCGGTCCTCCGCACCCACCCCCAGGCCGCGCAGCCAGTTCGCCACCCGGTTCGAACGGGCCGACATCTGCGCGAACGACACCCGCGTCCCGCTGCCGTCCTCCTCCACCAGATGCAGCGCCGTCCGGTCGTTGCCGTCCGCGATCACATCGAACCAGTCCAGCGCCCAGTTGAAACGCTCCAGGCGCGGCCAGGCGAAACCCGCGTAAGCGGCCGCGTAGTCCTCGCGGTGCTCCAGCAGGAAGTCCCGCGCCCTGCGGAA
>NZ_WYCT01000626.1 GCF_011008945.1 Streptomyces harenosi
GGGCGGGCGACTGCCCCGCGGCGGGCCGTGCGCCGGGGGCCGGGCGGGACCGGCCCTCGCGGCCGGTGAGGGCGGCCGCGGGAGCCGGTGGGCCACCACCGGTCCCGCCCTTGCCGTCGCCGTCGCGCCTCCCTACCCTGACTTTTGTGCCGCTGATAAACAAAACCCGTTCGCACAGCGCCGTGCCGGGTCCCCGCGACGACCTCGCCCGCCTCCGTACCGCCCTGACCGCCTTCTTCGCCCTCGACGGCTTCGTCTTCGCCGGCTGGGTCGTCCGCATCCCCGCCATCAAGGAACAGACCGGCGCCTCCGCCAGCGCCCTCGGACTCGCCCTGCTCGGTGTCTCGGCCGGCGCGGTCGTCACGATGACGCTCACCGGCCGCCTCTGCCGCCGCTACGGCAGCCACCCCGTCACCGTCGTCTGCGCGGTCCTGCTCTCGCTGAGCGTGGCCCTGCCGCCGCTGACCCACTCCGCGCTCGCCCTCGGCGCCGTCCTGCTGGTCTTCGGCAGCGCGTACGGCGGGATCAACGTCGCCTTCAACAGCGCCGCCGTCGACCTGGTCGCGGTGGTGCGGCGCCCCATCATGCCCAGCTTCCACGCCGCCTTCAGCCTCGGCGGCATGGCCGGAGCGGGGCTCGGCGGTCTCGTCGCCGGTTCCCTCTCCCCGGTGCGGCACCTGCTCGGCCTCACCCTGATCGGCCTGCTCGTCACCCTGGTCGCGGGCCGCCTGCTGCTGCGCTGCGAGCCGCCCGTGCCACCGGACGCCGCGCCCCGGCAGGACACCGCGCCGCACCGTCCGGCCGGGCGCACCCGCGCGCTGGTGCTCACCTTCGGCCTGATCGCCCTGTGCACCGCCTACGGCGAGGGCGCCATGGCCGACTGGGGCGCCCTGCACCTGGAACAGGACCTGGACGCGTCGCCGGGCCTGGCGGCGGCGGGTTACTCCTGCTTCGCCCTGGCCATGACGGTCGGCCGGCTCAGCGGCACCACCCTGCTGGAGCGCCTGGGCCGCACCCGCACGGTGGTGGCCGGCGGCACGACCGCCGTGGCGGGCATGCTGCTGGGCGCGCTCGCCCCCTCGGTGTGGGCCGCCCTGTTCGGCTTCGCCGTCACCGGGCTCGGCCTCGCCAACATCTTCCCGGTGGCGGTGGAACGCGCGGGAGCGCTGGGCGGGCCGAGCGGTGTGGCGACGGCGTCCACCCTCGGTTACGGCGGCATGCTCCTCGGGCCGCCCGCGATCGGCTTCATGGCGGACTGGTTCTCGCTGCCCGCCGCGCTGACCAGCGTGGCGGTCCTGGCGGCGGTGGCCGTGCTGATCGCGCTCGCCACCCGGCACGCGGCCTCCGGCCCGCCGCGCGAGACCGTCGGCCACTGAGCGCGGCCGCCTGCGCGCCGACCGGCGCCGCGGCGGCACCGGGTACGCCGGACCTCGCTCCGAACCGCCCTCCCCCGGCCCTGTCCCTTATACACATCTGACGCTGCCGACGAAGCTAGAAGTGTA
>NZ_WYCT01000627.1 GCF_011008945.1 Streptomyces harenosi
GCGCCGGACCGGCCCGAGGCGGGCCCGGGCGTGCGGATCACCGCCCGGCCCAACCCCGGTTACGTCGGCGGACGCGTCGTGGTGACCTACACCGTCAGCAACGGCCGCAACGCGCTGGCGACCGGGCTGCGGCTGCGCGTCGGCCTGCCCGCGGGCATCCCGGCCGACGCGCTGCCGCCGGGCTGCGACAGCTCCCGGGTGTGCGCGCTGCCGGACCTGGCGCCCGGTGAGAGCGCCGTCGTCCAGGTCGTCCTGCGCCCCCGCAGGGCGCTGACCGGTGACGTCACCGCCGCCCTCACCACCAGCGGCACCGACGCCGACCGCCGCGACAACACCGCCCGGCAGCGGCTGCGCATCCTCCAGCCCCGCATCGTCGCCGTCCCGGACATCGGCAAGCCCGGCTTCGTCACCTCCGTGCGCGGCGAGGACTTCCCGCCCGGGGTGCCGGTGCGGTTCGCCTGGAAGCCGGGGATCACCGCGTCGGCGGCGCCCACCCGGCCCAAGGCGGACGGCACCTTCATCGGCCAGTTGCTCATCCTCGCCAAGGACCAGACCGGACCGCGCACCATCACCGCGCGCGGACCCGGGTTCTCACCGGTGAAGACCGACTTCCTGGTGGTCAGCGGCACCGTGCAGCCGCCCGACGAGGTGACCCGCCGGTGATCCACGAGGTCGACGAAGGGCTGCGGCGCCTGCTCGCCGAGTCCGGTCTGGAGGCGTCCGGCGTCGAGGTGGTCTTCGACGCCCCCACCCGGGACTGGGCGGCGCGCCGCAACGCCCCGACCGTCTGCGCCTTCCTGTACGACATCCGGGAGGACACCGCGCGGCGCGGCAGCGGCCACGAGGAGGTGCACGACGCGGACGGCTTCGTCGTGGCGCGGCGCACCCCGCCGCGCTGGTACGAGCTGACCTACCTGGTCACGGCCTGGGCCGGACGCCCGCAGGACGAACACCGGCTGCTCTCCCAGGTGCTCGCCTGCCTCGCGGCCACCGACCGGCTGCCCCCGCGGATGCTCACGGGCTCGCTCGCCGACCTCGGCCTGACGGTGGCGCTGGACACCGCCCAGGCCGGGGCCGACGGCCCCGCCGCCGCCGACGTGTGGTCGGCACTGGGCGGGGAGCTGAAGGCGTCGCTGGGCGTCCGCGTGCGGGCCCCGCTCGCCGGGGCGGCCGTCCCCGTCGGCCCGCCGGTCACCGAAGGGCTGGTCGTACGGTCCGCCGCCCGGGCGGACCAAGGGCCCACCGCCGCCCGGGACGAGGGCGCGGCGGCCCCGGCGGGGCGCCGGCTGCGCTACCGGGAGATCCCCGGGACGGGCGCGGACGGTTTCTCGGGCCCGCGTGACCGGCCGTCCGCGCCCGCGCGGCGCCGCCGCAGAGGAGACCGCCAGCCGTGACCCGGACCTGTCCCTTATACACAACTCCGAGCCCCCGAGACACTCGCTAACCTCGTATGCCGGCTTCTGCTTGCAAAAAAAAA
>NZ_WYCT01000628.1 GCF_011008945.1 Streptomyces harenosi
CCCTCCGCCCGCACCCGCACCTCGACGCCGTCGGACTCGCCCACCCACAGCGGCGCGGTCGCACCGCGCACCCGGCTTGAGGCGCGCTCGGCCGTGCCGGGGTCGGCGCCGTGGTCGGCGTGGTGCGTCTCCAGGTCCTGCCAGGGGGACCAGGTGCCGGTGGCGGTGGCGCGGGTGCGGACCTGGACGCGGCCGTGCAGCTCGGTGTCCGGCTCGTCCCAGACGACGCCGACCAGCGAGAAGGGCTGTACGTCGCGGGCGGGCAGGCCCTGTTCGGCGACGCCGGGGGCCCGGTCGGCGGGCAGCGGCTGCAGGGGGAGCGACTGGGTGCCGCCGGGGGCGTACGACCGGCCGGCCGCGGGTGCCGTCCGCCCGGTCGCGGACGCTTCCGCGGCCGGCACCGCTCTCGCGGCCGCCGTGGCCGCGGGCGGGGCGAGGGGCAGGGCGAGGGCGGCCGCACAGGTGACGCCGATGGAGGAACCAAGATATCCACGCATGCCCCCGATCCTGAACATAAGCGGACATATCTGTCCATCGGTAAATCGACGGCGTGTCGGGCGTGTTGCCCCGGAACGGCGGTGGCGCGCAGGCCCGTCCACGCGGTGGCCGGTCCCGCGCCCGCGTACGCTGACCCGGGTGAACGCGAGCGACCGTACCCCTGCCGACCTGCTGAGTTCCGCGCTCGCCGCGGACCCGGGGCGCCCCCTGGTGACCTTCTACGACGACGCGACGGGCGAGCGCGTCGAATTGTCCGTCGCCACCTTCGCCAATTGGGTGGCCAAGACCGCCAATCTGCTCCAGGACGAGCTGTCCGCCGAACCCGGCGACCGGGTGACGCTGCTGCTGCCCGCGCACTGGCAGACGGCGGTGTGGCTGCTGGCGTGCGCGTCGGTGGGCGTCGTCGCCGACGTCGCCGGCGACCCCGCGGCGGCCGACGTGGTGGTGAGCGGACCGGAGACGCTCCAGGCGGCACGGGCCTGCTCCGGGGCGCGGGTCGCGCTGGCGCTGCGCCCGCTCGGGGGGCGGTTCCCGCAGCCGCCGGAGGGCTTCGCCGACTACGCCGTGGAAGTGCCGGGCCAGGGCGACCGGTTCGTGCCGTACGCCCCGGTCGACCCGGAGGCGCCCGCGCTGATCGTGGCCGGACGCGAGTTCAGCGGGGCGGAAGTGGTCGAGCGGGCGCGGGCGGAGGCGCCCGCGCTCGGGCTGACCGGGCCGGGTTCCCGCATCCTGTCCGGGCTGCCGTACGACACGTGGGAGGGGCTCGGCGCGGGCCTGTACGCCCCGCTGGCCACCGGCGGGTCGGTGGTGCTGTGCCGGCACCTGGACCGGCTGGCCCCCGAGGCCCTGGACAAGCGCATCGAGACGGAACGGGTGACGGCCACGGCACGGTAGGCCCTGCCCTGTCTCTTATAGACATCT
>NZ_WYCT01000629.1 GCF_011008945.1 Streptomyces harenosi
GAGGTGGCTTCCGGTTCCGTTCCGGAGCTGTTCGAGGCGCAGGTGGCGCGGACGCCGGAGGCGGTCGCGGTGGTCTCGGGCGGCGTGGAGGTGTCGTACGCCGAACTCGACGGCCGGGCTAACCGGTTGGCGCGTCACTTGGTCGCGAAGGGTGTGGGCCCGGAGTCGCTGGTGGGGGTGTGCCTGGAGCGTGGTGTCGAGACGGTGGTGGCGCTGTTGGCGGTGCTGAAGGCTGGGGGCGCGTATTTGCCGATCGACCCGGGTTACCCGGCGGAGCGGATTGCGTACGTGCTCGGCGACGCGAAGCCGGTGGTGGTGCTGGCCTCGACGGGCACTATGGCGGTGGTTCCGCAGTCGGACGCTGCTGTGGTGGTGCTGGACGAGGTCGAGCTGGCGGGTGTTGGGGATGGTCCGCTGGGAGTGGTGATCCGGCCGGAGCATCCGGCGTATGTGATCTATACGTCGGGTTCGACCGGGCGGCCGAAGGGTGTGGTGGTTGAGCACCGGTCGGTGGCGGGGCTTCTTGGTTGGGCTGCGGCGGAGTTCTCGGGTGAGGACTTCCGCAGGGTGCTGGTCTCCACGTCCTTCAACTTCGATGTCTCGGTTTTCGAGTTGTTCGGGCCGCTGGTGTCGGGCGGCAGTGTCGAGGTTGTCGGTGACCTCCTCGCCCTGGCTGACGCCGATACCGATGTCGGTGACGTGAGCCTGGTGAGTGGTGTGCCGTCGGCGTTCGCGCAGATGGTGGCTTCGGGTGAGATCCAGGCCCGTCCCCGTACGGTCGTTCTGGCCGGCGAGGCCCTGACTGCCGATGCGGTGGCCGGAATCCGTACGGCGATCCCGGGGGCCAGGGTGGCCAACATCTACGGCCCCACCGAGGCCACGGTGTACTCCACCGCCTGGTTCTCGGACACGGAAGTGGAGGGCGTGGTCCCGATCGGCCGCCCGATCTCCAATGCCCGGGTGTATGTCCTGGACGGCAGCCTGTCCCCGGTCCCCGCCGGGGTCGCGGGTGAGTTGTACATCGCGGGTGCCGGTCTGGCCCGTGGCTATCTGGGGCGTCCGGGGTTGACGGGTGAGAGGTTCGTCGCCGACCCGTTCTCCACCACGGGTGGCCGTCTGTACCGCTCGGGTGACGTGGTGCGCTGGAACGCCGACGGCGAGGTCGAGTACCTCGGCCGCGCCGACGAGCAGGTCAAGATCCGCGGGTTCCGTATCGAACTCGGTGAGGTCCAGTCGGTGGTGGCCGCCCACCCTGAGGTCGCCCAGGCCGTTGTGGTGGCCCGTGAGGACGTACCGGGCGACAAGCGGCTGGTCGCGTACGCCGTGCCGACCGAGGGGGTCGACCCGGCCGAACTGCCCGTACGGATAGTCGAGTTCGGAAGCGACCGGTTGCCGTCCTACATGGTCCCTTCGGCGGTCGTGGTCCTGGACGCGCTGCCGCTGAATGCCAACGGCAAGCTGGACCGC
>NZ_WYCT01000062.1 GCF_011008945.1 Streptomyces harenosi
AGGTGTGTATAAGAGACAGCCCCCTCCCCCGGCCCCTCGGACGGCGGCGGGGCCCCGGCCTCGGCGGGCACCTCCTTCCGGACGGCGGCCGAGATCGAGCAGGGACAGCGGGCCACGGCGAGCGGTTCGGCCGGCGACTACCTGTACTGGTCGTTCCCGGCGGACACCGGGCAGCGCCCCACCGTGCGGGCCACGGTGAAGCTGCCCGGGACGCACGCCGCCGAGACCTGGCGGATCGACGTGTACGACGGTCTGCGCCGCCGCCAGTCCTGCCAGTACGGCGCGCAGACGCGCACCGCGGCGGCGGGGGCGTCCTCCGTGGAGCTGGCCTGCGTGCTGCGCACGGTGCGCGCCTGGGCCGAGCCGTGGGCGAACGACCCCCTGCCGGGCACCTACTACATCCGTCTCACGGCCGTGGACCTGCCGGTCTCCGACCGGGGCCTTCCGGTGAGCGCCGAGGTCCGGGCCGACGCCGAGGACATCGGCGGGCCGGCGGCGGTCGACGGCTCGCTGGCCGAGCCGCTGGTGCCCGGCGTCGCGACGGACGGCCCGGCCGGCGACGACTCCCAGGCGGTGCTGTTCGGGCTGGAGCCCGACGACGGCTGGTCGTCGGGCTGGTGGTCCGACCGCTGGGTGTGGACCGCGGCGGGCGGTGTGCTGGCCGCGCTGGCGGGCGTCGCCGGTTACGCGCTGACCCGCGGCCCGGGGCGGCCCTCGCGGGTCCCGCCCGGGGCCTGACACCCCGTCCGGCACCTCGCCGGAGCCCGGCCGGAGGGCCCGCCGCTTCCCCGCGGCGGGCCCTCCGGCCGTCCCTCACCCCTCCCGCAGCGCCTTGGCGAGCGGCCCCTCGCCCGTCACCTCGACGCGGCCGTCCCGTACGGCCTGCGCCACGCCCACCTCGCCGCGGCCGATGGCCGCGCACGTCCCGGCGTCGAGGACCAGCCGGACGTCGGGATCGCCGGGGGCCGGCCCGTCGCCGTAGACGGGACCCTCCGCGGCCCCCGCGTGGACATGGAAGTCGCCCTCGTCCAGCCGGACTTCGACCACCCCCTCGCCCTCCCCGTCCAGGGCCCGCAGCAGCGGCAGCGCGAACCAGTGCGCCCGCACCGCGTCCGTGGGCCGCCGCTCCCCCAGCTCGGCCGCACCCCAGCTCCCCAGCGCCTGGAGCACCGGCAGCAACTGCCGGCCCCGGGGCGTGAGTTCGTAGACGTAGACGGCGCCGGGCGGCGGCAGCCTGCGGCGCGTCGTCAGCCCGTCGCGCTCCATGTCCTTCAGCCGGGAGGCCAGGACGTCCGTACTGACGCCGGGCAGGTCCGCGTGCAGGTCGGTGTAGCGCCGCGGACCGGCCAGCAGTTCACGGACGATCAGCAGGGTCCAGCGGTCGCCGACGACGTCGAGGGCGCGGGCGACGGAGCAGTACTGGTCGTAACTTCGGCGAGTGCGGGGTGACATGCGACGCAGTCTAGACACGTTGTTGGACTTTCCAAGTGCCCACTTGGTAAAACCAAGCAACACCAGATACCGGAGGGAAGCCGCTCATGGAGTTCCGGCAGTCGAACAAGCTCAGCGAGGTCTGCTACGAGATCCGCGGCCCGGTGATAGAGCACGCCAACGCGCTGGAGGAGGCGGGCCACAGCGTCCTGCGCCTCAACACCGGCAATCCGGCCGCCTTCGGCTTCGAGGCGCCGGAGGAGATCCTCCAGGACATGATCCGCATGCTGCCGCGGGCGCACGGCTACACCGACTCGCGCGGTGTCCTCTCCGCCCGCCGGGCCGTGGCCCAGCGCTACCAGACGCTCGGCCTGGAGGTCGACGTCGACGACGTCTTCCTCGGCAACGGCGTCTCGGAGCTGGTCACCATGGCCGTGCAGGCCCTGGTCGAGGACGGCGACGAGATTCTGATCCCGGCTCCCGACTTCCCCCTCTGGACGGCGGTGACGACCCTCGCGGGCGGCAAGGCGGTCCACTACCTGTGCGACGAACAGGCCGACTGGAACCCGGACCTCGCCGATCTGGAAGCCAAGATCACCGACCGCACCAAGGCGGTCGTGATCATCAACCCGAACAACCCCACCGGCGCGGTGTACCCCAAGGAGATCGTGGAGGGCATCCTCGACCTGGCCCGCCGCCACGGCCTGATGGTCTTCGCCGACGAGATCTACGACCAGATCCTCTACGACGACGCCGTCCACCACTCGGCCGCCGCCCTCGCCCCCGACCTGGTCGTCCTCACCTTCTGCGGCCTGTCGAAGACCTACCGGGTGGCCGGCTTCCGCTCCGGCTGGCTGGTCGTCACCGGGCCCAGGCAGCACGCGAAGGACTACCTGGAGGGTCTGACCATGCTGGCCTCCATGCGCCTGTGCGCCAACGCCCCCGCCCAGTACGCCATCCAGGCCGCGCTGGGCGGCCGGCAGTCCATCCGCGAGCTGACCGCGCCGGGCGGCCGGCTGCGCGAGCAGCGCGACGTGGCGTGGGAGCGGCTCAACGAGATCCCGGGCGTGTCCTGCGTGAAGCCGAAGGGCGCGCTGTACGCCTTCCCGCGCCTCGACCCGAAGGTGCACAAGATCCACGACGACGAGAAGTTCGTCCTGGACCTGCTGCTGCGGGAGAAGATCCAGGTGGTCCAGGGCACGGGCTTCAACTGGCCCTCCCCCGACCACTTCCGCATCCTGACCCTGCCCCACGCGGACGACCTGGAGGCGGCGATCGGGCGGATCGGTCGGTTCCTCGGCGGGTACCGGCAGTAACGGCCGCCCGGCGAGAGACGGCCGGTACCGCCGGGGAGGCGACCGGTGCCCGCCGGGGAGACGACGGGTGTCCGCAGGCCGTGAGGGCCGGGGTCCCGGCAGGCCCTGTCCGTGGGTGATCTCCTTCTCGTCTAGCCTGTGGACATGGGTGATCTCTTCCTCGTCCGGCACGGCGAGACCGAGTGGTCGCGGTCCGGACGGCACACCGGGTCGACGGACGTTCCGCTGACCGAGCACGGGCGCGAGCAGGCCCGCAGCCTCGTTCCGCTGGTGCGCTCGCACCGCATCGGCGCCGCGTTCGTCAGCCCGCTCCAGCGGGCCCGGGAGACGGCCGAGCTGATCGGGCTGGAGGGGGCGCGGGTCGACGCGGACCTGCGGGAGTGGGACTACGGCGGGTACGAGGGCATCACCACCGTGGAGATCCGGCGGACGCGGCCGGACTGGTTCCTGTTCACCGACGGGGTCGCGCCCGGGCCGCCGGACCACCCCGGGGAGACCCCGGAGCAGGTCGGGGAGCGCGCCGACCGGATGCTGGCCAAGGTGGACGCCGCGCTCGCCGACACCGAGGGGTGCGTGGTGCTCGTCGCGCACGGCCACTTCCTGCGGGTCCTCACCGCCCGCCGGCTCGGACTGCCGCCGTCGGCCGGGGCCCTGTTCCAGCTCGCCACGGGCACCCTGTGCCGGCTGAGCACGGAGCACGACCGCCCGGTGATCGCGGCGTGGAATGTCAGACCCCCGGCGTAGCCTGCGAAGCGAGCCGGTCCGGGCGCCGGGCCGGTGCAGCGGGGAGGGAGTACGCCGTGACACGACCGCCCACCGCCGCCCTGCGGCGGGTGATCGACGCCGCCGATCCGGACACCGGGCGGCTGCGGGGGACGCGGACGCAGCTCGAGGCACTGGTGCGGCGGGGACTGGCCTTCCGCCATCCGCGGCCCCCGCACGACCACTTCCTGACGCCCGCCGGGCACCGGATACGGGAGGCCGGGGCTCAGGAGCCGCCCGAGCCGGCCGGACGGGAGCCCGCCGCGGCCGGTGACGGTGTGTTCGCCGCCCGGGTCGGCGGGGAGCAGGACGCCCCGGGCCCGGCGGGACCGGCGCGGCTGCGTGAGGTGCGCGCCGCCTGGGAGGGTCTGCTGGAGCTGCGCCGGATGACCAACGCCGACGGGGCGACGGACCGGCCGTGCGGCTGGGAGCGGACGCATCTGGTGCGGGCCGCCGCGCTCGCGCTGGAGGCGGGCGGTCACCGTCCGGCCGGGCCGGACGGCGGCGGCTACCGGGTGCGGGATACCCCGCAGCCGGAGGCGGTGGCCGTGCACGAGGCGGACGGGGCGGCGCTGCGGTCCTGCGCGATCACGCTGGAGCGGGCGGGGTGGCACGTCGGTGAGCACACCGAGCCGCGGACCAGGGCCCGTTACCTGCTGGCCTCCCCGCGCAAGGTATGACGCCCGTGCCGTGCCAGGATCGGCGGCCGGAGTTCCATGACGACGTCGAGAGGCAGCAGCCGTGAGCGATCCGTTCTCCGTTCCCGTCACCGTGCGCGGATACGAGACCGATGTGCAGGGTCACCTCAACCAGGCCGTGTACCTGAACTACGCCGAGCACGCCCGCTGGTCGCTGCTCCAGGCGGCCGGCATCCGGCAGGCGGACCTCGTCGCGCGAGGCGTGGGCCCGGTGGTCCTGGAGACGACCATCCGCTACCGGCGCGAGCTGCTCGCCGGTGACGAGGTCCGGGTGACGTGCGGTTTCGAGTGGGGTGAGGGCAAGACGTTCCGGATCCGGCAGTCGGTGCGCAAGGCGGACGGCACGGTGGCGGCCGAGATCGACGCGCTCGGCGGCCTGCTCGACCTGCGAGAGCGCAGACTGGTCGCCGATCCGCGGCGGCACCTGGAGGAACTGGCGGCGGACCCGGGCCTGTTCGGGCTGTAGGGGCGCGGGCTGCAGGGGCGGACGGGCGACCGGCCCGGCGTGTCCGGCGCCCGGCCGGGCGGCGGGCGGACGGGCTGCGGGCGGACGGGGCGCCACCGCGTGCCGCGGGCCCGGCCGGGCTCCGGCGGGGCCGGGTTCCGGCCGGGCCGGCGGCCCGTCGCCGCGCGGCGGGGCGCCTCCCGCACCGGTCACGCGCGTCGCGCGGCAAGCCCCCTCAGCCGGCCGGCTCCGGCTCCGGCTCCGCGGAGCAGGCCCCGGCCTCGGTGACGTCGTAGGGCGGCGAGGCGGTGATGATGCCGTCCAGGGCCACACGCGCGGCCTGGAGATCGGCCACCGCCCGGTCGATGCGCTCACGCTCCCGCTGGAGGTCGGAAAGCGTCCCGGAGCAGGCCGGCGCCAGCACGAGACCGTCGTCCACCATGCACGGCAGCAGGGCGGCGATCGTCCGCGTGGAGAGGCCGGCCCCCAGCAGCGTCCGGATGTTCTGCACCACGCGGACGTCGCCCTCGCGGTACTCGCGGTACCCGCTGGGGCGGCGCACGGGCCGCAGCAGTCCCTGTTCCTCGTAGTAGCGCAGGAGGCGCACGCTGACGCCGGTCCGGCGGGAAAGGTCTCCGATGCGCATGTGCCGCTCACCCCACGGATTCGACTTGACTCTCACACCGATGTGAGACCCTAGCCTGCCCGGCATGACGACCCAGCGCTCAACCGACCAGCACCGCAAGCCCGTTACCCTGCTGGGACTCGGCCCCATGGGCCTGTCCCTGGCTCAGACCCTGTTGCGGCGGGGCCACCCGCTCACCCTCTGGAACCGCAGCCCCGAGAAGGCCGACGGGCTCGTGGCGGAGGGGGCCCGGCGCGCGCGGACGGCGGCCGAGGCCGTCGCCGCGAGCCCGGTCACCCTCGTGTGTCTCGCCGGCTACGCGACCATGTACGAGGTCCTGGAGCCGGCCGCCGCAGCGCTCGAAGGGCGCAGCCTGGTCAACCTCTGCTCCGGCACCCCGGCCGAGGCGCACGCCGCCGTCACCTGGTCCGGCGAGCGGGGCGCGCGCTACCTCGACGGCGCCGTCATGGTGCCGCCGCCGATGGTGGGAGAGCCGGGCGCGGTCTTCCTGTACAGCGGTCCACGGGAGGTCTTCGACGAGCACCTGGAGCCGCTGACGAGCCTGGGCGACCCGCGCCACCTGGGGGAGGACCCCGGTCTCGCGGTGCTCTACAACACCGCCATGCTCGACATGATGTACACCACCCTGAACGGCTGGCTGCACGCCACCGCCCTGGTCGGCTCCGCGGGCGTGCCGGCGCGGCAGTTCGCGGAGCTGGCACTCGGCTGGTTCATGCCGGCCGTGGTCGACTACGCGGCCCTGGCCCGGCAGGCCCCCGACCTGGACGCCGGCACCTACCCCGGCACCCTGAACACGCTGGAGATGAACCTCAACGCGCTGGAGCACATCACGCGTACCAGCCAGGAGCAGGGCATCGACTCCGCTCACCCGCGGCTCATGAAGGAGATCGCCGGGCGCGCCGTCGCCGAGGGCCACGGCGGCCGGAACTACCTGGCCGTCTACGAGCTGTTCAAGAAGGCGACGCCGCACCCGTGACGCCCGCGGGAGCGCGCCTCAGGGGCCGGCGGGACCGCCCGCCCACACCGCGGGGGTCCGGCCCGACCAGGGACTCGCCTGTTCGAGCTGTCCGGCGAGGCGGAAGAGGCGGCCTTCGAGTCCGTGACCGGCGGCGAACTGCATGCCGACCGGGAGCCCCGTCCCGGCGTCGGCCGTCACGGGCACGGACATGGCGGGCGTACCGGCCACGTTGAACGCCATGGTGAACGGTGAGCGGTCGTTGAGGCGGTCGATCCAGCCGAGGCCGTCCAGCGCCTGCGCGTCCTCGGCATAGGTGCCCAGGGGCACGGGCAGCTCCGGCAGGGTCGGGGTGAGCAGCACGTCGTAGGCGCCGAAGTACCGTGCCAGGCTTCGGGCGACCCGGTTCCGCATGGTGAGAGCGGTGACGAACTGGGCGCCGCTGACCCGCTGTCCGTAGTGGTAGGCGGCGAGAGTGGGCGGTTCGAGGGTCGAGGCGTCGACGGGCCGGCCGAGGGCGGCGGCCACCTCGTCGACCTGGGCCGTCAGGTTCGCCGTCATCAGGCGGGCGTTGGCCAGGACGAACTCCTCCCAGTCGGCCCCCAGGCCGACCTCGGCCTCCTCCACCCGGTGGCCGAGGGATTCGAGCAGCCGTACGGTGCGCGAGAGCGCGTCGGCCACGGGCGGGGTGGTACGGCGTCCGCCCCACGCCTGGGCGAGGACGCCGATCCGCAGCGGGCCCGGGGGCCGGGTGACCTCCTGTGCGTACGGCCGGGACGGCTGCTGGGCGAAGTAGGGGTCGCCCGGTTCCGGGCCGCGGATCTGGTCGAGCAGTGCCGCGCTGTCGCGAACCGTGCGGCTGACGCTGCCGTGGACGGCCAGCCCGTTGAAGACCTCGTCGGCGCCGGGGCCCATGGAGACCCGGCCGCGGGTGGGCTTCAGTCCGAAGAGGCCGTTGCAGGCGGCGGGGATGCGCAGCGAGCCGGCGGCGTCGGTGGCGTGCGCGATCGGGACCACACCGGCAGCGACGGCCGCGCCCGCGCCCCCGCTGGATCCGCCCGCGCTTAGCCGGAGGTCCCACGGGTTGCGGGTCGCGCCGTACAGCAGTGGTTCCGTCGTGATGCTGTAGGCCATCTCCGGTGTCGCGGTCCGCCCGAACGTGACGAGGCCGGCGCGGCGGAAGCGCCGCATCAGGGAGGAGTCGGCGCCGGCGACGTTGCCCCGTGCGAGACGGCTGCCCAGCTCCGTCCGCCTCCCGGCCATGGCGACCGCGATGTCCTTGATCAGGAAAGGGACCCCGGCCAGCGGAGTGCTGCCGGGGACCGGCGCGTCGTCGGCCGGCCATGTCTCCACGATGGCGTTGATGCGCGGATCGACCGCCTGGGCGGCCTCGCGCGCGGCCGTTTCCACTTCGGCGGGGGTCACCTCGCCGTCGGCCATCAGCTGCGCGAGCCCGACCCCGTCGAAGCTCACGTACTCGGACGTTCTCACTGGCACTCCCGGCAGCTAGAAAGATACCGTTGGGTCTCTGACGAGACCAGACGGTATCGCATGGGACGGGCTGGTACCGTAGGAGTGGGTGCGGGCCCGCACCGGACCGGACGTCACGGAGAAGTCATGGCATCGACCGCCGGAAGGCCGAGCAGGGTGGCGAAACTGCCGCCCCGTGAGCGCATCCTCGACGCGGCGGAGGAGCTGTTCCAGAGCGAGGGGATCCGGCGGGTCAGCGTCCAGGCGATCGCCGAGCGGGCCGAGACCACCAAGATGGCGATCTACCGGCACTTCGACACCAAGGACGCGCTGGTCGCGGAGTGGCTGCGGATCGTCGCCGCCGGCTACCAGGCGGCCTTCGACCGGGTGGAGGCCGAACACCCCGGCCGGCCCCGGGAGCAGATCCTCGGCCTGGCCCGCTTCATCGCCGAGGGGCTGCCGGCGATCTCGCACCGGGGCTGCCCGTTCATCAACTCCCTCGCCGAGCTGCCTGAGCGCTCCCATCCCGCACGGCAAGTGATCGAGGAGCACAAGGCCCGCCAGACGCGCCGGCTGGCCGGCATGTGCGCCGAGGCCGGGCTGACCGATCCCGAGCAGGCCGCGGCCGAGATCACCTTCGTACTCGAGGGCGCGCAGGTCAGCACGCAGAACGGAAGCATCGACCAGGCGGGGAACCGGCTGCTGAGGACCGTCGAGGGGATCCTGGACCGGTACGGTTCCCCCGGCGCCACCCCCTGAGGGACCACCGCGACGGTCCGCGCGCTGAGCACACCGGCCGTCGCACCGCCCCGGGAACCCGCCGCGCGGACATCGGCGTGCGGGCGCCGGCACCGTCCGTCCCTCCTCGGGCGCCGCGGCCCGCCCAGGGGCCGCTCCGCAGCGGGGACTTGAAGCTGCGTGGTGGGCTACTCCATGACCGCGCGGGCCGAGTCGAGAAAGGCCGACCGGTTGCCCTCCAGGTAGTCCCGCACGCTCTCGCCCTCGGGCAGGCCTTCCCACACCGTTCGGTTGAGGTCGAGGAAGTGCGCGTGTGCGGCCTCGTGCACGGGCGGGGGGAACTGGACGCGGATGAGCCGGTCCGCGACCCAGAAGCGGTACATCACGTCCCGGGTCGTGAGGTACCAGGCGTCCGTGTCCTCCCAAGCGGACGGCCGGGTGTACGCGCAGCGTTCCGCCTCTGCCGACACCTCGATGAACCTCTCCAGCAGCGCCAGCCGTTCCGCGCGCCGGGTTTCCGACAGCGCGATCTGCTGCCGTCGCTGTTCGGCACGCTCCGCCGACCGCTGGGTCCGGTGCTGGACGAGGTAGGACAAGACGCCGCCGAGGACGACGCCGCCCAACGATATGAGTGACACCCAGAGCTGACCCGACATGACGATCATCGTCCCATGGCGCCGGCCTTCGAGGACGGTCCTGGCACGGCTGGTGCGATCACGCAGGCCGCGCCGCCTCGGACAGCCCCGGCCGCCCGGCCGGGCCCGTGCGCCCGGCCGGGGTCGCGCAATCGGCCGCGGGCCGCGTCACCGGCCGACCGCTGCCGGGCGGCCGGTGACGCGGCGGCTCCGGTACCGCGCCGGCCTCGTGGTGAGGAAGCGCCGTACCGGAGCCGTGGTGGCGCCGGCTCAGTGCGCGGACGCCGGCCGTGCCCCCTTGATCTCCTCCCCCGCCTCCATGGGATGGGTCACGTCCTGCGCGTCCCGCCCCCTGCCGATGTGGTTGAAGACCAGGTTGAGCAGTACGGCGGCCACGCAGCCGGTCGAGATGCCCGAGTCCAGGATGATCTTCGCGGTCTCCGGGAAGGAGTGGTAGAACTCCGGCGCGGTGATCGGGATGATGCCGACGGCCAGGGAGACCGCCACGATCAGGACGTTGTTGTCCTTGTCCAGGCCGGCCCGCACCAGGGTCTGGATGCCGCTGGCCGCCACCGAGCCGAACAGGACCACGCCCGCGCCGCCGAGCACCGGGCGCGGTACCACGGCGATGAGCGAGGCGGCGACCGGGCACAGGCCCATCAGGATCAGGAAGCCGCCGCCGGCCGCGACGACGAACCTGCTGCGGATGCGGGTCATCGCCACCAGGCCGATGTTCTGCGCGAAGGCGCTGCACATGAAGCCGTTGAACAGCGGGCTGAGCGCCGAGCCGAGGGTGTCGGCGCGCAGCCCCGCGGCGATGGTCTTCTCGTCGGCCGGGCGCTCGACGATCTCGCCCAGGGCCAGCATGTCGGCGGTGGACTCGGTCATCGAGACCACCATGACGACGCACATGGACACGATCGCGGCGAGCTGGAACTGGGGCGCGCCGAAGTGGAACGGGGTGGGGAAGCCGACGATGTCGGCGTCGGCGACCGGGCCGAAGTCGGTGACGCCGAAGGGGATCGCGACGAGCGTGCCCGCTATCAGGCCCAGCAGGACGGCGATCTGCTTGACGAAGCCGCGGGTGAAGCGGCGCAGCAGCAGGACGATGACCAGGGTGATGGCCGCCAGGCCCAGGTTGGTCGCCGAGCCGAAGTCGTCCGCCGCGGGACTGGAGCCCTGGGCCCAGCCGAAGGCGACGGGCAGCAGGGAGACGCCGATGAGGGTGATGACGGTGCCGGTGACGACCGGCGGGAAGAAGCGGATGGCCTTGCTGAAGAAGGGGGCGGCGAGGAAGCCGAGGAGGCCGGCGACGATGACCGCGCCGAAGATGATCGGCAGCGCGTCGGACTTGTCCTCGGTGGCGACGACGATCGCGGTCATGGGGGCGACGCCGGCGAAGGTGACACCGTTGACGAAGGGCAGCCGGGCGCCGATCTTCCAGATGCCGAGGGTCTGCAGCAGGGTGGCGAGGCCCGCGGTGAACAGGCACGCACCGGTGAGGAACGTCAGTTCGATGCCGGAGAGGCCCACGGCCGCGCCGACGATCAGGGGTGGGGCGACGACTCCCGCGTACATGGCGGCCACATGCTGCAAGCCCGTGGTCGCCATCTTCACTGGTGGGAGTTTCTCGTCAACTGGGTGGTCGGCCACGGCGGCTCTCCTCCGGTCGGTTACACGTCTCCGTCGACGTGGGTGTCATGGAGGTGGTGCGGGTGGTCATGGGGGGTTCCTCCCCCTGCTCGACGAGCGGAGCCGGCGGGTGGGGAGGGACCGGGACGGGCCGTTCGGGAGAACGGGGGGCCGTTCCGGGGCGCGCGCGTCCACGCGCGCCCCGGAGACGGCCGCCGTGGACCCCGCTCGGGTCCACGGCCGCCGGCCGGGAGCCGTCCCTCCCGGCCGGAGATCGAGTGCCGTACCGGAGTACGGGGTTCAGCCCTGTGCCGCGATGCTCGCCAGCCGCCGCGCCTGGTCGCGCGTGGAGCGGGCCACGGCGTCCTCGTCGACGGTGAGCAGCCTGCCGTCCTCGACGATCTGGCGGCCGCCCACGAAGGAGGCCGTGACCGGGGCCGCGGCGCCGAAGACCAGCGCGGTGACCGGGTCGGCTATGGACGCGTGGGCGAGCGTGTCCATCTTCCACAGCACCAGGTCGGCGAGCTTGCCCGCTTCCAGGGAGCCGGTCTCGGCGGCCCGGCCCAGGACCTGGGCGCCGCCGTAGGTGCCCAGCCGCAGCGCCTGCCGGGCATTCAGCGCGGCCTCGCGGTGGGCTCCGAGGCGGTTGATCAGCAGGGCGTTGCGCAGTTCGGTGTGGAGTTCACCGGACTCGTTGGAGGCGGTGCCGTCGACGCCGAGGCCGACCGGGACTCCGGCGGCGAGCAGGTCGGGGACGCGCGCGATGCCCGCAGCCAGCCGCGCGTTGGAGGACGGGCAGTGGGCGACGCCGGTCCTCGTGCGGGCGAAGGCGGCGATGTCGGAGTCGTTCATGTGGACGCAGTGCGCCATCCACACGTCCTCGCCCAGCCAGCCGGTGGACTCGAAGTAGTCCGTCGGGCCCATGCCGAACAGCTCGTGGCAGAACTTCTCCTCCTCCACGGTCTCCGATCCGTGGGTGTGGAGGCGTACGCCCAGCCTGCGGGCCAGTTCGGCGCCCTGGCGCAGCAGTTCGGTGGAGACGGAGAAGGGCGAGCAGGGAGCGACCGCGACCTGGGTCAGGGCGTCGAAGGAGGCGTCGTGGTGCTCCTTGACGGTGGCCTCGGTGGCGGCGAGCGCGCCGTCCAGGCTCTCCACGGCGAAGTCCGGCGGCAGGCCGCCGTCCGACTCCCCCCGGTCCATGGAGCCGCGGGCCAGGGTGAAGCGGACACCCGTCTCGCGGGCGGCGCGGATGATCGCGCCGGACAGGTCGCCGGAGCCCCGCGGGTAGACGTAGTGGTGGTCCATGGCGGTGGTGACACCGCCCCGGGCCATCATGGCGAGCGACCCCTGGGCCGCCGCGTACACCATCGGCTCGTCGATGCGGGCCCACGTCGGGTAGAGCGCCACCAGCCAGTTGAACAGGTTGTGGTCGGTGGCCAGCCCCCGTGTGATCCACTGGTAGAAATGGTGGTGGGTGTTGACGAGACCGGGTGTGGCCAGGTGGCCGGTCGCGTCGATCCGGCGCACCACGTTCTCCAGGCCCTGGGGGGCCTTGCCCGCGCCGACGGACTCGATCCTGTTGCCGGCCAGGACCAGATGCCCCGAGGCGTACTCCGTGTCGCCCGCGTCCACGGTCGCGATCGCGCAGTTCTCGATCACGACCCGCTGGGCTGCCGATGGTGCCATGCTGCTTCCTTTGTGTTCCAGGTGGCGGCCCGTGGGTGGGCAGTACCCACGGGGAGGGCACGGCATGACCCTAGGAGGATTTGAGTGCCGGGGCCGTGCGGCCCCGGGTGCCGAGATGATGGAAGAACAGGTTCAGCGCGACGGCGACGAGCGCGCCGGCGCTGATGCCGGAGCCCAGCACGGTCTGCGCCCAGGCCGGGAACTCGGCGTAGAACGTGGGGGCGGCCAGCGGGATGATGCCGGCGCCGAGCGCCACGGCCACCAGGATGATGTTGGAGCTGTCGTCCAGTCCGGCTTCCGACAGGGTGCGGATGCCGCTGACGGCGATCGATCCGAACAGCACGATGCCCGCGCCGCCGAGGACCGGCATGGGGACCAGCGAGACCACCGCGCCGAGCACGGGGAAGGCGCCGAGGACCAGCAGGGTGGCGCCGGCGACGGCGACGACGTAGCGGCTGCGCACCCGGGTCAGCGTGACCACACCGACGTTCTGGGCGAAGGCGGAGGTGGGGAAGCCGCCGAAGACGGGGCCGATCAGGGTGGCGAGGCCGTCGGTGCGCAGGCCCCGCGTGATGATCTTGGCGTCGGCGCGCCGGTCGCAGATCTCGCCCAGGGCGAGCATGCCGGCCGAGGACTCGGTCATCAGCACCAGCATCACGATGCACAGCGACAGGATCGCCGCGGGCTGGAAGACGGGGGCGCCGAAGGCGAAGGGCGCGGGCAGCGCGGCGACCGGCGCGGAGGTGATGGCGCTGAAGTCGGCCATGCCGAACGGGATGGCGGCCAGGGTGCCGATCAGCAGGCCGAACAGCAGGGCGACCTGCTTGAGGAAGCCCTTGCCGAAGCGCTGCATCAGCAGGATGACGACCAGGGTGAACCCGGCGAGCGCGAGGTTGCCCATGGAGCCGAAGTCGGCGGCGGCCTGGTCGCCGCCCTGCGCCCAGCCCACGGGTACCGGCATCAGGGTGACGCCGATGAGCGTGATCACCACGCCGGTGACCAGGGGCGGGAAGAAGCGCAGCAGGCGTCCGAAGAAGGGGCCGATGGCGAGGCAGAAGACGCCGGCGACCATGACCGCGCCGTAGATGGCGGGGAGCTGGTTGCCCTTGTCGTTGGTCTCGGCGATGGCGAGGATCGGCGCGATGCCCGCGGAGGAGGCGGCGTTGACGAAGGGCAGGCGGTTGCCGACGAAGCCCTTGACGCCGATGGTCTGGATCAGGGTCGCGATGCCCGCGATGAGCAGGCTCGCGGCGATCAGCCGGGTGCGGGCCGCCAGATCGAGGCCGCACGCCTGGCCGATGATGAGCGGAGGAGTGACAACGCCTGCGTACATTGCGGCGATGTGCTGGAGTGCGGCGGGGACGAGCCGCGAGGGGTGGAGCTTCTCATCCACCGGGTGCACGGACGTGACGGCGTCCTCGATGTGCTCCGGCGGGGTGGAACAGGGGGCTTTTGCCGGCCCCTTTGCAGGCTGTGCCATGGTGTTCCCTCCGGTGTGGCGCGCCCCCGGTCCGGTGGGGGGACCGGGGGCGCGCGTCCCGCGTCAGAGGTTGGTCATGTCGACCGGGATACGGGCCTCACAGCCGTCCCGCAGGATGGTGGCCTCGATCAGGCCGTAGGGACGGTCGGCGGCGAAGTAGACCTCGTTGTCGTTCTTGAGCCCGAAGGGCTCCAGGTCCACGAGGAAGTGGTGCTTGTTCGGCAGCGAGAAACGGACCTCGTCGATCTCGCTGCGGTTGTTGATGATGCGCGAGCCCATCTGGTACAGCGTCTGCTGCAGCGACAGGGAGTAGGTCTCGGCGAACGCCTGGAGCATGTGCTTCCGGGTCTGCTCGTAGGACTTCTCCCAGTTGGGCATCTTCTGCTCGTCGTCGGTCCAGTTGAACCGCCAGCGGCCGGAGACCTGGGTGGCCAGGATGCGGTCGTACGCCTCCTGGAGGGTGGTGTACCTGTCCTTGACGTAGCCCCAGAACTCGGAGTTGGTCGAGTTCATCACGACCAGGTCCTTCAGGCCCGAGACGACCTCCCACTTCTCACCGTCGTAGGTGATCTGGGTGAGGCGGACCTCCTGGCCCTTGCGGACGAAGGAGTGCTTGACCTCGTCGGCGCCGATGAACTTGGAGTTGGCGTCCGAGGTCTCGATCCGCTCCCAGGCGTACTCCTCGATGCGGATCCGGGCGCGGTGGATCGGCTCCTGCGAGGTGACGAAGTGACGGGCGAGGTGGATGCCGAACTGCTCGGCGGACTCGATGCCGTACTCCTTGGCGAACGCGAACACCGTGTTCTTGGTGGTGTCGGTCGGCAGGACGTTGGCGTTGGAGCCGGAGTAGTGGACGTCGTCCATGTCGCCGGAGAGGGCGACGGAGACGTTCAGGTCCTTGATGTGATGGGTGGCGCCGTCCCGCGTGATCTTGACGACTCGGTTCTCGGCCTTGCCGTACTGGTTCTGTCCCAGGATCGTGGGCATTTAGCTAGCTCCCTCGGTAAACGGAGTAGCCGAACGGGTTGAGCAGCAGCGGTACGTGGTAGTGCTCGCCGGGCTTGACGGCGAAGGTGATGACTACCTCTGGGAAGAACGTGCCGCTGTCCCGAGTCGCGGGGGCGTCCTGCTGCGCATCGGCTTGCTTCTTCTCGAAGTACGCCTCGACGGCGAAGTCGAGCCGTACGTGGGTCGTGCCTTCCGGCAGGGCCGGGAGGTCCTTGCACCGCCCGTCCGCGTCGGTCGCGGACCCCCCGAGGTCCTGCCAGTCCGCGTCGCGGCCGGCGCGGGCCGCGAGGCGGATGGCGACGCCCTCGGCGGGGCGGCCGACACTGGTGTCCAGGATGTGTGTGGACACGGATGCGGTGGTGCTGGTGCTCATACTGGGGCGTCCTCTTCGACCAGTCGGGTCAGCCGGATACGGTTGATCTTGCCCAGCTCGGCGCGGACGATCTCCCGCTCCTGCTCCGGCGCGTTGCCGATGCGTTCCTTCAGCGCGTCGCGCATCTGCTCACCGGTTCTCCCGGTGGCGCAGATCAGGAACACATGACCGAACTTCTCCTGGTAGGCCAGGTTCAGTTCGAGCATCTCCGACTTGAGCTCATCGGAAGCGCCGGCCATCCCGCGCTGTTCCCGGGCCGACGTGGGGTCACCGGGCTTCGGGCGGCCGATGGGCGGGTGGCCGGCCATCGCCTCCTCGAGGTCCCCGGCCGTCAGCTCGGCCATGGCGGCGTCGCTGGCGGTGAAGAGGTCCTCGGTGGTGGCGTAGGGACGGGCGGCGAGCAGCCGCCGTGCCCACGCCGTGGAAGCGCACGCCTCGAGGAGGGCGGCGAGGGCCGCATCCTGATCGAGAGCGTTGAATCGGGCCAGGCCCGGCGGCGTGGAAGTGGACGTCACGGGAGCCTCCGTGGCCTTGTGCTGAACGGGCGTGCCGATAGCTAACGCCCTCGGAAACACGACGTCAACAGTTTGTTGAAAATTCGGGGTAACAAATAGGAGCGGCCACCGGGAGGCCCATCGAGCCCTGTCCGGCGCCCCGTTGGGCGTCTCGTCCGGGGCCCCGGGGGATGCGCGAAGCCGCCGCCCCGGGGGCCGGGACGACGGCTTGCGGCGAGGAACGGGGACCCCGGTCAGGTGCCCTTCTCGCGGTTGAGGTAGTTGTAGACGGTGAAGCGGCTGACGCCCAGCGCGCTCGCGACGGTCTCCACGCCGTGCCGCACCGAGAAGGCGCCGCGCGCCTCCAGCATCCGTACGACCTCCTGCTTGGCCTTGCGGTCCAGCTGGGCCAGCGGTCTGCCCTGCTTGCGCTCCAGGGCGGCCAGGATGTGGTCCAGGGAGTCGGCGAGCTGCGGCAGGCGCACGGCGACGACGTCGGCCCCCTCCCAGGACAGCACGACGTCGTCCTGGCCGGCCTCGTCCGGCGGGAGCATCTCGCCGCCGATCGCGTCGACCAGCGGCTTGACGGCCGCGATGAACGGCTCGTCCGCGGGGCCGGTCACCGCTCGCCCTCCCCGACGACGTTGACCTGGAGCGAGATCCGGGTGGCGCCCGCCTCCAGGGTCTTGCGCAGCAGCGCGTCCACGGCGGTGAGCACCGCGTCGGCGCGGCCCTCGGCGGTGTTGCCGAACGGGCCGACGTCCACCGCCTCCAGCTCGGCGGCCTCCACGACCTCGCGGGCCACCACCGCGTGCGGTGGCGCCTCGTCGAGATCGAAGGGCTCGGTCGTGAACTCCACTCTCAATCGCACCCGCTCAACCTAACGCGCGGTGACCGTTTCCGCCGACCCCTCTTGACAAGGCGGACGCCTCACCGGCAATCTTCCATTACGCAGAAACGAACTTCCGTATTACGGAAACTCGACAACGGAAGGGAGCGCGGCCCCGATGGGATTCGCAGACCAGCGCTTCAACGTCAACCTGTCGATCCTCTTCACGGAACTCCCGCTCCTGGAGCGCCCCGCGGCCGCCGCCGCGGCCGGCTTCACCGCGGTCGAGCTGTGGTGGCCCTGGATCGACGCGCCCACCCCCGAGCAGTCCGAGCTCGACGCCCTGAAGAAGGCGATCGAGGACGCGGGCGTGCAGCTCACGGGCCTCAACTTCTACGCCGGGCAGCTCCCGGGCCCCGACCGCGGCGCCCTGTCGATCCCGGGCGAGGAGTCGGAGAGGTTCCGCGCCAACATCGACGTGGCCGCCGACTTCGCCCGGTCGCTGGGCTGCACGGCGCTCAACGCGCTGTACGGCAACCGCGTCGAGGGCGTGGACCCGGCCGAGCAGGACGCGCTCGCGCTGGAGAACCTGGTCCTCGCGGCCCGCGCGGCCGACCGGATCGGCGCCGTCCTCCTGATCGAGGCCCTGAACAAGCCCGAGTCGCCGCTGTACCCGCTGGTGTCGGCGCCGGCCGCGGTGGGGATCGTCGACAAGGTCAACGAGGCGACCGGCCTCGGCAACGCGCGGTTCCTCATGGACCTCTACCACCTGTCCATGAACGGCGAGGACCTGGCCGAGGTGATCGAGCGGTACACCGCGAAGACCGGCCATGTGCAGATCGCCGACAACCCGGGCCGCGGGGCGCCGGGCACGGGCACGCTGCCGCTGGAGGACCTCCTCGACCGGCTGGCGAAGGCCGGTTACGACGGGTGGGTCGGCCTGGAGTACAAGCCGGGCGACCGCCCCAGCGCGGAGGCGTTCGACTGGCTGCCCCGCGAGGCCCGCGCGGCCCGCTGAACACCTCGGACATCAAGAGCAGTTAGAGAGGCACCCGCATGAGCACCAACCTCCCCAAGATCGCCTGGATCGGCCTCGGCATCATGGGCTCCCCCATGTCCGAGAACCTGATCAAGGCGGGTTACCAGGTCACCGGCTACACCCTGGAGCAGGAGAAGCTGGACCGCCTGGCCGCCGCCGGCGGCACCGCGGCCGACTCGATCGCCGAGGCCGTGCGCGACGCCGACGTGGTCATCACGATGGTGCCCGCGTCCCCGCAGGTCGAGGCGATCGCCTACGGCGCGGACGGCATCCTGGAGAACGCCAAGTCCGGCGCGCTGCTGATCGACATGTCCTCGATCACGCCGCAGACCTCGGTCGACCTGGCGAAGAACGCCAAGGACAAGGGCATCCGGGTGCTCGACGCCCCGGTGTCCGGCGGCGAGGCCGGCGCCATCGAGGCCGTGCTGTCCATCATGGTCGGCGGCGAGCGGGCCGACTTCGACGAGGCCAAGCCGATCTTCGAGGCGCTGGGCAAGACCATCGTGCTGTGCGGTCCGCACGGCTCCGGCCAGACGGTCAAGGCCGCCAACCAGCTCATCGTCGCCGTCAACATCCAGGCGTGCGCCGAGGCCGTGGTCTTCCTGGAGAAGTCCGGCGTGGACCTCGCCGCGGCGCTGGACGTCCTCAACGGCGGCCTGGCCGGCTCCACCGTGCTGACGCGGAAGAAGGACAACTTCCTCAACCGCGACTTCAAGCCGGGCTTCCGCATCGACCTGCACCACAAGGACATGGGCATCGTCACCGACGCCGCCCGCAACGTCGGCGCCGCCCTGCCGGTCGGCGCCGTGGTCGCCCAGCTCGTCGCCTCGCTGCGCGCCCAGGGCGACGGCGGCCTGGACCACTCGGCCCTGCTGCGGGCCGTGGAGCGCCTGTCCGGCGCCCAGGTCTGACGCCGCACCACCCCCAGATCTCCGGGTGGCGCCGCCGCTGACACCTGTCCTGTCGCGCCCAGGCGGCGGCGCCACCCGGAACCGGCTCCCGGCCGGCCCGGCCGGCACAGAACCGACTTCAACAAACTGTTGACGTACTGAACGCCCAAACTTACGCTCCACGAAGCGGAAACAGGTTTCCGCTGACCCCTCGCACGGAAGGTCCACGATGTCGCAGCGCGTGCTCACGACAGAGTCCGGCGCCCCGGTCGCCGACAACCAGAACTCCGCCACCGCCGGCGTCGGCGGCCCGCTCCTGCTCCAGGACCAGCACCTCCTGGAGAAGCTCGCGCGGTTCAACCGCGAGCGCATCCCGGAGCGCGTGGTGCACGCCCGTGGCTCCGGTGCCTACGGCCACTTCGAGGTGACCGACGACGTCACCGACTACACCCACGCCGACTTCCTGAACACGGTGGGCAAGCGCACCGAGGTCTTCGTGCGCTTCTCGACCGTGGCCGACAACCTCGGCGGCGCCGACGCGGTCCGCGACCCGCGCGGCTTCGCGGTGAAGTTCTACACCCAGGAAGGCAACTACGACCTGGTCGGGAACAACACCCCGGTCTTCTTCATCAAGGACCCGATCAAGTTCCCCGACTTCATCCACTCGCAGAAGCGCGACCCGTTCACCGGCAAGCAGGAGCCGGACAACGTCTGGGACTTCTGGGCGCACTCCCCCGAGGCCACCCACCAGGTGACCTGGCTGATGGGCGACCGCGGCATCCCGGCCTCGTACCGCCACATGAACGGCTACGGCTCGCACACCTACCAGTGGACGAACAGCAAGGGCGAGGCCTACTTCGTCAAGTACCACTTCAAGACGAACCAGGGCATCCGCTGCCTGTCCACCGAGCAGGCCCAGGAGATCGCGGGCAAGGACCCCAACTCCCACCAGACGGACCTGCTCCAGGCCATCGAGCGCGGGGTGCACCCGTCCTGGACCCTCTACGTCCAGCTCATGCCGGCGGCCGAGGCGGCCGACTACCGCTTCAACCCGTTCGACCTGACCAAGGTGTGGCCGCACAAGGACTACCCGCTCAAGCGGGTGGGCCGCCTGGTGCTGGACCGCAACCCGGACAACGTCTTCGCCGAGGTCGAGCAGGCCGCCTTCTCCCCGAACAACTTCGTTCCGGGCATCGGCCCCTCCCCCGACAAGATGCTCCAGGGCCGTCTGTTCGCCTACGCGGACGCCCACCGCTACCGCCTGGGCGTCAACCACACCCAGCTCGCGGTGAACGCCCCCAAGGCCGTGCCCGGCGGCGCCGCCAACTACGGCCGCGACGGTCTCATGGCCTCCAACTCCCAGGGCCGGTACGCCAAGAACTACGAGCCCAACTCCTACGACGGCCCGGTCGAGACCGGCCGCCCGCTGTCGGCGCCGCTCGCCGTCTCCGGTCACACCGGTACCCACGCCGCGCCGCAGCACACCAAGGACGACGACTTCTTCCAGGCCGGGGAGCTGTACCGCCTCATGACGGAGGAGGAGAAGCAGCGTCTGGTCGCCAACATCGCCGGCGGCCTGTCGCAGGTCTCCCGCGACGACGTGATCGAGAAGAACCTGGCCCACTTCCACGCCGCCGACCCCGAGTACGGCAAGCGCGTGGAGGAGGCGGTCCGCGCCCTGCGCGAGGACTGACACCGGCTCGTGTACGGATCCCGGCGGGGAGGCCGGGTCCGTACGCGTGGCCCGCGGCACCGGCGGCCCGGATGAGGGGTGGCCGACCGGTGTACCGCGGGCAGGACGAGGACCGCGGCGGCCTGCGAGCCAGTGCGGTGGTGAAGGGCCCGGTGTCTCCTCCTTCGACCTGAGGGGAGGAGACCCGGTCCCGTCGCAGCCGCCGCGGTCCCCGCCACCCCGCCCCGCCCAGGGGCCCACCAGACTCCGTCCGGCGGCGCGAATGTCCTGTCGCGCCCAGTCTCGCGCCGTCGGACGGCCAGCGTGCGCACCGCACGCGAACGCAGCCTCACCGGCCGGGAGCGCCGGATGCGGACGGTCCCGCATCCGGCGCTCCTCTGCGTGTTCCCGGCGGCTCCCGGCGCGCGCCGGCGCCTACGGCAGCCGCCGTAGGCCCGCTACGGCACCCTCAAACCAACCTCTGAAACCGGCCCGGCAGGCATGGACCGCCCCCGGCACCGGGCACATACCCGTCACACGGGACCCGCCGGCACGGGGGCGGCGGGCCCCGTGCACCACGGGGGCACGGGGGGCTGTCATGGGCGACGGGAAAAGGGTGTTCCGGCTGACGCCGTACGAGATCGCGCTGCTGCGGGGCGGCCCGCCGGCCGCCGTCACGGTCGCCGTGGTCGCGCTGCACCTGCGGGGCGCGGTCGGGGCCGGACCGCCGGGCACGGTCCGCAGGACGGGTACGCACGCCACGGACGCCGAGCGGTCGCCGCGTCCGCTCCCGCCGCTGGAGCGCGCCGTGCTCGACTGCCTGGCGGAACCGGACGAGCCGGACCAGCCGGCCCGGCTGCGGGAGATCGCCGCCCACCCGGCGGTACGCCTGGCGGTGGCCGGGCTGCGCACCCGCCTGGCGGCGGCGGGGCTGCTGCGGGCCGTGCTGCCGGCCCCCACCCGCACCGCCCGCCGCCTGTTGCGCGACCTCGCGGAGCGGCACCCGCCGCCCTCCACCCGGGACGGCCTGACGGAGGGCGGCAAGCTGCTCGCCGTGGCGCTGCACGGGAAGGCGGCCCTGCGGGTGCTGGTACCGCGCTTCGCCCTGCGGGCGGGGCTGACCGAGCGGGTGGAGGTCGGCGGCAAGAGGCTCCTGCGGCACTCCCCCCGCAACCTCGCCCCGGGCGACGGCGACGCCACCCTCGCCCCGCAGTGGTGCGGCGACGGAGGGGGAGGAGGCGGGTCCGGCGGGGACTAGGGTCCGTCCTCAGAGGGATCTCGTCCGGAGCAGGAACGACGCGAGTGCGGCCGCGCTCCCGCGGTCCGGCTGCGCCGGTGGAATAGCCGGGCGCCGGGCCCTCGTTGCCAGGACCATGACGACGAACCCGCCGCGGCCCGAGGTGCTGCGCTACACCGCCTTCTCCAGCGCCCCCGACGGCGGAAACCCCGCCGGTGTCGTGCTGGACGCCGCCGCCCTGGACGACGGCGACATGCTCGCCATCGCCGCCGAACTCGGATACTCGGAGTCCGCGTTCCTGACCGCGCCCCCGGAAGGTCTCGGCGGCCAGGAGGTGCGGGCGTACGGCATCCGCTACTTCAGCCCCAGGGCGGAGGTTCCGTTCTGCGGGCACGCCACCGTGGCGACCGCCGTCGCGCTCGCCGAGCGGACGGGCCCGGGGAAGCTGGTGTTCGCGACGCGCGCCGGCACCGTGCCGGTGGAGGTGACCGAGGAGGGTGGGACGTTCAGGGCCACTCTCACCAGTGTGGAACCGCACATCGAGGAGATCGCCGACGCCGACCTCACGGAGGCGCTCGCCGCGCTCGACTGGCCGGCCGCCGATCTCGACCCGGCCTTCCCGCCCCGCATCGCGTTCGCCGGCGCCCGCCATCTCGTCCTCGCGGCGGCGACGCGGGAGCGCCTCGCCGACCTCGCGTACGACTTCGCGCGCCTCGAAGACCTCATGCACCGGCTGGAGCTGACCACGGTTCAGCTGGTGTGGCAGGAGGCGGCCACCGTCTTCCACGTCCGCGACCCGTTCCCGGTCGGCGGCGTCGTCGAGGACCCGGCGACCGGCGCCGCGGCCGCCGCGTTCGGCGCATACGCCCGTGAACTCGGCCTGGTCCCCGAGGACGCCGTCCTCACCCTGCACCAGGGCGAGGACCTGGGCCGCCCCGGTGAGCTCACGGTGACGCTGCGCGAGGGTGACCCCCGCGTCCGCGTCAGCGGCGCAGGAACACGCATCGGCTGAAGGCCCTTGCGGGCAGGCGGGCGCTCGGGGGCGTCGCTCCGGGCGGCGAGCCGCCACGCCTCCCCGAACGTCACCCGCGGTGGCAGAAGGTGCGGGCGGACGGCCGCCTGGACTCCAACAGCACCGACGGTGTGTCCGGTCCCCAGACCCGCGAGGCGACCAGGAAGCGGCAGGCGGACTGGGCGGACGGCGCTGCCGACGGCGTAGTCGGCACGGCCCCGGAGCGGGCCGGAGAGCGGGAACGCCGGCCTCTCCGCACCGTGCGCGGCTGCTCCCGCGCGGCCTCGGCCCCGCCCCGGGCCGCCTTGCCGTCCGGCGGTGGGCCCTTGGGCCCCGGGTCCACGCGGTCGCCGTAGGGTGTCCGCCGCGCACGCGGACGGGCGGCCCCCTCGTGCGAGGGGGCCGCCCGTCGGACCGTGCGGCGTCGTCCGTGGCCCGTCCCGTCCGGTCCGGCGGGTCGTCCGCCCGGACCGGTGGTCCGGACCGGCGGATCGCTCAGTGGCGGTGGCCGGTCAGACCTTCAGCGTCTTGACGGCGGTCGGGGCGTGCCCCGGCTCGGTCGCCAGCTCCTCGAACTCCACGACATTGCTGATGTCGTTGGTGCCCGACATGGAGATGTTGGTGACCCGCTCCAGGATCGCCTCGACGACGACCGGCACCCGGTACTCGGCGGCGAGCTTCTTGGCCTGCTCGAAGGCGGCGCCCAGCTCGGCGGGGTCGGTCACCCGGATCGCCTTGCAGCCGAGGCCCTCGGCGACCTTGACGTGGTCGACGCCGTAGACGCCGAGCTCGGGCGAGTTGATGTTCTCGAACTCCAGCTTGACCTGGAAGTCGATGTCGAAGGCCCGCTGGGCCTGCCGGATCAGGCCCAGGTAGGAGTTGTTCACCAGGACGTGGACGTAGGGGATCTTGTGCTGGGCGCCCACGGCCAGTTCCTCGATCATGAACTGGAAGTCGTAGTCGCCGGAGAGCGCCACGACCTGCGCGTCCGGGTCGGCCTTGGCGACGCCGAGCGCGGCCGGGACGGTCCAGCCGAGCGGGCCCGCCTGGCCGCAGTTGATCCAGTGCCGCGGCCGGTAGACGTGCAGCATCTGGGCGCCGGCGATCTGCGAGAGGCCGATGGTGGAGACGTAGCGGGTCTCGGGCCCGAACGCCTTGTTCATCTCCTCGTACACGCGCTGCGGCTTGATCGGGATGTTGTCGAAGTGGGTACGGCGCTGGAGGGTGGCCTTCTTCTCCTGCGCGGCGGCGGCCCACTCCGAGCGGTCGGGCAGCTTGCCGGCCGCCTTCAGCTCCTTGGCGACCTCGACGAACAGCTCCAGCGCGGCCTTGGCGTCGGAGGCGATGCCGTAGTCCGGGGCGAAGATCTTGCCGATCTGCGTGGGCTCGACGTCGACGTGGACGAACTTCCGCCCGGCGGTGTAGACGTCCAGCTTGCCGGTGTGGCGGTTGGCCCAGCGGTTGCCGATGCCGAGGACGAAGTCGGACTCCAGGAAGGTCGCGTTGCCGTAGCGGTGCGAGGTCTGCAGGCCGACCATGCCGGCGTTCAGCTCGTGGTCGTCGGGGAGCACGCCCCAGCCCATGAGGGTGGGCACGACGGGGGTGCCGGTCAGCTCGGCGAACTCCACCAGCAGGTCGGCGGCGTCGGCGTTGATGATGCCGCCGCCGGCGACGATCAGCGGGCGCTCGGAGGCGTTGAGCATCCCGATCGCCTTCTCGACCTGGGCGCGGGTCGCGGCCGGCTTGTAGACCGGCAGCGGCTCGTAGGTCTCCGGGTCGAACTCGATCTCGGTGAGCTGGACGTCGATCGGCAGGTCGATCAGGACCGGGCCGGGCCGGCCGGAGCGCATGAGGTGGAACGCCTGCTGGAAGACGCCGGGGACCTGCGCGGCCTCCAGGACGGTGACCGCCATCTTGGTCACCGGCTTGGCGATGGAGGCGATGTCGACGGCCTGGAAGTCCTCCTTGTGGATCACCGCGGTCGGCGCCTGGCCGGTGATGCACAGGATCGGGATCGAGTCGCCGGTCGCGGAGTACAGACCCGTGATCATGTCGGTGCCGGCCGGACCGGAGGTGCCGATGCACACGCCGATGTTGCCGGGGTGGGTACGGGTGTAGCCCTCGGCCATGTGGGAGGCGCCCTCGACGTGGCGGGCCAGGGTGTGGGTGATGCCGCCGGATGCCTTGAGCGCCGCGTAGAAGGGGTTGATCGCCGCGCCCGGGACACCGAACGCGTCGGTGACGCCCTCGCGCTTGAGAATCTCAACTGCCGCGCGGGCAGCGGTCATACGAGCCATCGAGTACTCCTGCTTCGGCTGCCGGATTCGCACTCCCGTCGCGCCCCGCGGTGAGCAATTCCGTAGCGATTCCAGATGGAATTCCACATCGTGGAAATTAACTTCTACGATCTGGAAGTAAATGTAGGGGCGCCGTCGAGGGCCGTCAAGAGAGGGGCGAGGCAGCGGGCGACGATCGGAGACGGGACGCCCGCGTGCGTCCCCACACGCCGCGCCACCGCGTGCGCCGAGCGGTGGTGCCGGCCGGCCGGACCCGGACGGCCCCGAACACCGGCCGGCGGCCGGGCTCCGGGCGTGCTTCGGGCCTGGCGGCGCCGGACCGGGCGGCCGCGGCCCTCCCGCGCGGCTAAGGGTGCCCGGCGGGCGCGGGCGGGCTGCCGGCGCGTACCCCGCGACCGCCTTCCCACTGTGCGGACCGGCAGGACCGCCGCCCCGGACGTCGGCTTAAGGTCACACCCTGTTCGCGTTCCGCGACGGCTCCCCGTCCCGCTTCGTCCCCCGGAGGTCCGCCATGCCTTCCCCCACGTCCCACGAAGCCCCCCGCCCGGCCCGGCCGGACGCCGCCGCACCGGCCGGGGCGCCGCCGGACATGCGCCGGATCGCCACGGCCAGCTTCATCGGCACGGCCATCGAGTTCTACGACTACTACATCTACGGAACCGCCGCCGCGCTCGTCCTCGACGACGCGTTCTTCCCCGAACTGTCCGAGACCGCGGGCACCTTGGCCACGCTCTCCACCTTCGCCGTCGGCTTCGCCGCGCGTCCGCTGGGCGCCGCCGTCTTCGGCCACTTCGGCGACCGGGTCGGCCGCAAGGCCGTCCTCGTCGTCTCGCTGCTGATGATGGGCCTGTCCACCGGTCTGATCGGCCTGCTGCCCGGCTACGACACCCTGGGGGTGGCCGCCCCGGTCCTGCTGGTGGTGCTGCGCCTGGTCCAGGGCCTGGGCCTGGGCGGGGAGTGGGGCGGCGCCGCGCTGCTCGCGGTCGAGCACGCGCCGAAGAACAAGCGGGGCCGGTACGCCGCGGCCGCGCAGATGGGCTCCCCCGTCGGTTACTTCGCCGCCACGCTCACCTTCCTGGTGATGTCGTCGGTGCTCGGCGACGCCGCGTTCGACAGCTGGGGCTGGCGGGTCCCGTTCCTGATCTCCTTCGTCCTGGTCGCCGTCGGCCTGGTGATCCGCCTGCGGATCGCCGAGACCCCGGCGTTCGCGAAGGTCACCGAGGCGCGGGAGACCGCCAAGGCGCCGCTGCTGGAGGCGTTCCGGATGCACCCGAGGGAGCTGCTGCTCGGCGCCGGCATGATCACGGTGGTGTACGTGATGTTCTACACGGCGGCCACGTACTGCATCACGTACACCACGGAGGACCTCGGCATCCCGAAGAACGACATGCTGCTGCTGACCCTGGTCGCGGTGACCGTCCTCGGAGTCTCCACCTATCTGGTCGCCCGCTGGTCCGACCGGGCGGGCCGCCGCCGGCTCATCATCGGCGGCACCCTGTTCGGTGCCGTGTGGGGCACGGTCCTGTTCCCGCTGCTGGACACCGGCGACTACGTCCTGATCGCCGTGGCGCTCAGCGGCGCCCTGCTGTGCATGGGCGTCGTCTACGGGCCGATCGGCGCCTATCTGCCCGAGCTGTTCGGCACCCGGATGCGCTATTCCGGCGCCGGTTTCTCGTACAACCTGGGCGGCGTGCTCGGCGGCGCCGCCGCCCCGCTGGTGGTGACGGCGCTCGCCGAGAACTACAGCGCCACGGTGGGCGGCTGGTTCATGAGCGCGATGGCGCTGCTGTCCCTCGGGTGCGTGCTGGCCCTGCCGGAGACGCGGGACCGCGACCTCGACACCGTGTGACGGGCGCCCGGCCGGGCGCGGGCCCTCCCCGCTCGCTCCGGGGTGAGTTCGGAGGGTCCGCGCCCGCCGGTCAGCTGGCGAACCGCTCCCGCAGCTCCACCTTGCGCACCTTGCCCGACACGGTCATGGGGAAGGAGTCGACGACCTCGAGCCGGCTGGGGATCTTGTAGTGGGCCAGCCGGCCCGCGCAGAAGGAGCGGACCTCCTCCAGGGTGAGCGGGTCGTCCGCGTCGCGCGGGACGACGCAGGCGAGCACCTCCTCGCCGTACCGCTCGTGCGGCACCCCGACGACCTGCACGTCCGCGATCTTGGGGTGGGCGTAGAGGAACTCCTCGATCTCGCGCGGGTAGATGTTCTCCCCGCCCCGGATGATCATGTCCTTGATGCGGCCGACGATCTCCACGTACCCGTCCTCGCGCATCACCGCGAGGTCCCCGGTGTGCATCCAGCGGCCGGCGTCCACGGCCTCGGCGGTCTTCTCCGGCTCGTCCCAGTAGCCGAGCATCACGCTGTAGCCGCGGGTGCACAGCTCCCCGGCCGTGCCGCGCGGCAGGGTGACGCCGGTGGCCGGGTCGACGACCTTCACCTCGATGTGGGGCAGGGCCCGGCCGACCGTCGCGGTGCGGTGTTCCAGGTCGTCCTCCCGGCGGGTCTGGAGGGAGACCGGTGAGGTCTCGGTCATGCCGTAACAGATGGAGACCTCCGCCATGTTCATCTCGGTGACCACCCGCTTCATCACCTCCACCGGGCAGGGCGAGCCCGCCATGATGCCGGTGCGCAGGGAGGACAGGTCGTAGGCCGCGAAGCCGGGCAGGTCCAGCTCGGCGATGAACATGGTGGGGACGCCGTACAGGGAGGTGCACCGCTCCCGCTCCACGGCCTCCAGGGTGGCCCTCGCGTCGAAGGAGGGGGCCGGGATGACGATGCACGCGCCGTGGGAGGTGGCCCCGAGGTTGCCCATCACCATGCCGAAGCAGTGGTAGAAGGGGACGGGCAGGCAGACCCGGTCGGCTTCCGTGTACCCGACCGTCCGGCCCACCCAGTAGCCGTTGTTGAGGATGTTGTGGTGGGAGAGGGTGGCGCCCTTCGGGAAGCCGGTCGTGCCGGAGGTGTACTGGATGTTGACCGGGTCGTCGCAGCTCAGCTCGGCCTGCACGGCGGCCGGCCGCTCGGCCGGCACCGAGGAGGCGGCCGCCGTCAGGGCGTCCCAGGACGGGTCGCCGATGTAGACGGTCTCGCGCAGCCCCGGGCAGCGGCCCCGTACCTGCTCCACCAGCGCCCGGTAGTCGCTGCCCTTGTGCGCGAGCGAGGCGATCAGCAGGCGGATGCCGGACTGCCGGAGCACGTACTCCAGCTCGTGCGCCCGGTAGGCCGGGTTGACGTTCACCATGATCGCGCCGATGCGGGCGGTGGCGTACTGCACCAGCACCCACTCGGGGCAGTTGACCGCCCAGATGCCGACCCGGTCGCCCTTGGTGACGCCCTTGGCCAGCAGCCCGCGCGCCACCTCGTCGACCGCCGCGCCGAACTCGGCGTAGGTCCAGCGCCGCCCGGAGGCCACGTCGACCAGTGCCTCGCGGTCGGGGTACGCGGCGATCGTCCGGTCGAGGTTGGCGCCGATGGTGTCGCCGAGCAGCGGCGTGGTGCTGGTGCCGTGCGCGTAGGACGGCTGCGGGGTCACCGGAAGTCCTCCTCGCGGTACTCCCGGTCGGAGCCGGCGGCGGTGGCCTCGCGCAGCTCGATCCGGCGGATCTTGCCCGAGATGGTCTTGGGCAGCTCACCGAACTCCAGACGCCGGATGCGCTTGTACGGGGCCAGCACCTCGCGCGAGTGCTCGAACAGCACCTTCGCCGTGTCCGGACCCGGCTCCCAGCCCTCCGCCAGCACCACATACGCCTTCGGCACCGCAAGCCGCACCTCGTCCGGCGCCGGGACCACGG
>NZ_WYCT01000630.1 GCF_011008945.1 Streptomyces harenosi
ACCAGCGCGCCTTCCACACCCCGGTCCCCGCCGGCGCCCCCGCCTGACCCCCCGGCCCCCGCCCCCGCCCTCTGCCCCGGCGGGCCGGGCGCTGACCGGGCGCTGACCGCGCACCGGAACGGCCCGCGCCCCCAGCGCTCCGTCAGCCCGCAGTCAGCAGGGCGTCAAAGACCGTCCCTACCGTGAGCTGTCCCAGGACCGGCCCCCACGCATCCGAAGGACGTGCGATCATGGCGAACCCCGCCTACCCCATGACCCGCCAGTGCCCCATGGCCCCGCCGCCCGCCTACACCACGCTGCGGGGCCAGGGGCCCACCAAGGTCGACCTGCCCGACGGCGACTGGGCCTGGCTGCTCACCAGCTACGACGACGTCCGCCAGGCCATGAACGACCCGCGGCTCAGCTCGGACGACACCAAGATGGCGCGCGCCCGCACCCAGCTGCCGCCCAACGAGAACCTCAACTCCTTCTGGCGCACGGACGAGCCGGAGCACGGTCGGCTCCGGCACATGATGATGACGGAGTTCACCGCCCACCGGATCAAGGAATGGCGCCCGCGCATCCAGGCCCTGGTGGACGAACTCCTGGACCACCTGGAGACGCTGCCGCGCCCGGTGGACCTGTACTCCGAGTTCGCCCTGGCACTGCCCACCCAGGTGATCGCCCAGCTCCTGGGCGTCCCGCAGAAGGACTACCGGCAGTTCGCCCAGCAGAGCCGCACCATCTTGAGCCTGGACCGGCCCGAGGAGTCCTGGGCCGCCTACTACGAGATGAACGACTACCTCAACCGGCTCATCGAGGAACGGGAGCTCGAGCCCGCCGACGACCTGATCAGCCGCCTGATCGTCGACCGGGTCAGGACCGGCGAGCTGGACCGGGACGAGCTGCTGCCCATGGTCCGCTTCATCCTCGTCTCCGGCTTCGAGACCACCACCAGCCAGATCGCGCTGAGCGCGCTGACGCTGATGACCAACCCCGAGGTCCGCCGGAAGCTGATCGAGGAGCCCGAGCGCATCACCGCCTTCGTGGAGGAGTCGCTGCGGTTCTGGTCCGTCTCCCAGGACAACATCCTGCGCGTCGTCGACCAGGACATGGAGTTCTCCGGCGCCACCATGAAGGTGGGCGAACTGGTCGTCCTCGCCATCCCCTCCGCCAACCACGACGAGCGGGCCTTCCCCGACCCCGAGCGCTTCGACCTCGAGCGCGGCGACAACCGCCACGTCGCCTTCGGCTTCGGCACCCACCTGTGCGCCGGCGCCTCGCTGGCCCGCCGCGAGGTCGACATCGCCATCACCTCCCTCCTGGCCCGCTTCCCCGACATGCGCCTGGCGGTCGACGTCGACGACCTGACCTTCCGCCAGAAGAGCCTGGTCTACGGCCTGGAGAACCTTCCCGTGACCTGGTGACACCCACAAGCCGCCCCACCCCCCTTCCCCGGCGG
>NZ_WYCT01000631.1 GCF_011008945.1 Streptomyces harenosi
TACCGCCACCCCTCCACCACCGCACGCTCCCGAGCACCCCGACGCCACTGCCCCAGGGCGGGCACCAGCGCGTCGAGCGGCGCGTCCTCGTCCACGTCGAGCAGCGCGGCCACGGCCGCCGGGTCCTCCCGTTCGACGGCTTCCCACAGCGGGCCGTCCGCCGCGGTGGCCGGCGCGGCCGGTGTCTCCTGCGGGTCCAGCCAGTACCGCTCGTGCTCGAAGGCGTACGTCGGCAGGTCGACCCGGCGCGCGGCCCCGGACGGCCCGCCGCCCAGCACGGCAGCCCAGTCCACCCGCACCCCGCGCACGGACAGCTCCGCGGCGGAGGCCAGGAAGCGCCGCAGGCCGCCTTCGCCCCGGCGCAGTGAGCCGACCACCACGCTGTCGGCGGCGCCGAGGTCGTCGAGGGTCTCCTGGACCGCGACGGCGACCGCGGGGTGCGGGCCGGCCTCGACGAAGACGGTGTGCCCGTCGCGGGCGAGGGCGCGGGTGGCGTCCCGGAACCGGACGGGCCGGCGCAGGTTGCGGTACCAGTACGCGGCGTCGAGTGCGGTGCCGGCGACGGGCTCGCCGGTGACGGTGGAGTAGAGCGGGATGTCGGCGGGGCGCGGGGTGACGGGAGCGAGAAGGTCGAGCAGTTCTGCGCGGATCGCCTCGACCTGCGGGGAGTGCGATGCCCAGTCGACCTTCAGCAGGCGGGCCGGGACGCCGTCCCGGGTCAGCTCCTCGACCAGGGCGGCGACCGCGTCCGGGGAGCCGGAGACCACGGCCGAGCGGGCCCCGTTGTCGGCGGCGACCACCAGGTCCGGGCCCCCGGCGGCGAGGCGCGGTTCCAGGTCCTCGGCCGGAAGGCCGACCGAGGCCATGGCGCCCTGTCCGGCGAGCGCGGCGAGGGCCTGGCTGCGCAGGGCGGTCACGCGCGCCGCGTCCTCCAGGGAGAGGGCGCCGGCGACGCAGGCCGCCGCGATCTCGCCCTGGGAGTGCCCGGCGACGGCGTCGGGGTGGACACCGCAGGAGCGCCAGAGCGCCGCCAGGGACACCATGACCGCGAAGAGCACGGGCTGGACGACGTCGACCCGGTCCAGCGGCGGGGCGTCCGGTTCGCCGCGCAGGACGTCGAGCAGCTCCCAGTCGAGGTACGGACGCAGGGCGTCGGCGCATTCGGTCATGCGGCCGGAGAAGACCGGTGAGGAGTCGAGGAGTTCGGCGGCCATGCCGTCCCACTGGATGCCCTGGCCGCCGAAGAGCAGCGCGACCTTGCCGTCCGCCTCGGGGCCGGTGCGTCCGGCCACGACTCCGGCGGCCGGCAGGCCGTTGGCGAGGGCGTCGAGGCCGTGCCGGAAGCCGTCGAGGTCCTCGGCGAGCACGACGGCCCGGTGCTCCAGCCACGCCCGCTCCCCCACCAGCGCACGCCCGACCTCCACCGGACCCGCCAC
>NZ_WYCT01000632.1 GCF_011008945.1 Streptomyces harenosi
GGACGGTCCGGTGGGGCGGGGTGGTGCAGTGCGCAGGGCGCGCGATGGTGCAGTGCGCAGGGCGCGGGGTGGTGCGGGGCGGGTGGTGCGGTTCAGGCGGCGTAGAGGTCGAAGGTGGAGCTGCGCCGTGGTCCGGCGACGACGTCGAGCTGGGGGTCGACGGCCAGCATGGCCTGGTGCAGCCGCTGTACCTGCGGGGAGGGCTCCACGCCCAGTTCCTCTATCAGGCGGATGCGCAGCTTGCGGTAGATGTCGAGGGCGGAGGCCTGCCGGCCCGACCGGTACAGCGCCACCATGGCCTGGGAGTGCAGTCCTTCGTGCTGGGGGTAGCGTGCGGTCAGTTCGGTGAGCTCGGCGATGAGCTCGGAGTGTCGGCCCAGCCGCAGGTCGGCGTCGATGCGTCGTTCGATGGTGCCCAGACGGCTCTCCTCCAGGCGCATGACCTCTATCTCGAGGATCGGTCCGACGCGTACGTCGACCAGTGCCGGCCCGCGCCACAGGGCCAGTGCCCGGCGGAAGCAGTCGGCCGAGCCGTTGTCGTCGCCGGACTCGAAGGCCGACCGCCCTTCGGTGACCATGCGTTCGTACTCGTGCACGTCCACGCTCTCGGCCGGTATCTGCATCAGGTAGCCGCCGTGCCGGGTGGCGAGGACTTCCTTGGCCGCGCCGGGGGCGTCGGGTCCCATCGCGGTGCCCAGGCGCCTGCGCAGTTGGAGGATGTAGGTCTGCAGTGTGGTGAGCGCGCTGGGCGGCGGCTCCGTTCCCCAGATCTCCTCCATGAGCATGGGAACGGGCATGACCCGTCCCGGGTAGAGGGCGAGCAGAGACAGAATCTGCCGCGGCTTGCCGGCCGTCGGGACAATCGATCCCCCGTTGACCTCGGCACTCAACGGTCCCAGAACCTGAATCTTCACTGGTTTCCTCCGTATCTCGTCGAGTTCTCTCAGTGACCGATCCCGTCGCCGCGAGCACACTAGCCGGAATTGCCCGACACCCCCCTTTCCGTCGACCAGGGTTCAAGGGCATTCCAACCGGACCCGGCCGGAGCACGAAGAGGGACGCTCAAGAGAAAACGAAATCCGCCTGGAGCCCAGCTCGCGCGGAAATCACGGCCAGGCCCTTCCCCTCGCTTCTTTCGCCGCGGCGGGCACCGCGGGATCACGGAAAAGAACGCGGAAAAGGAAGAAGGGTGACAAGGCCCCGAACACCGAGGAGGGACGGAAGGAGGGCGGGACGGGGCCGGCTGGTGCTGCGGTCTACGGCATCTGCCCGCCCCCGTCCACCCGTCCGCCCGTCGCCGGGAGCCCGCCGTGTCCCGGACCCGTCGCCGCATCCCCGGACCCGTCGCCGCATCCCCGGACCCGTCGCCGGATCCCCGGACCGTCCGCCGCCCGGTCCACTCCCCCCGCCC
>NZ_WYCT01000633.1 GCF_011008945.1 Streptomyces harenosi
TCGTGGGCTCGGAGATGTGGATAAGAGACAGGTGCGGGGAGGCCGTCCCCCCGGGGGTGACGGGCGCCTGCGCCGACTGGCCTACCCTTGCGCCGGCGGCCGGCTCCCCGGGCGACAGCCCGTACGGAAAGGGGAGCGGCGCCTTCCAGCCGTATCCGGGCACCGTCCGGCCCGGGCCCGCCCCCGTGTCCGGCCGCGCCCGGGCACGTCCGGGCGGGTGCGCCCCGGCGGACGGGCCGGCGCGCACAGTGGCCGACCGACCATTGGCGGCAGATCGGCAACGACCGGTAGTGTTCGACAATGCCGAACGGCGGCAGCGATGTCGCAAAGGCGGCAGTCGAAGGGACGGAGGCAGTACGGCGATGGCACGGAACATCCAGTCGCTCGAACGGGCGGCCGCGATGCTGCGGCTGCTCGCGGGCGGCGAGCGACGGCTCGGCCTGTCGGACATCGCCTCCTCGCTGGGCCTCGCCAAGGGCACCGCGCACGGCATCCTGCGCACCCTTCAGCACGAGGGCTTCGTCGAGCAGGACGACGCGTCCGGCCGTTACCAGCTCGGCGCCGAGCTGCTGCGGCTGGGCACGACCTACCTGGACGTGCACGAGCTGCGGGCACGCGCCCTGGTGTGGGCGGACGACCTGGCCCGCTCCAGCGGCGAGAGCGTCTACCTGGGCGTCCTGCACCAGCAGGGCGTCCTGATCGTGCACCACGTCTTCCGGCCCGACGACAGCCGTCAGGTCCTGGAGATCGGGGCGATGCAGCCGCTGCACTCCACGGCCCTGGGCAAGGTGCTGTCGGCGTACGACCCGGTGGCCCGCAGCGAGGCGGTGGAGTCCGAGCGCAAGGCGTTCACCGACCGGACCGTCTGCGACCCCGACGGCTTCGAGCAGATCCTCGACCTCACGCGCGCGCGTGGCTACGCGGCGGACGTCGAGGAGACCTGGGAGGGCGTCGCCTCCATCGCGGCCCCCATCCACGACCGGCGGCGCATGCCGGTGGGCGCCGTCGGCATCACCGGCGCCGTCGAGCGGCTGTGCCGGGACGGCGAGCTGCGGCCCGAGCTGGTGGCGGCGGTGCGCGACTGCGCCCGGGCGGTCTCCCGCGACCTGGGCGCCGGGCGGTTCTGAGCCTCACCCGTACGTGTAAGGACGCACGCCCGCGCGAGGCCGCATGCCCGCGCGTGTACGTCCGCGCACCCGCGCGCGGCCCCTCGGCCACACGCACCAGCGTCCGCCCGCGCGCGTGCGGGCAACGTCCGCACCCGGACGGGTCCGCCCCGCACCCGCCCGCACCGCGGACTCCGCCCCGTGGCACCCCCCACGACGCGCCGAGGACCGGGACGCGGGACGGCGTCCCGGCGGCCGGCCCGCCGCGGCGGCCCGCCCGTCCGCCGCCCCGGCC
>NZ_WYCT01000634.1 GCF_011008945.1 Streptomyces harenosi
GCGTGGGGCGGCATGGGGGCTCCCTGGGGGCGGTGGACACCTCGGACCCGTGAACGCACCGGGCGGAGAACCGGTTTCCGCGGTTACCGCCCGATCCGGAAGTGTCTCGATTCTGCCCGTTGCGCCCGCGGCCGGGTAAGGCTGCCGCCGGAGAGATCCTCCGCGGAAAGGATCTTCTTCAATTTTGTACAACCTCGCGGTATCTCCACGAGTCGTACACCCGCAAGCCATGGGAAGACCTCGGGGAGCCATATGAACCAGCAGTACCCGCAGCAGCCGCAGGAACCACAGGGCCCACCACCCCAGGGAGCGCACCCACAGGGACCGCAAGAACCCCAGGGAGTGCCGGGACCCCAGGGTCCCCAGGGAACGCAGGGAGCGCAGGGACCGTACGGGCACGGGCAGCAGCCTCACGCGCCGGAGCCCCACGTGCCGCAGCAGCAGTATCCGCAGCAGCCCGGATGGGGCGGCCCGCAGCAGCCTCCGCCCTACGGCGCGCCCCCGCAGCAGCCGCCGTACGGCGCGCCGCCCCAGCAGCCCTTCGGTGTGCCTCCGCAGCAGTCCGCGTACCCCGCCTACGGTGTGCCCCCGCAGCAACCGCCGGGGAAGCGCGGCGTCGGCAAGATGATCGGCCTGGGCGCCGTGGGTCTGCTCGTCCTCTTCATCCTCATCGGCGTCGTGGCCGGCGGCGGCGACTCCGGTGACGACGGCGGTGACGGTGGCAAGGACAGGACCGCCGTGGCCGGTGACAAGCCGAAGACCGATGCCGGAGCGAAGGACGCGGCCGAGGGCGGGTCCGAGGGCGGGGCGGCGCGGGAGAAGAACGAGGCCGAGCCCGCGGAGGAGGCCCAGGACCAGGGGCCGGTCAGGATCACGGCCAAGAAGACGGCGTTCGCCGGGACCATCCTCGCCGATGGCGACGACTACACCAGCGTCCTCGTCACGATCACGAACAACGGCGACGAGCAGGTGGATGTGAACCCGCTGTACTTCAGCATCACGGACACCAAGGGCACCAAGCACACGATCGAGCTGGCCGCCGACGAGAAGCAGATCGACACCGTGGACCTGGCGCCCGGTGAGAACATCTCCGGCACCGTCACCGGCAAGGGGAAGTTCACTCCCCGGTACGTGACCTTCACGGACGGTTTCCTCGGCGACCCGATCCGCGCCGACGTCTCCTGACCGCGGCACCACGCCACGTACGGCCGGACGGTGCGTCGGCCGGACGGTGCGTCAGCCGCATGGCGCGTCGGCCGCATGGCGCGTCGGCCGCACGGCGCGTCGGCCGGGCGGGGGCCTCGGCCGGGTGAGCGGGTGGGGACCTCGGCCGGGCGGGGGCCTCGGC
>NZ_WYCT01000635.1 GCF_011008945.1 Streptomyces harenosi
TTCTAGCTTCGTCGGCAGCGTCAGAGGTGTATAAGAGACAGCCTTCGAGGACCTGGTCGCCGAGGCCGTCGCCGCGCCCACCGAGGGCTGGGACTTCTCCTGGTTCGAGGGGCGGGCCACCGAGGCGCGGCCCTCGTGGGGGTACGCGCGGTCGATGGCCGGCCGGCTGGGCGGCGCGCGGGCCGTGCTGGACGTGCAGACCGGGGGAGGGGAGGTCCTGGACTTCGCCCTGGGCGCCGCCCCGGGCCGCCCCCGGCTCGTCGTCGCCACCGAGGGCTGGCCGCCCAACATCGCCAGGGCCACCGCCCTGCTCCGCCCGCGCGGCGTGGCGGTCGTCGCCTCGCCCGAGGACGCGCCGCTGCCCTTCGCGGACGCCAGTTTCGACCTCGTCGTGAGCCGGCACCCGGTCCGGCCGCACTGGACGGAGATCGCCCGCGTCCTGGAGCCGGGCGGCACCTACTTCGCCCAGCACGTGGGCCCGGCCAGCGCCTTCGAACTCGTCGAGTACTTCCTCGGCCCCCGGCCCGAGGAGGCCCGCTCGGCCCGGCACCCCGACCGGGAGCGCGCCGCGGCCGAGGCCGCCGGGCTGGAGATCACCGACCTGCGCGCCGAGCGGCTGCGGATGGAGTTCCACGACATCGGCGCCGTCGTCCACTTCCTGCGCAAGGTGGTCTGGATGGTGCCCGGCTTCACCGTCGAGGAGTACGAGCCGCGACTGCGGGCCCTGCACGAGCGGATCGAGGCCGGGGGCCCCTTCGTCGCGCACAGCGCCCGGCACCTCTTCGAGGCCCGCAGACCCGGCCGGTGACCGCTCCCGCAGCGGGTGCGGCGGCACCCACGGATCCTCGCAGGGTTTCCACATCGTTATGCACCGGGGTCGCATCCGGTGGGCCCGATCACATAAGTTCAGACCAATGCATTCGCGCGAGCAAAGCTGCGCGAGGGGTACCGCGCAGTGGAGGGGGCTGCGCGGTGCTGTGCTCCCTGCGTACGCCGGTCAAAGGGGCGCGCGCGACCCGGTTCACCCGGGCGGGGGATGCCGGCGCGGGCGCGCCGTGCGAGCCCCCGCGTACGAACACCCCCGGATACCTCGGCGTCCCACCCGGATCCCCTGTGATTCCGCTGTGTTTCACCCGTGCGCCCGCTGGGAACGAGGGCTCCCGCGTCAAGCGCGGTGTCGCCGGGTGGCTCCGGAGAGTAGTTGTTTCCCGCCGATGCGCGCAGCATCACTTACGAAGGGTTATGGTGGAACTCCCCCCCTCGGGCCGGTCCGTCTCCCCCCCACGGACCGGCCCGTTTTTCTTCCCCGGTCACGGACCCGCGCCCCCGCCGCCCGATCGTGCAC
>NZ_WYCT01000636.1 GCF_011008945.1 Streptomyces harenosi
CCCCATCCCCGACCTCCCCACCTACCCCTTCCAACGCCAGCACTACTGGCTCCAGGCGCCCTCTGGCGCCGAAGCGGGTGACGTGTCGGCCGCCCCGGCGAATGACGAGGACGCGCCCGCGCCTCGATCGACATCACTTCGGGACACCCTTGCCGGACGAAGTCCTCAAGAGCGCGAAGAAGTGCTCCTCGACCTCGTCCTGACGCAGGTCGCCGCCGTGCTCGGTCACGCCACGCCCGAGGTGGTGGATCCCCACCGGGCGTTCAAGGACCTCGGCTTCGACTCACTGGCCGCCATCAAACTGCGCAACAGGCTCGCCGCAGCCACCGGACTCGAACTGCCGACCACCCTGGTGTTCGACCACCCCACGCCGGTGGCACTCCGCCAGTACTTCCAGTCGGAGATTGTCGGAGCGGAGACGGACGCCATCACCCGTCTGCCCCTCCGCGCGGCAACCACCGACGAACCCATCGCGATCGTCGGCATGGCGTGCCGCTACCCGGGCGGCGTACGGACGGCGGACGACCTGTGGCAGCTCCTCAGCGATGAACACGACGCGGTCGGCGGGTTCCCCACCAACCGTGGTTGGGACGTGGCGAACCTCTACGACCCCGACCCGGACCGCCACGGCACCACCTACACCCAGCAAGGCGGTTTCCTCTACGAAGCTGGTGAGTTCGACGCCGAGTTCTTCGGCATCAGTCCCCGCGAGGCGCTGGCCATGGACCCCCAGCAGCGGCTCCTCCTCGAAACCGCCTGGGAAGCCATCGAGAACGCCGGCATCAACCCCGACGCCCTGCGCAACACGTCCACCGGTGTTTTCGCGGGGGTCATCTACCACGATTACGCGAGCCGGTTCCTCACCGCGCCGGCCGGTTACGAGGGCTATCTCGGCCACGGGAGCGCCGGCAGCATCGCCTCCGGTCGTGTGGCGTACGTGCTGGGCCTCGAAGGTCCCGCGGTCACAGTCGACACCGCGTGCTCGTCGTCGCTCGTCGCTCTGCATCTGGCCAGTCAGGCGCTGCGTTCGGGCGAGTGCACCATGGCCCTGGCGGGCGGCGCGACGGTGATGTCGACCCCACAGGCGTTCGTGGAGTTCTCCCGCCAGCGGGGCCTGTCCGAGGACGGCCGGTGCAAGGCGTTCTCCGCTGCGGCCGACGGCACGGGTTGGGGCGAGGGCGCCGGCCTGCTTCTCCTCGAGCGGCTCTCGGACGCCGAGCGCAACGGGCACCGCATCCTGGCGGTGGTACGGGGCAGCGCGGTCAACCAGGACGGCGCCTCCAACGGCCTGACCGCACCCAACGGACCCTCCCAGCAGCGCGT
>NZ_WYCT01000637.1 GCF_011008945.1 Streptomyces harenosi
CCCTCGGCCGCTGCCCCCTCGGCCGGTGGCCCCGCCCGGCTGGTGAAGCCCGTCGACGCCCCCGCCGCCGCGCTCGCCCTGCCCGTCCCCCGGGTGGACCCGGACGACCCCGACGCCGGTTTCCTGGCGGGCCTCGTGGCCTCCGCGCCGGGCGAGCTGCTCGGCGCGCTGGCGGCGGCGCCGGCACCCTCGGCCGAGACCCGGCTGCGGTGGAGCCGGGCCCTGCTGGAGACCGGCGACACGCCCGGGGCGCTGCGCATTCTGACCGCACTGGAGGACGAACGGCCCGACGACTGGCGGGTGGTGTGGCACCGGGGCGTGACCGCACTGGTGACCGGTGATCCCGAGGGCGCGGCACCGGCGTTCGACGCCGTCTACGACGCCTTCCCCGGCGAGGTCGCGCCCAAGCTGGCGCTCGGTCTGTGCGCGGAGGCGCTGGGGCGGCCGGAGGAGGCCGCCGGGTACTACCACCTGGTGTGGTCGGCCGACCCCGGCCATGTGAGCGCGGCCTTCGGCCTGGCCCGCGTCCGGCTGGCGGCGGGCGACCGCGGCGGCGCCGTACGGACCCTGGAGTCGGTCCCGGAGTCCTCGATCCACTACACGGCGGCACGGGTGGCGGCCGTCCGGGCCAGGCTGCGGCACCGCGCGGCGACTGCCGGCGACGAGACGCTCCCGGACGATCTGGCCGCCGCCGCACGGCAGGTGGAGGCGCTGGACGTGTACGGTCTGGATCCGGCGCGCCGGGAGCGGCTGTCGGCCGAAGTCCTCGGCTGCGCGCTGGACTGGGTACTCTCCGGGGGCCAGGGTTCCGTCCCTGCCCCGGGCTCGCGGTCCGCTTCGAGCAGCGGGGTCCCCCATGCCGCCGGGGGACGGACGCTGCTGGGCAGCGGCCTGGACGAACGGGGTCTGCGTTTCGGCCTGGAGCGGGCGTACCGCACGCTCGCCCGGCTGGCGCGGGGCGGCGAGGAGAGGATCGACCTGGTGGAACGTGCCAACCGTTACCGCCCCCGAACGTGGGTGTAGTTGATGTCGCAGATGCCTCAGCAGGCCGCTTTGCCGACGTGTCCGAGCTGTGCGGAGCCCCTGGAGTCGGGTGACCGTTTCTGCGGTGCGTGCGGATACGACCTGTCCGCCGTACCGGCGCGGCCCGAGGACCACCCGACGATCGCCCTGCACGGCTCGGCCGCGGGCCGGGCCGCCGGCGTGGAGTGGCCCGCGGCGCCCCAGGCGGACGGCTCCGGCCGTCCCGCCCCCGTGCACCGGCCGGCGGACCTCCCCGGCACGGACGCGGGCGGCGCCCCCCTGCC
>NZ_WYCT01000638.1 GCF_011008945.1 Streptomyces harenosi
GGGTGAGGCCGAAGGTGGTGAAGGCGGTGCGGGTGGGCAGGGGGTAGGGCTCCGTGCCGGTGAGGGTGTTGAGGATGGTGGCGCTGCGCCAGGCGGCGAGCCCCAGATCGGGGGTGCCGACCCCGTGGGTGTGGATCTCGGCGTTCTGGACGTAGACGTGGCAGCCGGAGGCGGTGATGCGGGGGTCGAGGGCGAGCCGGAAGCGCGCGTCGACGTGGGGGCGTTCGCTGCTGTCGCGGCACAGGTAGGGGTCGAGGCCGGCCAGGAGCTGGTCGAGGGGGCGCTGCCGGTAGCCGGTGGCGAGCACGACGGCGTCGGTGGTGAGGCGGGTGCGGGTGTGCTGCTGGGTGTGTTCGAGGTGGAGTTCGATCCGGGTGGCGGCGACGCGGCCGGCGGTGCGGACGCGGACGCCGGGGGTGAGGACGGCGTCGGGCCAGCCGCCGTGGAGGGTGCGCCGGTAGAGCTCGTCGTGGATGGCGGCGAGGGTGTCGGTGTCGATGCCCTTGTGGAGCTGCCACTGGGCGGGCACGAGCCGGTCGCGGACGGGTTCGGCGAGGCCGTGGAAGTAGCGGGTGTAGTCGGGGGTGAAGTGTTCCAGGCCGAGTTTGGAGTACTCCATGGGGGCGAAGGCCCCGGTCCGGCCGAGCCAGTGGATCCTCTCCCGGCCGGCGGGACGGTGGCGGAGCAGGTCGAGGAAGATCTCGGCGCCCGACTGGCCGGTGCCGATGACGGTGATGTGGCCGGCGGCGAGCAGGGTGTCGCGGTGGTGGAGGTAGTCGGCGGCGTGGACGACGGGTACGCCGGGGGCGCCCACGAGGGGTTTGAGCGGGTCGGGGACGTGGGGTTCGGTGCCGATGCCGAGGACGACGTTCCTGGCGCGGGTGCGGCCGTGGGTCTCCGGCTGTCCGTCGCCGCCGAGCCGGGTGTGGTCGATCTCGAAGACCTCGTGTCCGGGGTTCCAGCGGACGGCGTCGACGCGGTGGCCGAAGTGGAGCGCGGGGAGGTTGCCGGCGACCCAGCGGCAGTAGGCGTCGTATTCGGTGCGGCGGATGTGGAAGCGCTCGGCGAAGTAGAAGGGGAAGAGGCGTTCGCGGGTCTTGAGGTAGTTGAGGAAGGTCCAGGGGCTGGCCGGATCGGCGAGCGTGACGAGGTCGGCGAGGAAGGGGACCTGGATGGTGCTGTCCTCGATGAGGAGGCCGGGGTGCCACCGGAAGGTGGGGCTCCGGTCGTAGAAGGCGGTGTCCAGCTCGGCGAGGGGGTGGGCGAGGGCGGCGAGGGAGAGGTTGAAGGGGCCGATGC
>NZ_WYCT01000639.1 GCF_011008945.1 Streptomyces harenosi
CGCCCCGGCCGGACCCGCCCCCGCCGGCGGCCCGGACAGACGACCGACGAGCGACGACCGACGACGAGAGGAGAGCCCGGGATGCGACCCAGCCGAGCCGGCGGCGCCCGCCGCGGCCGGAGGCGACCGGGGGCGGTCGCGCACCCCGCGGCCCGGCCCCGGCAGCGCCGGAACGGACCCGCCCCGGCCGCGGGAGAGGTCCGGCGGTGACCCGGACCATGCCCGGCCGCACCGACCACGTCGTGGTCGTCGGGGCGGGGCTGGCCGGGCTGTCGGCCACCTTGCACCTGCTGGGCGCCGGGCGGCGGGTGACGGTCCTGGAGCGGGACCGGCTGCCGGGCGGCCGGGCCGGGCGCCGTGAGCTCGGCGGATACCTCCTCGACACGGGCCCCACCGTGCTGACCATGCCCCAGCTGGCCGACGAGGCGTTCGCGGCCGTCGGCGAGCGGCTGCGGGACCGCGTCGAGCTGCTGCCGCTGCACCCCGCCTACCGGGCCTGCTTCGCCGACGGCAGCACCCTCGACGTGCACACGGACGCCACCGCCATGGAGGCCGAGGTGGAGCGGTTCGCCGGCCCCCGCGAGGCCGCCGGATACCGCCGGCTGCGCACCTGGCTGACCCGGCTGTACGCGGTGCAGATGCGCCGCTTCATCGACGCCGACTTCGACTCGCCGCTGGACCTGCTCACCCCCGACCTGGCCCGGCTCGCCGCGCTCGGCGGCTTCGGCCGGCTCGACGCGCGCATCGGGCGGTTCCTGACCGACGAGCGCCTGAAGCGGGTGTTCTCCTTCCAGGCCCTGTACGCCGGTGTGGCACCGGCCCGGGCGCTGGCCGCCTACGCCGTCATCGCCTACATGGACACCGTGGCGGGCGTGTACTTCCCGCGCGGCGGCATGCACGCCCTGCCGCGCGCCATGGCCGCCGCTGCCGCCGACGCGGGGGCCGACCTGCGCTTCGGCGAGGACGTCACCCACCTGGAGCGGTCCGGGGACCGGATCACCGCCGTCGTCACCGCCCACGACCGCGTCCCCTGCGACGCCGTCGTCCTCACCCCCGACCTGCCCGTGGCACACCGGCTGCTGGGCCGCCGGCCGCGCCGCCCGCTGCCGTTGCGGCACGCGCCCTCGGCGGTCGTGCTGCACGCCGGCACCACCCGCACCTGGCCCCAACTCGCCCACCACACGCTCTCCTTCGGCGCCGCCTGGCGGCGCACGTTCGACGAGCTGACCCGCAGCGGCACCCTGATGACCGACCCCTCCCTGCTCATCACCCGCCCCACGGCCGCAGAC
>NZ_WYCT01000063.1 GCF_011008945.1 Streptomyces harenosi
GTCGAGACCTACACCTGGCAGGCCCTCCCGCCCGAGCTGCGGCCCCGCGCCCGCGCCCAGCTCACCGACGGCATCGCCGCCGAGCTGACCCTCGCCCGCGACCTGCTGACCGACCTCGGCCTGAAGGAGCTGCCATGACCCGCCCCGGCGGTCCGACCCCGCTGCTCGTCCTGGACGTCGTCGGCCTCACCCCCCGCCTCCTCGACCACATGCCGCACCTGAGGAGCCTCGCCCGCTCCGGCTCCCACGCGCCCCTGGGCACCGTCCTACCCGCCGTCACCTGCGCCGCCCAGTCCACCTTCCTCACCGGCACCCTCCCCTCCGAGCACGGCATCGTCGGCAACGGCTGGTACTTCCGCGAACTCGGCGACGTCCTGCTGTGGCGCCAGCACAACGGACTCGTCGCCGGTGACAAGCTCTGGGACGCCGCCCGCCGCGCCCACCCCGGCTACACCGTCGCCAACATCTGCTGGTGGTACGCCATGGGCGCCGACACCGACATCACCGTCACCCCCCGCCCCGTCTACTACGCCGACGGCCGCAAGGAACCCGACTGCTACACCAGGCCCCCGGCCCTGCACGACGAACTCACCGAAAAGTTCGGCACCTTCCCGCTCTTCCACTTCTGGGGTCCCGGCGCCGACCTGACCTCCAGCCGGTGGATCATCGACGCCACCCGGCACATCCTGCGCACCCGCCGCCCCGACCTGGCCCTGTGCTACCTCCCTCACCTCGACTACGACCTGCAGCGCTTCGGCCCCGACGACCCGCGCTCCCAGAAAGCCGCCGCAGACCTGGACGCGGCGATGGCGCCCCTCCTGGACGACGCCCGCGCCGAGGGCCGCACCGTCGTCGCCCTGTCCGAGTACGGCATCACCCGCGTGAACCGGTCCGTCGACATCAACCGCGCCCTGCGCCGCGCCGGGCTCCTGGAGGTGCACACGCAGGACGGCATGGAGTACCTCGACCCGATGGCCTCCCGCGCCTTCGCGGTCGCCGACCACCAGATCGCCCACGTCTACGTCCGCCGCCCCGAGGACCTGGACGCCGCCCGGAGCGCCCTGGAGAACCTGCCCGGCATCGACCAGCTCCTCGACGACGAGGGCAAGAAGACCCACCACCTCGACCATCCCCGCGCCGGCGACCTCGTCGCCGTCGCCGAGCCGGACGCCTGGTTCACGTACTACTACTGGCTCGACGACGCCCGCGCGCCCGACTTCGCGCGGCTCGTCGAGATCCACCGCAAACCCGGCTACGACCCGGTCGAGCTGTTCATGGACCCCCTGGATCCCTACGTCAAGGTCAAGGCGGCCACCGCCCTGGCCCGCAAGAAGCTCGGCATGCGCTACCGCATGGCGGTCGTGCCGCTGGACGCCTCACCTATTCGCGGCAGCCACGGCCGCCTCCCCGCGAGCGACGACGACGGTCCGCTCCTCATCTGCTCCACCCCCCGCGCAGTCGGCGACCGCGTCGCGGCCACCGACGTCAAGCAACTCCTGCTCCACCTCGCCGGACTCGGCTGACGCACCACCGAGATCCGGCTACCGAGAGTGAAACACACGCCACTGACAACGGCCCGCCCCGGCGGCACCAGGGCGGGCCACGACAGAGAGAGCAGGCACCCGTGAGCCTCTTTCGCGACACCTCGCCCACCGCTGGCACCCCCGCCGCCGACGGCCCCGACGAGGCCCTGCGCCGACGGCTGGGCATCGGCCGCCGCCGCTTCCTGAGCACCTGCACCGCCGCCGCGACCGCCGCGATCGCCGCACCGGTCTTCGGCGCCCCTCCGGCGCTGGCGGCGCAGGAGCACGGCGAAGAACACGACCGCGGCGGCGACGTCCTGATCCCGGCCCACCGGCGCGGCATCATCCTCTACACCGTCCGCGACGCCACCGGCCGCGACCCCCTCGCCACCGACCTGCCCTCGGGCTTCCGCGAGGTCTTCAAGGAGCTGGCACGGTACGGCTACCGGCAGGTGGAGTTCGCCGGGTACCGCCAGCACGCCAACGCCCCCGGCGGAGCCGACCTGGAGTCCGTGCAGGGCGCCCGGCTGCTGCGCCGCTGGCTCGACGAGTACGGCCTCAGGGCCCAGGGCAACCACGGCTTCATCCCGCCCTCCTGGCCGCTGACCACGACTGACGTCGACACCTTCAAGAAGCACCTGGAGATCGCCAACATCCTCGGCATGGACCACATGGGCACCGGAGGCGACCCCACCGGCAGCTCCTACCGCGCCGACTGGGACGTGGCCGCCGACAAGTGGAACGCCCTCGGCGAGATCGCCCGGCGGGAGGGCATCAAGCTCTACACCCACAACCACGACGCGGCCTACGGCTTCCTGCTCGACGGCGGCCCGCTCGACGCCCAGGGCCGCCCCACGCGCAGCTCCGGCGTCCGGAAACTGGAGTACTTCCTCAAGGTCACCGACCCCAGGCTCGTCTGGCTCGAGATGGACGTCTTCTGGGCCCACGTCGCCCAGTACAAGTTCCGCACCTACACGGCCCACGACGGCTCCACCCGCGAGAGCGTCTTCGACCCGGCCGGACTCGTCGCCCGCCACAACAAGCGCTATCCGCTGTTCCACGCCAAGGACGGCGTCGTCAGCACGACCAACGGCATGGGCTACGAGATGGTGCCCTTCGGAACCGGCGTCATCGACTACACGACGTTCTTCTCGCGCGTCGGCCACCGCGGCTACCACAACCCGATGGTCGAGGACGACAACGCCCCGAGCTCCACCGAGCCCGGCCGGTCGCTGCGTTACGCGAAGATCAGCTACGACAACCTCGCGGCCCTGCGCAAGCGCCGCCGCCACGAGAAGCCCTAGCACCCCGCGCCCGGTGGCCGGGCGGGAAGCGCCACCCCGCCCGCCCGGCCACCGGCCCGCAGCGGCCCGTGCCGTCACCGGCCGCAGGCCGGCGCACCGCCTCGCAGTTCCAGCCGGGAACCGGAGAACCCGGACCGCATCCGGCGGTCATGGGTGACCAGCACCAGCGCGCCCGCGTAGGCGTCCAGCGCCCTCTCCAGCTCCTCCACGAGGGCGGGGGAGAGGTGGTTGGTCGGCTCGTCCAGCAACAACAGGTCGACCGGGTCGCCGACCAGCCGGGCCAGCTCGATACGGCGCCGCTGCCCGTACGACAGTTCCCCGACGCGCAGCCCCAGCGCCTCGGGCTCGAACAGGCCGAGCGACAGCAGCGGGTCGGCCCACTCCTGTGGCGCACCCGGGCGGCCGTGGGCGAACGCCTTCAGCACCGTCATCCCCGCCGGCCACGGCGTCTCCTCCTGCCGCAGATGCCCCACCCGGCCGGGCACCAGGACCGTCCCCGCGTCCGGCCGCAGCTCCCCGGCCAGGACCCGCAGCAGGGTGCTCTTGCCCGCGCCGTTGGGCCCGGTGACCAGCAGCCGCTCGCCCGCTTCGAGCCGCAGCGCGGGCATCCGCAGGCGGTCGCGCACCACCACGCCGTCGAGCCGTGCGGCCGGCATCCCGCCGAGGCGCCCCGTGGTGGCGATGCGGGCGGTCAGGCGCAGCGGTTCCGGCGGGGGCGCCACCGGACGGGCGGACAGCCGCTCGACCCGCTCCTTCGCCATGCGGATCCGGCTCATCGCGCCGTGCGCGCGCCCCCGTGCGCGGAACGCGCCGTGGCCGAAGGAGGCCCTCGGCATCTTGCGCGGGATGCCGTCGAGGCGGACCACGCCCGACTCGGCCAGCCGGCGGCTGCGGGCCAGCTCGGCCCGCCACTCGTCGTACCGCTGCTGCCGCCGCCGTCGCTCCGCGGCCTTGGCGGTCAGGTACCCGCCGTAGCCGTTGCCGTGGCGGGTGACCCGGCCGCCCTCGACCTCCAGGACCGTGGCGGTGATCCGCTCCAGGAAGACCCGGTCGTGGGTGACCGCCACGACCGTGCCGCGGTGGGCCCGCAGCCGGTCCTCCAGCCAGGCGACCGCGCGGTCGTCGAGGTCGTTGGTCGGCTCGTCGAGCAGCAGCAGTTCCGGCCGGGAGGCCAGCGTCGCCGCCAGCGCCAGCCGCGACCGTTCGCCGCCGGAGAGCGAACCCAGCCGCCGGTTCCTGGCCAGCCCGGGGAGCCCGAGCGCGTGCAGCGCGGCGTCCACGCGGGCGTCGGCGCCGTACCCGGCGCGGGCCTCGTACCGCTCGGTCAGCAGCGCGTACGTCGCGAGGGCGGCCTCCAGCTCCGCGCCCGCGGGGGCCTCGGCCAGGGCGGCCTCGGCCCGCCGCAGCTCGGTTTCCAGCGCGCGAAGTTCCGCCAGCGCCAGATCGATGGCGTCCTGGACGTCGGCCTCGGCGGGCAGGCCGATCGTCTGGGGGAGGTACCCGGTCCCGCCGGGGGCGGCCACCGTCACCTCGCCCGCGTCGGGCCGTTCCACGCCGGCCAGGAGACGGAGCAGGGTGGACTTCCCGGCCCCGTTGTCGCCGACGACGCCGGCCTTCTCACCGGGCGTCAGGCTGAAGGAGACCCGGTCCAGCACAGTACGGTCGCCGTACTTCCGGGTGACGCAGTGCAGGGAGAGCTGGGAGGAACGAGAAGAAAAACGCGAGGAAGAACGCGAGGAAGGGAAAGGGAAAGGGGAAGGGTGTGCCGCACGCATGCGAAAGCCCCTGTTCTCGGCCGAGGCCGGCAGAACGGACGGATGGGCGCGAGAGAGCGTTAGGACGGCGGAGCGGTGCTCGACGCGGTCGCGCTCGGGGCGATCACAGAGTTCCCATGGAAGGAAACGTACCCGCGCCCACGGCACCCGGCCACTCGTTTTCCGCCGCCTTGCCGCCTTGCCGCCTTGCCGCCTTGCCGCCTTGCCGCCTTGCCGCCTTGCCGCCTTGCCGCCTTGCCGCCCTGCCGCCCTGCCGCCCTGCCGCCCGAGCCGGCATCCCCCGCGCGGCCCGTACGCACGGCGGCGGCGGCCCTCCCCGCGACACCGTCGCGCGAAGGGCCGCCGTCCTCCCCCGGCCGTCGCCGTTACGCCGGCTCCTCGCCCAGCGGCCGCGGGTTGGGCACGACACGCCGGGGCCCGGGCCGGCCCGGCGCCTTCAGGAAGAGCGCCAGTACGGCGGAGGCCAGGCCGATGCTTCCGGCCAGGACGAAGGCGCCCTCGTAGTCCCAGGCGCCGACGACGACCGCGCCCAGGCCCGAGCCGACCAGCCCCGAGACCAGCTTCGAGCTGTAGACCATGCCGTAATTGGTGGCGTTGTTGTTCTCGCCGAAGTAGTCCGCCGTCATGGCCGCGAAGAGCGGGAAGATCGCCCCGCCGCCGAAACCGGAGACCATGGAGCACAGCAGGAAGAACGGCATGACGCCCATCCGGCCGGAGACCAGCACGCCGAACTGGGCGGCGCCCAGCACCAGGCACACGATGACGAGCGTGCCGCGACGGCCGTAGCGGTCGGAGATCCAGCCGATCACCCCCCGCCCGGTGCCGTTGACGATGGCCTTCAGGGACATCGCGGTGGCCACGATCCCGCCCGCGAAGCCCATGTCCTTGCCGAAGGGCACCAGGAAGGCGATGCCGAAGATGTTGATGCCGGCCGTGCACAGCAGACAGAACCACATCAACCACAGGACGGGGGTGCCGGCGGCTTCCTTGGGGGTGTACTGCCTGACCGCCGGCGGGTTCTTCTCCAGCGCCCGGCGGATCTTCGGATCGTCGGTCTGCCGGAGCGGGTCGACGTGCGCGGGCCACCAGTTCTTGGGCGGGTCCCGGAAGAACCAGCCGGCCCCGGCCACGACCAGGCACAGCCCGACCCCGGCCGAGACCAGCACCGCGTGGTAGTTGCCCAGGTCCATGTACGAGGTGAACAGGAACACGAAGGGCACGGAACCGTAGGCGAAACCGCCGTTGACGAAGCCCGTCTTGCCGCCCTTGCGCTCCGGGTACCACTTGCCGACCATGTTCACGCAGGTCGCGTAGGCCAGGCCGGCGCCGACCCCGCTGCACATGCCGAAGCCGAGGTAGGCGACGGCGACATGCGGGGCGTAGGCCAGCGACACATAGCCCAGCAGGGTCCCCACCGCGCCGAGCAGCATCGCCGAGCGGGCCGGCAGCCGGCCGCTTTCCCGTAACTGCCCGGCCGGGAAGGCGACGGCCGCCTGGAAGAACACCCAGACGCCCATCAGCCAGAAGATGTGCCCGCTGCTCCACCGATGGGCCTCGTGGAGCGTGTCCTCCGCCGATGTGAACGCGTACTCGGCGGAGCTGATGCCCATCATGCCGATCCACGGCAGGATGACCATCCATCTGCGTGGCCGTCCCATGATGTCGAGGTCGGACTCCCCGATCCGGTACACGCGGCCATTGCGGTCCGTCACCTCCCGGAACGGGACGGACGTGTTCGAGAATCCGGTCGTTGTCACGTGGCTCAGCACCCCTTGCGTCGAAAGATCCGGCCGGTGTCCCCCGCCCACATGCCTTCCGTGCGCGCACGGGTCCTGGGGCCGGCCGACGCGCACCGCCGCCCGGCCCCCTGCCTCCTCACCTCAGGAACCGCCCCCCAGCAGCCCGGCCGCCCGCGCCCAGCGGTACTTCGCGCCGAGCACGGCCACCGGCGTCTCCGTCGTGTACGGGTACGCCACGACCCCCCGTTCGAAGAGGTACCGGGCGGCCTCCTCCACCTCGACGTCGCCCGCCAGGGAGGCCACCACCGGTTTCTCGACGCCGCGTGCCCGGAACTCCTCCACCACGCGCGCGGTGAGCTCGGCGAACACCATGGGAGGAGTGACGATGGTGTGCCAGTAGCCGAGGACCAGCGCGTGGATCCGCGGATCCTCCAGGCCCAGCCGGATCGTCGCCTCGTACGTCGACGGCGGCTCGCCCCCGGTGATGTCCACCGGGTTGCCCGCCGCCCCGAACGGCGGGATGAACGCGCGGAAGGCGGCGTCCAGGTCGGGCGGGATCTCCATCAGCGACAGGCCGTTGTCGGTCACCGCGTCCGACAGCAGCACCCCGCTGCCGCCGGCCCCGGTGATGACGACGACGTTGTCGCCCCGGGGCGTGGGAAGCACCGGCAACGCGCGCGCGTACTCCAGCATCTCCTTCAGCCCGGGCGCCCGGATGACCCCGGCCTGCTTGAGCACGTCGTCGTAGACGGCGTCGTCCCCGGCGAGCGCCCCCGTGTGGGAACCGGCGGCCCGCGCGCCCGCGGCGGTCCGCCCCGCCTTGAGGACCACGACGGGCTTCTTCGGTACGGTCGCCCGCGCGGCCTCGACGAAGGCGCGCCCGTCCTTGAGGTCCTCCAGGTGCATGGCGACGCACTCGGTGTGCGGGTCCTCGCAGAACCACGTCAGCAGGTCGTCTTCGTCCACGTCCGCCTTGTTGCCGAGCCCCACGATCGCCGACACGCCCGTCCCCGTGCTGCGGGCGAACCCCAGCACGGCCATGCCGATACCGCCGGACTGGGAGGTCAGCGCCACACCACCCTTGACGTCGTAGGGCGTGCAGAACGTGGCGCACAGGTCCTGCCAGGTCGAGTAGTAGCCGTAGATGTTCGGGCCCAGCAGCCGGACGCCGTGCCGCTCGGCGATCGCCACGATCTCCGCCTGGAGCGCGTGCTCGCCGGTCTCGGCGAACCCCGACGGGATCAGCACGGCGTTGGGGATCTTCTTGCGGCCCACCTCCTCCAGCGCCGCGGCCACGGAACGCGCGGGAATCGCGAAGACCGCCACGTCCACCTCGCCGGGGACCTCGGTGACACTCCTGTACGCCTTGCGGCCCAGGATGTCGTCGGCCCTGGGGTTCACCGGATGGATCTCCCCGGGAAAGCCCCCGTCGACGAGGTTGCGCATCACCGAGTTGCCGATCTTGCCGGGCTCGCCGGAGGCCCCGATCACCGCCACCGACGACGGCCGCATCAGACGGCGCATCGAGGTGAGGATCTCCTCGCGCGTGTACGACCTGCGGACCGGCGGCGTCGACTCGGCCAGGATCACCCGGACGTCCGCCGCCATCGCGCCGTCAGCGGTCGCGATCACCGGGTTGAGGTCCACCTCGGCGATCTCGCGGAAGTCCGCGACCAGTTCGGACACCCGGCAGATCTGCCAGGCCACCGCCCGCCGGTCCACGGCCGGCTGCCCGCGCACCCCGTCCAGGACCCGGGCCGACCGGATCGACCCCAGCATCGACAGCGCCTCGTCCGCGTCCACCGGCGCGAGCCGGAACGTGACGTCCTTCAGCACCTCGACGAGGACGCCGCCGAGCCCGAACGCCACCACCTTCCCGAACGCCGGATCGGTCACCGCGCCGACGATCACCTCCTGCCCCCGCGGCAGCAGTTCCTGCACCTGCACACCGTGGACGCGCGCCTGCGGCGCGTACGCGCGCGCGTTGTCCACGATCCGGCGGAACGCCGCCCGCACCCGCGTCGCGCCCTCCACCCCGACGACCACGCCGCCGGCATCGGACTTGTGCGGGATGTCCGGAGAGACGATCTTCAGCACCACGGGCCCGCCGAAGCGAGCCGCGCAGGCCACCGCCTCTTCGGCGTCCCGCGCCAGTTCCTCCCCGGGCACGGCGATCCCGTACGCCTCGGCGATCACCTTGCCCTCGGGGGCGGTGAGCACGGTGCGGCCCTCGGCCCGCACGGAGTCGAGCAGCGCACGGACCTTCAGCTTCCGGTCCTCTGCCGTCATGTCAGATCACCCCGTCCGACTTCAGCAGGCTCAGCTCCTCGTGGCCGAGGCCGAGTTCACCGACGTAGATCTCCTCGTTGTGCTCCCCGAGCAGCGGCGAGCCGGTCACCTCCACGGGGGAGTCGGAGAGTTTGAGCGGGCTGCCGACGGTCACGAACTCGCCCCGCTGCGGGTGCGGTACGCGGACGACCATGCCGTTGGCGGCGAGCGAGGCGTCCTCGATGATCTCCTTGGTGGACAGGATCGGCCCGCACGGGATGTCGTGGGCGGTGAGGCGCTCCAGCACCTCCCACTTCGGCAGCGTCGAGGACCACTCCTCGATCAGTTGGAACATCTTGTTCAGCTTCGGCAGACGGGCCTGCGGCGTCGCCCATTCGGGATCATCGGCCAGCTCCGGCCGGCCGATGAGCTCGGTGATCGGCCGCCAGCCGACGGGCTGCACGATGACATACACATAATCGTTCGGACCGCCCGGTGCGCACTTGACCGCCCAGCCCGGCTGACCGCCGCCGGAGGCGTTCCCGGACCTGGGAACCTCGTCGCCGAAGTCCTCGTTGGGATATTCGGCCAGTGGACCATGGGCCAGGCGCTGCTGGTCGCGCAGCTTCACCCGGCAGAGGTTGAGCACCGCGTGCTGCATGGCCACGTTCACCCGCTGCCCGCGCCCGGTGCGCTCCCGTTGGTACAGCGCCGCGAGGATGCCCGCCACGGTGTGGACGCCGGTGCCCGAGTCCCCGATCTGGGCCCCGGTGGCCAGCGGTGGCCCGTCCTCGAAGCCGGTGGTCGCCATCGACCCGCCCATGGCCTGCGCGACGACCTCGTACGCCTTGAAATCGGTGTACGGGCCCTCGCCGAACCCCTTGATGGAGGCGTAGACGATCCGCGGGTTGATCTCCCGGATGCGGTCCCAGGTGAACCCCATCCGGTCCACCGCGCCCGGCCCGAAATTCTCGACCATGACGTCGGAGCGCCGGATCAGCTCGGTGAGGATCTCCTTGCCGCGCACGGTCTTGGTGTTGAGGGTGATGCTCCGCTTGTTGCAGTTGAGCATCGTGAAGTAGAGGGAGTCGACGTCCGGGAGGTCACGTAGCTGCCTGCGCGTGATGTCACCGGTCGGCGCCTCCAGCTTGACGACGTCCGCGCCGAGCCAGGCAAGTAACTGGGTGGCCGAGGGCCCGGACTGGACGTGCGTCATGTCCAGGACACGGATGCCGTCGAGGGCCTTGGTCGCTGTCATGAGGGCACCTCACTTGTACATGGTCTGGTTCATGGTTCCGGGGGCGTACGCGTCGGGGTCGACCCAGACGTTGATCAGTGACGGCTTGCCGGACTCACGGGCGCGGCGCAACGCGGGGGCGATGTCGGCGGGGTCGCGCACCTCCTCGCCGTAGCCGCCCAGCATCTGCGCGAACTTGTCGTAGGGGACGTCGCCGAGGGTGTTGCCGACCCGCTCGCGGTCCTTTCCGTACTTGGCGGCCTGGCCGTAACGGATCTGGTTCATCGAGGAGTTGTTGCCGACGATCCCGACGAACGGGAGGTCGTAGCGGACGAGCGTCTCGAAATCCCAGCCGGTGAGCGAGAAGGCACCGTCGCCGAAGAGGGCGACGACCTCCTTGTCGGGCCGCGCCTGCTTGGCGGCGAGCACGAAGGGCACGCCGACACCGAGCGTGCCCAGGGGCCCCGGGTCCATCCAGTGACCGGGCGACTTGGGCTGCACGACCTGGCCGGAGAAGGTGACGATGTCACCGCCGTCACCGATGTAGAGGGAGTCCTCGGTGAGGAAGTCGTTGATCTCGCTGACCAGACGGTAGGGATGGATGGGAGAGGCGTCCGACCTGAGCTGCGGCAGTCGCTTGTCCAGTGCGGTCTGTTCGGCGGCTCGCAGTTCGTCCAGCCACTCCTTGCGCCGCGCGGCACCGGCGTCCAGTCGTCCCGAGGCCGCTTCGGCCACCGACTTCAGCACCAGGCCCACGTCGCCCACGATGCCGAGGTCGATGTCCCGGTTCTTGCCGACGGTGCGGTAGTCGAGGTCGACCTGCACCACCGTAGCCTCGGACGACAGTCGCTTGCCGTAGCCCATGCGGAAGTCGAAGGGTGTGCCGACGATGACGATGACGTCGGCGTGGGAGAAGGCGTACCGGCGAGAGAGCTGGAAGTGATGCGGGTCACCGGGCGGTAGCGTGCCGCGCCCCGCCCCGTTCATGTACGCGGGGATGTTGAGCGTGCGTACGAGCTCGACGGCGGCCTCGGTACCCCGTGTCGTCCAGACCTGGCTGCCCAGCAGGACGACCGGCTTCACAGCGTGCACCAGCAGATCGGCCAGCTTCTCCACCGCCTGCGGATCCCCGGGTGAACGCGTCGAGGCACGGTAGGCACCCGCCCTGGGCACCCGCGCGGTCGACACCGGCACCTTCGCGTCCAGCACGTCACGCGGAATCTCCAGGAAGGAGGGACCGGGCGCGCCGTGGTAGCACTCGCGGAACGCCATCGACACCATGTCCGCCGCGCGAGCCGTGTCCGGCACGGTGGCCGCGAACTTGGTGATCGGGTTCATCATGTCCACGTGCGGCAGGTCTTGCAGAGACCCCATCTTGTGCTGGGTCAGTGCCCCCTGGCCGCCGATCAGCAGCATGGGGGACTCGGCCCGGAAGGCGTTGGCGACACCCGTGACGGCGTCGGTCGTGCCGGGCCCCGCGGTGACCACCGCGCAGCCGGGTTTGCCCGTGACGCGTGCGTATCCGTCGGCGGCGTGGGCGGCGACCTGCTCGTGGCGGACGTCGACGACCTCGATGCCCTCGTCGACGCAGCCGTCGTAGATGTCGATGATGTGGCCGCCGCACAGGGTGTAGATGCGGTCGACCCCTTCGGCCTTGAGGGCCTTGGCGACGAGATGGCCGCCGGAGATGACGTCCTCGGTGTCGTCGGGCATGGCGAAGTCGTGTCCCTTCTGAAGGATGGGAACGGTCCCGCGGCACTCGCAGTGCTCGCAGTACTTGGGAGTCCTCGCAGTACTTGCAGTGCTCGTAGTACTTGCAGTGCTCGCAGTGCAGGGCGATCGCCGTACGTCACGCGGCGGGCGGTGAACCGCCGTCGCGCCTGTCGTACATTGCATACAGTCGACGAATACTGTATGGAGCCTGTTATCCCGCATCCGCAGGGCGGTGTCCAGGGGTCGGGGAACGCTTTCGAGCACTTTCCGTCACCGGCGGAGAGAGGGCGCCGAGGACCGTCCGTGTCCTGATCCGATCGGCGGCCCGGCGCCCGGCGGCCGGCCCCGACGGGTTCCCGGCCGGTGCTCCCGAGCCGTCGGCGCGGAGCCGGCGCCGACCGGTGACCGGCGGGTCACAGGCGGTGAAACCGCTGGTGAGACGGGTGCCACGACGCCGGGCGGCGGGCGCGCCGGACGGAAACGCTGGTGAAAGGCACTCCGAAACCTTGGTATTGTTGTCCATGTCGCCGCGGGGAACACCCCGCCGAGCGGCAAACACCTTGTCCGGGTGGCGGAATGGCAGACGCGCTAGCTTGAGGTGCTAGTGCCCTTTATCGGGCGTGGGGGTTCAAGTCCCCCCTCGGACACCAGTGAAGACCCCTGCTCGTCAGGGGTCTTTCGCTTTGGTGCGACGTCACTCGGCTTCCGGCCGCCTGATGCGCAGTACGTCCTGATCGTGCCGGATCGTGTAGCCGCCCTCAGGGGTCCGGAAGTGGCGGCGGACGTAGTCCTCCACGCTGTCACGGGCCGGCGGTGTGCCGTCGCCCAGAGGCTCGGGCAGGCTCAGATGGAATTCGGCCACCTCGACGGTCTCGCTCAGACGGGAGCCGGTGTAGCGCGCGGGAAGGATGTCCAGAGCGATGTCCCCGACCAGGCCGGGCGGGCCCCCGGCCAGCTCCCGCGCGAGGTTCCGAAGGTCGAAGCGGCAGCCGGTGAAGTGCCGCACCATGGCCATGCACGCGTTGTCGGGGTTCTGCAGGAACACCAGGAGAAGGCCGCCCGGCGCGACCCACCCCATGATGCGCAGCACGGTCGCCGTCCACTGCTCGGCCGGTACGTAGTAGAGGACGTGGGACAGCAGCGCCAGATCGGCGCTGACCCCCGGCTCGGCTTCGAGGACCGGGTCCGCCAGGACGACCGCGTCCGGGCAGGTCTGCCGCAGCGCGCGGCGCATGGGTTCACTGGGCTCGACGCACACGGTCCGCTCGAAGGAGGGCGCGAGGTGGCGCGTCGTCGTGCCGTCGGCCGGGCCGATGTCCAGGAGCACCCGTCGGCGGGGGAGCGCGGCCACGACACGGTCGAGATAGGCGTGGGCGACCGCCTTCTCGTCGGACCCGGCCAGAAAGCGGCCGAGGGCCCGCCGGTAGGCGTCCTCCTCCGCCGGGAGACCCCCGGTCGGCACGGTCTTGCGCAGCGGCACCCTCTCGTCCTTCCCGGCAGGCCCGGCCGGTCCCCCGCGAAGTAGGGGACACCGGACATTTCGACGGTGACGGACACCACACTGCCACGGCCCGGCCGGGACCGCCGGAAGGCGGTGGCGCGTACGGCGGCAACCAGGGGCGCAAGGGAGTGAGGGGCTTCCTGTGCTGGGCGGCCGGCGCGGCATGACGCCGGCGCCGGGCCGTCCGGCTCCTTGCGGGGCCGGACGTCGTCGCCGTCCCCCGTTCGCCCGGCCCCGTACCTGCGGCGGAGATCGGTCGAGGCAGGCCCGTTCCCGCGACCGAAGGGGCGGATCGGTGGCCGACGGCCGCACGGGCAGGAAGCCGCGACGGAGTTCGGCGAGTGGTGTCCCAGCCCTTGACGCGGTCCGCCAGGGGGGTTTAACTCACGTCCTAAATTAAGACCTGAGTAGGTCTGCCTCCTTGGGCAGTGGCCGTCCGCTCGACAGGCGGGCGGCCCTCTCCCGGAGGCGGACCCGAGGCGACCTGCGCACCGCCGAGGAGGCCGGCCGCGCCGGGAGCGGACGCGGGACCCCGGGCCCGGCAGGCGGAGCATGGTCACGCGTGGGCCACGTCCGGACGTGTCAGGTACACATCAACAATGTGTCGACGAAGGAGAGTCGCATGGCATCCCGATCACCCCGGGCGCGTCGCGCCACCGGAACCCACACGGTCCTGCTCACCGCCCTGACGTCCCTGGCCCTGCTGACGGCGGGGACCGTCTCGGCCGCACCGCCCGCGGCCCCCGCCGCCTCCGCCGCGGCCTGGGACACCGACCGCGCGGCAGCGGCGTACGCCGCCAACCCGGCGTCCGTCACGGCCTCCGGCAGCGAGAACGGCGCCACCGCCCCCGGCCTGGCCTTCGACGGGAACAGCGCCACCCGCTGGTCCAGCAACTTCGCCGACGACGCGTGGATCCGCGTCGACCTCGGCTCCACCGTCCGCGTGCACCGGGTGGTCCTGGAGTGGGAGGCGGCCTACGGCAGGAGATACGTACTGGAGGTGTCGAAGAACGGCACGGACTGGACACCGTTCTACACGGAGACCGACGGCACGGGCGGCACGGTGACCGCCCATACCCACCCGCAGGAGGTCACCGGCCGCTACATCCGCCTGAGCGGCGTACAGCGGGCGACCCCGTACGGCTACTCCCTCTACTCCTTCCGCGTCTACGGCGGCGAACCCGCCCCCGCCTCCACCACCCGCACCAACCTGGCCCTCCACCACCCGGCCCGGGCCAACTTCCACCAGCACGCGGGCACCTCCCCGGCGTTCGTCACGGACGGCGGCTGGCCGGCGAACCTGAAGGACGACGCCACCCGCTGGGCCAGCGACTGGAACACGGACCGCTGGGTCTCGGTCGACCTGGGCGCCACCTCCACGATCGACACGGTGGACCTGTACTGGGAGGCGGCGTACGCGGTCGACTACGAACTCCAGGTCTCCGACGACCACCGCACCTGGCGCACGGTGTACCGGCCGACGGCCGCCGAGGTCGCCGCCCGCCGGGCCGATGTGAAGTCCCCGGCCGAGGCGACCGGCCGCCACGACAGCGTGCGCCTGCCGCAGCCGGTCACCGGACGCTATGTCCGCATGCTGGGCAAGGAGCGCCGCTCCTTCTACAACCCGGCCCCGGCGACCGCCCAGTTCGGCTACTCCCTCTACGAGTTCCAGGTCTGGGGCACGGGCGGCAGCGCGCAGGCGGCCTACCCGGCCCTGCCGGGCGAGCAGCCGGGCACGTACCAGACCGCCTTCTTCGACGACTTCACGTCGGCCTCGCTGGACCGCGCCAAGTGGCGGGTGGTGCGCACCGGCACGGAGATGGGCTCGGTCAACGGCGAGGCCCAGGCGTACGTCGACTCCGCCGACAACATCCGTACCGAGAACGGCAACCTGATCCTGCGGGCCAAGTACTGCAAGGGCTGCACCCGGGCCGGCGGCGGCACCTACGACTTCACCTCCGGCCGCATCGACACCCACACCAGGTTCGACTTCACCTACGGCAGGGTGAGCGCCCGCATGAAGCTCCCGGTCGGCGACGGCTTCTGGCCCGCGTTCTGGCTCCTGGGCAGCGACATCGACGACCCGTCCGTCTCCTGGCCGGCCTCGGGCGAGACCGACATCATGGAGAACATCGGCTACGCCGACTGGACCAGCACCGCCCTGCACGGCCCCGGCTACTCCGCGGACGGCAACATCGGCGCCCGCCAGACCTACCCGAACGGCGGCCGGGCCGACCAGTGGCACACCTATGCGGTCGAGTGGACGCCGACCGCCCTGCGTTTCTACGTCGACGACCGCCTCGTGCAGGAGACCACCCGGAACAAGCTGGAGTCGACGCGCGGCAAGTGGGTCTTCGACCACCACCAGTACGTGATCCTCAACCTGGCCCTGGGCGGCGCCTACCCGGCCGGCTGGAACAAGGTCACCAGCCCCTACTGGGGGCTGCCCCAGTCGAGCGTCGACCGGATCGCCGCCGGGGGAGTGCAGGCGGAGGTGGACTGGGTGCGGGTGGAGCAGAAGAGGTAGCCACCCGCGAACACCGGCCCGGCACGGTGGTCACCGGTCGACGTCGTGGGAAACGGGTCGCCGAAGACCGCCGGGGGAACTCGGCGGCCCGTTGACGGCGATCCGGCCCAGGTGTGCAACGCCCTTGTCACCGGAGCGGAATGTCGGCCACGAGCAGTGGATACCGTCTGCTGACGAATCACTGCGGTCCCTGGAGCGCATTCCCGACTTCCCGTCCGCACGAAGGCGCTTGTCCGCGAACGTCCTCAACCGGCTGTTCGGCCCGCCTGCCTCCGAAGGTCACCCACCGGGACGACGACGAGCCGCCTGCCGTCCCGGAACATGACCGTCCCGCCCGGCTCTGGCCGAGGTGAGTGCGAGTCACCCAGCGAAGCGGCGCCGTGGTGCGGACACCCGATCCCCACGTCAATCCGAAGCACAACGGCTGGACCACCTGGCCTGCTCGGCCAAGTGGCCGATCTCCATCGGGAGCCCGGGCGCACCATGCCGCTGAGGCGCGCTCGGCAGATGCACGAACCGCTTGCGCGTGTCCTCGCCCCGGGGGCAGCCCTCTCCCGGTCGCCGCCTGTGTCCGAGCCGAAGGCTCTCCGATGCGGAGAGGACGGTTCCCGTCCGCCCGTGGAAAGTGACGGAAGTGCCAGCGGAACGCTACGCACAGGCATAGTCTTCGGGAATTACCGCACGCCGGCCGGGGAGCTCGGGTGCGCGGTGGAGGTGTCATGGGTGGGGACCCGTTTGTGTCAGCAACAGTCGAAGACCGCCGACGGCCGGCGTCCAGGGCTCGTCCGGATACCAGGGAGGTGCCCGACCCGTTCGGTGATCGGCCGCTGCTCACCCCGGATATGACCAAGGGCTACGAGGCTGTCACCGAGCAGGAGCGGGGCAGGCTCCGGCGCTATCTCGAAGCGGTCGTCGCAGCCAGGGGCGCATCGGTGCACACCGCCGTCGCCTTCAACGCCGTGTACTTCGGGTACGACCTCGCAGGCGAGGGCTATGGCGGCAGTCCGCTGCGCCTCGAGGACTTCCCCGTGATCACCTTCGGCGAGTGCGCTCCCGTGCTCCCCGTCGGTGCGATGGTGTGCATCGCCACAGGATCGGACCCCCTCTACGCCGAGATCGTCTACCGAGAGGGCGCACATCCACAGACAGGGGCTCTCGGCGACGTTCCCGCCTGGGTGTCGGGAGCGCCTACGGGCGCCGAGGGACCGGGGCGGCCCGGCAACTCCTCCACGCCACGGCGGAGAGAGCTCCTGGTCCCGGATCTGCACGCCTTCGGCCCCGGCCTGAGCCTGTCACCGGCCCAGCTCCACCGGTTGCGCACGCGCCGCCGATGGATCAACGAGGACGGCCATGTCCTCGTGGACGTGTGCTACCCGTCCCCCGACGCCGCGCGACGCGACGATCTGACCGCCTACACGGAACACCTCCTGACCACGGCACGTGATCAGTTGCTCAGTCCGCTCGTGCCCGTGTCCCTCGCCGAGTTGGTGCAGGGCACGCACGACGACGATCTGAGGGCAGGTCTGCGCGGACTCCTCGACACGGTCCGTGGCGTTCTAGAGTCCAGTCCGGATCTGCGCGTATGGCGTCACTACGCCATGACCCGTGCCTCCCTCGCGGAGTGCTGGCGTGACACCGGGCCATTGGGCGGTGACGACCTCAGGTCTCTCACGGCGGCGGTGGAACACGCAGCCACACCGGCCCGGCGGCGCTACGGCGTCACCTCTCCGGCTACGGTGTACATGGCTGTGGGTCCACGCCTTCGCGCCTTTCCCGGCGCGGCACAACGGCTCAGGGGAGTGGGATACGCCGCCGCGGTGTGCCGGGCGAACCTGGCGCTCGCCGACGTCGTCCGACGGGACAGCGAGTCCGGCCTGTTCGAGAACGGGTCCAGGGTCACGCTCGATGACGCCGTCGAAGGCGGGGGCGTATGGCGCACCCGTCATCCCGCTGAGGAGGACGCCCCGGAGGATCCCCTTGTCCCGGCAGGGCGCGGCTGGGCGTCCACGGCGACCGGGCCGGCCCCGCAGGCGGAAAGAGCCGCGGGGCAGGGACCGGCGTCCGAGCCGGAACCGGAGGCGGAACCGGTCGACGCGCCCCTCGCCGACGATGCCTCCCTGGGGCGCCCGGAACTCCTGCGGAAGGACACCCGGGAGATCGTCTGGGTGATGCCGCTGCGGCTGTCCCATCTCAGCGACGGCACGCTCCCTCTGCATCCCGAGGTCACCCGGGAACTGCACCGCGAGCACGGGACGCGGTGCACGGTACGCCTCGTCGTCTCCCACCCCGGCGGACCGCTGGAGGAACGGGAAGCGATGCAGACGGTCCGCGCCGACCTCGGTGACCACCACGGCCACCTGACCGGTGTCACATGGCCGGCCGCCTTCTTTCCCGGCCTGATGCTGAAGCTCCGCCGGCCCCGGGACGGGCAGGTGATCCACGCGTCCACCACAAGGCTCCCGGAAGCGGTGGACGTCAGCGACCGGGTGATCAGGCACTGCTTCGACCCCCGTGTCCTGACCAGGGAAGACGCTCCGGGCAGCGATCGTCACAGGGATACGGCCGCCGGGCTCGGCCCCCGGCAACTGGTGCTGCGCACGGTGCGCCGTTGCGGGCTGCTCACCACGGACGGCCACGCCCTGCTGGCCCGGTCGGAACTGCCGCGGGCGGCCTACGGCCGGAGGCCGGCACGGACGCAGCAGGCCGCTCTGGAAGCCGCGGTGACGGAACTGCTCGCGGCACGGCTCCTGGAGCCGGCCACCGGCAGCCGCGATGCGTGGGGACAGCCGCATCACCCGGCACGTGTCGGTGAGCCGTTCATACCGCTTCTCGCCTACCGCCCCGCCCGCCCCCGGGTGATACGCCCCTGGGGCGGTACGGGACCGGACAGCGTGGGCCTGCACGGTGTCCAGTTCGTCCCCGGCCATCTGCGCCGTCTGCGACCGGGGTGCGCGCCCAGCGAAGCCCAGAGAGCAGCATTCCGGGAGTACTGCCGCAGGCTCGGCAAGGCGGACGGCTGGGAACTACCCGACGGGTACACCTTCGTCACCGAGCACACGCGCGGTCGCTGAGATCCTGCGTTCTCCCGCCGGTGGCCCTCTCAGCCTTCTCTTCCCAGCCTCTCCGGCCGACGTCTCGGCTCGTCGGCGCGGAGACAGGTGATCCGCCGGCTCCTCGACCCGCTCATTTGATCCGCCACGAAATCGGAGAATCCGTATATGCAGGACCGCTACAACGTCGTCGCGGAACCACCCCTGTCCCCTCCCGGCGCCTCGGTCGAAAGGCTCGGCACCCTGGCCGCCGCGCTCAACGCCCTCGAGCGTCCGGCCGCAGCCCTGCACGACCTCACGGTCGACATGGTGGAACTCGCCTTCAACTCCCTGCCGCCCAAGACCCGGCAGGCACTGCTTCACGACCTGGGTATCCGTATGGCGGCTCCTCGTCGGGCGGGCAGCGCCCTGTGCCGCGACATCCTCGCCAGGTTGCGGCGCGAAGCACGGCAGCACGCGTGCACCTGCGGGGTGAGGGACCTCACCTTCACCGTGCACCAGCAGGTGGTCCGGTCCGTCTTCCCGTCGGACGGGGAGACGGTGCCCGACCCCGTGCGCCGGTGGGGCGCGGCACTGGTGCGGGCCGCGGTGTTCGCCTGGGGCAACGCCTCCGTCGCCGACGCGCACGTCCTCGCCTGGGCGGCCGACCAGGAGTGGTTCGCCGCAGCGGCCGACGACAAGGAGGCGGTGCTGCTCGTCGCCGCCGGTGACGCGGCGCGGTCCGTGACGGCGGAGTATCCGGACTTCACCCCCGGCCGGCCCCTGGAGCGGGCGACCGGCGACGGCACACGGCCCGGGCGAGGGACCAGCCTCGGCATACGGGTGCCGGAAGCCACGTCGGACGACACAACCGTCCCGGTGGCCGACGGCGACGCCCGGACCGAAGAGAGCGGCCCCGAGGCTGTCTGCCGACAGCTCGAGTCGGCCCTGGCGGACGCCCGGCACGCGGCGGAGAACGTGACCGGCGCGGTGGAGGACGGACGCCCCCCGCAGGACGCCGACCTGGCTCAGCTGGCCGGGCTCGGTGCCCACTTCGACCGCGTCGACGAGGTGTTCCGCGCGGTGGGGATCGAGGGCGTGCCCCGTCGGTTGGAGGACGTGCGACGTGCCGCCCGAACACACCGGGACGCGCAACAGCGCGACCTCCGGGCACGCCACATGCTGCGGACACTGACGGGTGTCACCTGCCGCCCGGACAGCCCCGCCGTCGCCGCTGTCGAAGCCCTGCGCAGCACGGTCCGCCGCCTGCTGGACACCCCGGTGTGGGAGGAAAGGCACCAACAGGAGAGCGCGGCGCTCGCCGCTCTGGCCGAACTGGTCCGGCTGGGGCGGCAGGCGGACGCCGCGACAGAGATCCTCGCTCTCCAGGAGGAGGTCACGCGGGTGCTGCCCGCGTGTGCCGTGGCGGCCGTCATGCCCTATGAACTGACCTTGCCCCGGCCGGAGGCCGCCGACCGTTCGGCAACCGTTGCCGCCGTCGCCGCCAACGAAGACGATGCGGCGGACACCAGGCCATCCACCACCGCAGCCACGGTGACCGTGCCCGCCGAGGCCGTACAGTCCGGTGGACAGGCCGGCGGGGCCTCGGGCGAGGTGACCGCGGGTCGCTCCTCCGCACGGCCGGAGCCCCGACCCGGCCCGGCACCGGCCGGCACCGCACCCACCCCGTCGGACGTCCTCACCGACGAGGGCCAGACGCTGACCCCCGCGGACGGCGACACCGCACCGTCGACGGACAGCGGCACCGTTGATCCGGCCGCTCAGCAGCCGGTTCCCGTCACCGCCCCCGTCCAGGAGGCGGCGGCCCCGCAACCGGCCGAGCCCGTACCGGCGGTCACCGGCACCGAAGCGGTCATGAGGGACGACACGGACGGCGGCAGCCCAAACCCCGGCGACTCCGCGATCGAGCGGGCGCTGGCGCACCTGGTCGTGGAACGCCGCTTCGGACTCGCCCACCATGTGGCGAAGGCGGCCGGCCGGCCTGAGCCGCAGGTCGCGGCGTTCCGTCTGGCGGGTGCCGCGGCGCTCCTGACGTCCGGCGACAGCCAGGGCGCCCGGCTGACCGCGGACCTGCTCCAGCAGTACGGCGGCTACACCGGCCGGGAGGCAGAGGGCAGCGAACTGCTCCTGCTGCCCGCCCTGCTGCGTGCGGCGCTGATCACCGGTGACCACATGGCGGGTGCTCAGCTCAAGGCCTTGGTGCCCCGGTTGCCGGACCAGCTCGGGGAGGTGGCGACCGCGGTGGCAGACCGGGCCCTGAGCGGCACTTTGATGATCGCTTCTCCGCTCGTCGTCATCGCTGACGTGTCCGGGACGGAGGCCCGGCTGCGAGAGCTGCGTGAACAGTGCTCGGCTCTGCTGATGCCGCCGAAACTGAGGTTCGCGCGGGCGACAGAGATCGCCAAGCGCTGGCTGGCTCCCGACGATGGCATGCTCGGATCCTTGCTGACGACCGTGGTCGACGACCGTCGCGACGCGGTACCGCGCCTGAGGGAGCAGGCCGAACGCCTGTCGAAGCTGAACGAGGTCAACAGCGAGATCGACCGCATGGACCGCAAGTACCGCTCGTCCAGCGGCAAACCGCTCCAGGGCGCCGGGCGGCAGGATCTGGTCCATCTCGTGGAGCGAGCCGTCGGACTCGTCAAGGAGTGGTGGTTCGCGGTCGACGGTCTCCGTCGCGCCGACCGTTCCGACAGCAGCCGGGCGGTCAAGGAGATCTCCTCGCTGCGCCAGTTCCTGCTGGACGGCCGGGAGGCCGTGCTCGGTGGGCTGGAGCAGATGGTGCGGCACCCGGGGTCCCTGGCCGCGGCGACGGCCTGGGCGGCACGCGCTTCGATGGAGGACCTGTTCGCCCTGCTGGCCGGCGACACGGCGCCCGCGCGTTCCGGCGCCACGCTCACGCCCGAGCTGCTGCTCGACGCGGAGCTGCTCAAGGTGTGTGACTCCCGGGAGGAACGGCCCTCCCTGGACCGGCTTCTCGTAGCGGTAGGCCGCAGCTGGCAGGACGCCCTCGCCGAGCGGCTCGACCACGACGCGTTCACGGCGGCTCGTACCCTCGTCGAGCTGGCTGGGCACGGTGCGCTTCCGGTCTCCCGCCCGGGGGAGTTCTCCGGGCCTTCGCTCGCCGAGATCGAGGAGCGGGAGACCGCCAGGCGCGTCGAGCTGCGCCGAGAGCACGACGAACTCGTCGCCGAGCTGCACCGCGCACAGGCCGACGGTGCCGTCACCGACGACCAGGACCTCCGCCTGCAGGAGCTGCTCGCCGACGCGCGCGCCCGGCTCGACGACGCCGCCGCACACGACCTGATGGACGTACGGCGAGCGCTCGACGCCGTACGCGAGGACCTGCCCGCCTTCCGCCGGCAGGCGGCCGACCGAATCCGTGCCCGGCTCGATGCCCTGGATCTGACCGAGGGGGAGCGCGCCCAGGTCCTGCGGAACCTGGACACCGGGGTCCTGGCCACCGCCGCCGACCTCGTCTACTTCCTCGAAATCGGCGAACCTGTGCCCGAGATCGAGGCGGGTGAGTCCCACCTGATGGAGTTCTTCCCGGCCGTGCCCGACGCTCTGCCCAAGGGCATCGACCGTGAGCTCGTCGAACTCGTCAGGTACGGAGGCAAGCACCCCACGCTCCCGGTCCTGGACTACAGCGCTCTTTCCACCGAAGAGGCGGCGCTCGCCGCCGACGCGCTCGACGAGTGGCGGGAGCTTGCGGCGACCGAGCCCAAGGACCGGCTCGAAGTCTCCGCGCGGCGTCAGCTCCTGCCCGCCCTGAAACTCCTCGGGTACGACGCGAAGAGTGCTCGCCCGCTGGACGAGCGGTCGCATCGCCGACGCGAGTACCGCCTGTTCGAGCTGACCGAGGTGGAGATCAACGGCAGGGCGAAGGCACCCGCGTTCGGCTCACAGATCGAGGAGCAGGGTGGGACCCTGCGGGTGCTGATGGTCTGGGGCCGCCCGCCCGCCAAGGTGGTGATGAGCCTCGCGGAACCCGACACCAGCGGTGAGAGCCTGCTCGTCGTCTACTTCGGCACGCTCAGCCCTGAGCACCGCACCGAACTCGCCTCCGGGTCCAGCAAGTTGCAGCCCCTGCTCGTCGTGGACGACGCCGCCCTGGCCTTCCTCGCGGCCCGCGGCAACCGACAGGTCAGCACCGCCACGCAGACGCTGCTGCCGTTCTCCGGCGTCAACCCGTACATCAGGGAGAAGCGCGGGCGGATCGGCGGTGAGATGTTCTACGGCCGCGACGCGGAACGCAAGAGCATCATCGACCCGCGCGGCACCCAGGTCATCTTCGGTGGTCGCGGCTTGGGCAAGTCGGCCCTGCTCGCCGACGCCGGCGAGAGGTTCGTGAAGCAGAACCCGGGCTACCACCAGGCGGTGTACATCAACCTCGACCAGGAGAACATCGGCAAGGGCAGTTCGCTGGGTCCGAAGGCGCTGTGGAGCGTTCTGGACCGGGAGCTGACCGCCGCAGAGGTGACGGCGGGCAAGCCCCAACGGCGCAAGTCGGGCAAGGACATCTCCGATCAGGTGCGGACCGCCATCCGGACCTGGCTGGACGGGGACTCGCGCCGCCGTCTGCTCATCCTCCTCGACGAGTGCGACCAGTTCTTCGAGGCGGACGCGCCCCGCTTCGACCAGACGAAGAAACTCAAGGGCCTCGGCTCCGACACCAAGGACCGAGCCAAGGTCGTCTTCGCCGGTCTGCACTCCGTGCAGCGGTTCTCCAAGCTGGCGAGCAACGGCCCCTTCGGCCACCTCGCGCAGACACCGAAGGTCATCGGCCCGCTCGCCCCGCACTTCGCCGCCGAGCTGCTGGTCGAGCCGATGCGGGCACTCGGCTTCGAGTTCCAGGACCTGGACCTCGTCAATCGGGTGCTCGGCTACTGCTCCTACCAGCCCTTCCTGCTGCAGATGTTCGGTCACCGGCTGGTCGAGGTGATGCACCGCAAGCGGGCGCGACGCGGAGCCGAGGGTCCCCCGTACACGGTGGAGATCACCGACATCGAGATCGTGGAGTCGGACTCCGGGCTCAGGGAGAGCATCTCGGCGGCCTTCAAGGACACCCTCAGCCTCGACCACCGCTACGACGTGATCGCCAACGTGCTGGCCTACCACGCCCGTCACCAGGGCCTGGAGGTGCGGCTGAGCGACACCGAGCTGCGGGAGGAGTGCGAGACGTTCTGGCGCAAGGGCTTCGAGCAGCTCGACACCGAGGGCTTCCGCGCCTATCTCTCCGAGATGGTGGGTCTCGGCATCCTCGCTCCCAACCACGACGGCCAGGGGTGGCACCTGCGCGGCCCCAACGCTCTGCGCATGATCGGCACCTCCCACGAGGTGGATGCCCGTCTGCTCAGGGCCGAACAGGACTGCGTGCTCCAGGAGAGCATCGTGCAGGAGGGCCGCCCCGAACTGCCCGACGGCCGGCCCGCTCCGCTCACCATCACCCAGCTCGACGATCTTCTCGGCGAGCGGTCCAACCAGACGAGGGTCGTTCTCGGCACTCCGGCCACGGGCGTCAAGGACGTCGCCGACACGCTGCGCACGATCACCGGGCCGATCTCCGGCTGGACGCTGCCCCCCGTCGGCAAGCCCAGCGTCTACAAGCAGGAGCTCACCGGCGGGCGCCCGCAGGAGCGGCGCGTCGTGATCAGCGACTTCGTCAACTACCGGGATCCCGTCCGGCCCGAGACCTGCCGGGAGGCCGTCGACCTCGCCGACGAGTTGCTGCCCGTCACGCCGGGGGTGACCCGCGCGGTGGTGCTCGTCACCGACCCGTCCCAGCTGGCCCTGTGGCGCTCGCTGCTGGACGGCACGGAGCGCACGTCGGCCGCTCCGGTGGTGCTGCGCCGCCACGACCGGCGCAGCCTGCGCGGTTGGGCCCAGCGAGTGGAGATGTTCCACACGGAGGACCGCCTGGACCGTCTCCACGAGCTGACCGGCGGCTGGCCGCTGCTGGTGGGCCGAGCACACCACCTGCACGGCGACCTCGGCGACCCCGACGAGGTGCTGCGCCAGTTGGCGGGCCTCCGGGCGAACCGCGCGGAGGCCGCGGCCTTCGCGCAGGCGACCGGTGTGTACGCGGATCCGTTGCTCGCCACCGGTTACCGGGCCCTTGTCGAGGAGTTCGAGGACGACCCGTTCGACCTGGAAGGTGCGATGACCGCGGTGGCGGTACGGGCGGGGGTCGACGACGAGGACGAGGCCCGGTGGGTCGTCGACTGCCTGGATGCCCTCCAGGTGTTCGACCGTGAGGACGCTCAGCTACGGCTGGAGCCCGTGCTTCGGCAGTGTGTGGCACTTCGCACATGACGCGGAGCGGGGCGGGAACCGCAGCCGGCTACAGCCACGACCGTGGCGGAACGCCGGTTGCGGGTCCGCCCCGAGCTCGCCCCGTCGATCACCGCTCCGTCCTTATTGCGTACGATATGCAGGTGCATCCCAGCGACGACTACGCCATCCGCCAGGCCGGTCCGGGCGACCTCGACGGCGCCCGGGCCGTCATGCTCGACACCGTCTACCGTGATTTCGGCACCGGTTACGTGCCCCGGTGGCACGCCGACATCATCGACCCCGCCGCGGCCTACCTCCTTCCGCCGCGCCACACCCTGCTCGTCGCGCACGACCCCGACGGCGGGGAGGTCGTCGCCACGGCGGCGCTCGACTCCCGCGGCCCGGCCCACCCGCCGAACCCGCGCCACGTCGCCGAGCGCTTCCCCTCCGGGGACACCGCTCAGCTCCGCCGGGTCTACGTCCGGCCGGAGCACCGCAGGCGCGGGCTGGCCCGGCGGCTGGTGGAGGAGCTGCTCGCGTTCGCCGAGGCGGACGGGGGCTACCGTGCCGTCTACCTGCACACGGACCCGGCCGTACCGGGGGCCGAGCCCTTCTGGCGGTCACTGGCCAAGGTCGTCCACGACGAGCGCGAGGACGCGGGCGGCGGCCAGGGCATCGTGCACTTCGAGGTGCCGATGGGTGGGGCCCGATAACTGGAAATCGTTGTCAGATAGGCTGTGTTCACGATCTTCCGACCTCACCCCAGGACCATGCTCTCCCTCGCTCGTACCCGGCTGCTCCCCGCCCTGCTCCTCGTCCCCCTGCTCACCGGCTGCTTCGCCTCCGGCGGCGGCCGGTCCTCCGGTGAGGACGCCGGGGGTGACGGCTCCCGCCTCCGTGTCGCGCTCGCCTTCCCGCCCGCCGAGAAGTTCTCCCCGTACGGCGCCGACGCCACCCTGCTGAGCCGGCTCGGCGTCACCGAGGGCCTCACCTCGCTGGACGCCAACGGCTCCGCCGCCCCCGCGCTCGCCGAGTCCTGGCAGCAGAAGGACGCCAGGACCTGGACGTTCACCCTCCGCGAGGCCACCTTCCAGGACGGCACGAAGGTCACCCCGGAGGCGGTCGCCGACGCGCTGACCCATGCCGCGCGGGCCGAGCCCGCGCCCGCCGCGCTCAGCGGCGTCGACCTCACCGCGAAGGCCGGCGGCGACCGCGCCGTGACGATCACCACCGGAAGGGCCGACCCCGTGCTGCCGCTCAGGCTGTCCAGCCCGAGCCTCGCCATCCTCTCCGCGAAGGCGTACCAGGGGGAGCGGGTCGATCCGGTGGGGCACGCGACCGGGCCCTTCGAGATCACCGAGGTGAACGGGGCCACCTCCGCCTCCCTCGACCGGTTCGACGACTACTGGGGCGGACGGGCGCAGGCCTCCGGCATCGACGCCCGGTTCATCGCGGACGGCACCGCCCGCGCCAACGCCCTGCGCACCGGCGAGCTCGACATCGCCGAGGCGGTGCCCGTCGCCCAGGCCGCGACCCTGGACGAGGACGAGCGGCGGGACACCGCCACCACCCGCACGACCAGCCTGCTGCTGAACGCGGGGAAGGGCACGTTCGCGGACGCCGGGCTGCGGGCCGCCGCCCGGGCCGCCCTCGACACCTCCGTCTTCGCCAAGGACGTGTACGAGGGGTACGGCGACCCCGGCGCCGGCATCTACGGACCCGCCGTCACCTGGGCCGCGGGCAAGCGGACCGAACCCGTCGGGCGCGCGAAGGCGAAGCAGGCCGACGGCGCCACCGTCACCCTCGCCACCTACGACAACCGGCCCGAACTGCCCGAGGCGGCCCAGGTCGTCGAGCAGCAGCTCGAAAAGGCCGGGTTCCAGGTGAAGATCACCGTGCGGGAGTACTCGCGGCTGGAGAGCGACGCGCTCGCCGGGAGGTTCGACGCCTTCGTGCTCGCCCGCAACACCCTCCTCGACACCGGCGACCCGGTCAGCATCCTCGCCAGCGACTACACCTGCGACGGCGACTACAACATCGCCCAGCTCTGCGACGAGGACGCCGACAAGGCCGTGGCCCGGGCCGCGGGCACCACGGACACCGACGCGCGCCGGGACGCCGCCATGGCCGCCGAGGCCCGGATCCTCGGCACCGACGCCGTCCTGCCGCTCGTGCACCAGCGGATCATCACCGGCGTCGGCGAGGGCGTCCAGGGCGTGATCCTCGACCCGTACGAGCGCACCCTCGTCGGCACGGGAACCCGGCGCTGAGCCATGCGACAGCAGGTGACGGCCGCCCTGTGGCGCATCGCGCTCGCGGCGGCCCTGGTCTGCGGGATCGGACTGCTGCCCTGGCTCACGCACACCGACCCGGCGCTGACCGTCCTCAAGGCCCGCTCCGCCGACCGCGACCCCACTCCGGAGGTGCTCGCCGGCATCCGCGACCAGCTCGGGCTGGACGAGGGGCCGGTGCACCTCCTCGGGCAGTGGCTCGGCGGGCTGGCCCGGGGCGACGCGGGCCGGTCGTGGATCTCCGGTTCCGCGGTCGCGCCCGACGTCCTCCGGGCGCTGGGCGCCTCCCTGCTGCTGATGGCGGTGGCGCTGCTGGTCGCGGTGGTCACCGCCGGGCTCGTCTGCGGCCGCACCCTGCGCCGCGGCGCCCGGCGGCAGCTCGGTTCCGGCCGCCGCGGCGGCACCGTCTCCGCGATGCTCGCCTCGCTGCCCGAGTTCCTCACCGCCTCCGTCCTCGCCACCGTCGTCGGGGTGCAGCTCGGCTGGCTGCCCGCGCTCGGCTGGTACGGCCCCCAGTACACGCTGCTGCCCGCGCTCGCCCTCGGCCTGCCCGCCGGGGCCGTGCTCGGACGGCTCCTGGACGACCTGCTGCCCGGCGCGTTCCGCGAGCCCTGGGCGGTGGCCGCGGCCGCCCGCGGACTGACCGGCCGGCGCATCGCCCGGCAGGCCGTACGGCGCTGCGTGCCCGCCCTGATGCCCAACCTCGGGCTGTTCGTCGTCGGCCTCACCGGCGGCGCGGTCGCCGTGGAGCAGATCTTCGACATCCCCGGCCTCGGCCGCACCACCCTGCAGGCCGCCCTCGCCCAGGACCTGCCCGTCCTCCAGGCCGGCACGCTCGCCCTGGTGGTGCTCGCCGCCCTGGCCACCGGCGCCACCCGCCTCGCCGCGCGCCTGCTGACCGGCCCCGCCCTGCGCGACGGGGCGCTGCCCACGCTGGCCGAGGAGGAGGGCGAGTTCGCCGGCGGCGGCGTGCTCGTCACCGGTTCCGTCATCACCGTCGGCGAGGCCCGACTGCTGCTGGGAAGGGGCTGACATCCCGTGCGTACGCTGTGCT
>NZ_WYCT01000640.1 GCF_011008945.1 Streptomyces harenosi
AGATTTGTATAAGAGACACCTTCAGGAGGGCGCGCCCGTCCGGTCGGGCCGGGGCGGCCCGCCGTGCCCGGCCGGGGAGCCGGCCAGCACCGGGACCGGCCACTGCGGGGGCCGGGGGAAGCGCTGCCACTCCCTGGGGTAGCCGAGCGACACCTCGTGGTGCGGGACGCCGTCGCGGCGCAGGGTGCGGGGGATGTGCAGATGGCCGTGGACCACCGCGGCGGCCCGGTACCGGACCGGCCAGTCCGCGGTCGCGGTGGTGCCGCACCACAGGGCGAACTCGGGATGGCGCAGGGCACGGGTGGGGTCGCGGACCAGGGGGAAGTGGTTGACCAGCACGGTCGGCAGGCCGGCGGGCAGCTCCCGGAGCCGGGCGCGGGTGGCCGCCAGCCGGGCCCGGCACCAGGCTTCGCGGCTGGGATGGGGGTCGGGGTCCAGCAGGAACTCGTCGGTACAGATCACTCCGGCCTCGTCGGCCAGCCGCATGGCGTGCGCCCGGGAGAAGGCCCCCGGGGGCAGGAAGCTGTAGTCGTAGAGCAGGAAGAGGGGGACGACCACGGCGGGGCCGCCCTCGCCCTGCCAGACGGGATACGGGTCCTCCGGGGTGTCGACGCCCAGCTCCCGGCAGCGGTCGACCAGATGCCGGTACTTGAGCTCGCCGCGCAGCTCCTCCGGGTCGCCCGGCGCGGTCCACAGCTCGTGGTTGCCGGGGACCCAGACCACCCGGGCGAAGCGGTCGCGCAGCAGGGACAGCGCCCAGGTGACGTCCGCCACGGACTCGCCGACGTCGCCGGCGACGAGCAGCCAGTCGCCGGGGGAGCCGGGGCGCAGGGCGCGCACCACGTCCCGGTTCCGCTCGTGGCGGACATGCAGGTCGCTGACGGCCAGCAGCCGGGCGGCCCGGGGCGGGGCGGTTCCGGCGCGGGTGGCGTCGACGCGTTCGTCCTGGCTCACCGCTGCCCCCCACCGTCACGGCCTCCGGCCGCGAGGTGATGGCGGCCCGGGAGCCAGTCTGCGGCGGGCGGCGACGCCGGGGGAACCCCTGAATCACCCCCCGATACAGGGGTTCCCCCACCCCGTAAGGGGCCGCGCCGCGGCCGCGCCGCCCGGCCCGGGGCGGGTCCCCGGGGCCGCCGGGCGGAGGGCGAAGTGCCGGAAAACATGAGGAACTGTCTCTTATACCCATCTGACGCTGCCGACGAAGCTAGAAATG
>NZ_WYCT01000641.1 GCF_011008945.1 Streptomyces harenosi
CGGATCACCCCCGCGTCGGCGGGGAGGACCCTTTCTGACCTGCACCTCAAGAAAGGCTTTGCACTTTCTTTGCATTGCGGGGGACGCTGTGGCGTGACCTACAGGACTGCATGTCGTCACCTTATCGGGGTGGGTGGCTGCAGCACTGTCGGCGGAGAGTGGTTGGATGCCGGTTCCGGTGGCGGGCCTGTCCGTAGGCTGGGGTGGAGGGCTGGAGATGGCGAGGGATGGGAAGCGCCGGATGAGTCGGTGTGGGGGAAGTCGAGAGGGCTGGACCCGGGGCTGCCGCCGTATCCGCTGATCCGGCATCTGCTGGATGCTGCCGCGATGGCGCTGCACCTCTGGGATGCTTACTTGTCCGAGAACCAGCGTGTGCGGATCGCCGAGGGGATGGGGCTGGCGGCCGATCTGGGACGTGCCCGGGCGGTCGTCGGGTTGTGTGCCGGTCTGCATGACATCGGCAAGCTGTCAGGGTTCCAGTTCTGTTCCTCGCGCGGGAGCCAGTACCTCAGCGCGGAGCTGCACGGTGATCGCGCGAAGATGAGCGCGGAGCGGTTCGGGCATGATGTGGCCGGCCTGCAGAGTGTGAAGAAGGTGCTGGTGGATCTGAGCCTGGCCGCCGACGGTGAGCTGCGGGTCGCAGAGCGGCTGGCCGAGGTCATCGGCGGTCATCACGGGCGTTTTCACCGCGCCGAGGACGGCGTCGCTCCGGCGTTTCTCGGTGGGGCCGCCTGGGCGCGGCAGAGGGCTGCGCACGCAGCCGCGGTGTGCGAGTCGTTGGGAGTACCGGGGGTTCCGGGGGTGTTCAAGGCGCCGGCCGCGGTGCTGGTGACGGGGGTGGTCATTCTTGCGGACTGGCTGGTCAGTCAGGAGGGGCTATCTTCGGGAGCGGCAGCGAGGGCTTGAGCCGGTGCTGGCGGACATTTCGGGCGTTCCCGGAAGGACGCGCCGCGTCTGCTGGCCGAGGCCGGGCTGACGCGGGTGCAGTTGCAGCGCAAGGAGTTCGCGGAGGTGTACGGCATTCGGGGTGAGCCGAATCCGTTGCAGCGGTCCGTGATGGACGAGCTGCGGGGGGCTGTGGGTGAGGGGCGTCACGGCGGCGTCTTCCTGGTCACGGCGGCCCCGGGGGATGGGAAGAGCGAGACGGCTCTGGAGGCCGAGCGGGTTCTGTCTCAGGCGTTCGGTACGCAGGGGTATGCGTTTTTGCTGCCGACGATGGCTACCAGTGATCAGATGCATGGGCGGGTCGCGCATGCGTTGCTGCGTCAGTCCGGTGAGGA
>NZ_WYCT01000642.1 GCF_011008945.1 Streptomyces harenosi
CCCCGGGGCCGGGCCCAGGGCGCGGGCCCCGCCCCGGGGACGCGCGCGGCGGGAGTCTGGGCGGTGGAGGCGGAGGGGAAGCCTGGGTGGCTCACGAGACGGTCTCCCGGGGTGTGGACGTCGTTCCCCGACCGGTTCCCGACGGGTTCCTGGCCTCCAGGACACAGCCACAGCGGCGCGGGGCGCCAGTCCAGCGGCCATTCGCGGGACGCGGCCCGCGCCGCCCCGGGCGCCGGCGGTGCCCCCATGCGGCGGTACGGGCCGTGCGCCGGGCGTGCGCGCCGGTTACGAAGGGGGTGCCCGCCGCTCCCGCCCCGTTCCGGTTCCCTTCCGTTCCGGCGCGTTCCGACCCCGTGACGAGGTGACCATGCGTGTGCCGCTCGTCCGCCCCGGCGCCCTGACGCGCTCCGGGATCTCCCTGCGGTGCGGGCCACCGGGCCGGGGACGGGTGGCGGGCGCGCCCGGCCAGTCCCCCGGCGGGACCCACGGGCGGCCCGGTCGGCGAGCAGGCCGACGAGCGGCCGGTCCGCGCCGGGCGGCTGGCGGCGGGCGAGGTAGCGGGCGTAGACCGAGGCCAGGGCGGGGACGTCGGTGTGCAGCGAGCCGACGATCCGGGGCGGCCGGCCGGGGCGGGCGCGCCGGGCGAGCCGGGCCGCGGTGGCGGCGAAGCCGAAGCTGTGGGTCAGGTGCCACACGTCGTGCCGCGGCAGCAGCGCGGCCAGTCCCGGGTGGCACGGGGTGAGGTCCGTGACGTCCTCGGCCCCGTCGGCGGAGACGAGCGCGGCGCTGCTGAGCACGGGTTCGAGGGTGACGAACCGGACGTGCGGGGCGAGCGGTTCGACCCGCCTGCGGCCGCCCAGGAAGTAGACGGTGAGGTCGAGCCCCGGGCCCTGCCCGGCGAAGGGCCCGGTGCGCGGCAGCCGGGCGGCGCTCCCCGCGAACCGCTCCCAGCACTTGACGTGGCCGCCCGCCGTGCCGCTGCGCACCAGCTCGACCAGGACCGCGACCGAGGACATGGCGCATGGGTACCACCGCGGCCCGCCCGGCAACCGGCCACCGGCCGCGCGCCACCCCCCGGCCGGTCCTCCGTCCCACCCGAGCCAAATGTTGAAAGTTGAACTGAATGGGTCTACAGTCGTCCACGTTGAAGTCGTTGAAGCTTCAACTACAGCCCGGCCGGGCCACCCGCTGCCCGGCCCCGTACCTCAGGAGCACCTCATGGGCATCTTCGGCCGCAGCCGGACCACCACCCCCGCGACCACCCTGCCGTCCCCC
>NZ_WYCT01000643.1 GCF_011008945.1 Streptomyces harenosi
GGCCGGGGCCGGGGCGGCGGCGGTGAGACAGCCGGCCGCCGCCAGGGCGGCCGCCGCGGTGGCGAGTGCGGTGCGTACGGTTCTCGGGCGCATGGGCGTCACCGTAGGGCCGGCCGGTGACGCCCGGTGGTCCGTGCCGTGAAGGATCAGCTCGCCGCCAGGTCCCGGTGGACGGCCTTCGCGACGGCCTGGATCGTGGTGATGCCGTAGTTCATGGTGCTGTTGCCGTGGGTGAGCACCGTCAGCGTGTAGTCGTGGCCGCCGCCCTTGAAGGCGCCGACGCTGTGCACGCGCCAGCCGTGCGTGGAGCGCTGGAGCCAGCCGTTCTTGACGTGCACGGCGGTCCCCGCGGGCGCCCCGTACGGCGTGCCCCACCGCTGCGAGGCGACGACCTGGCCCATCAGCTTGAGGGCGTAGGCGCGGGAGTTGTCGCTGAGGACGGCGTTCTTCGCGGTGAGGAGCGCGAGGAGCTTCTGCTCGTCGGTGGCGGTGATCTGCGTCAGTCCCCAGTAGCCGTTGGCGCCGGGCTTGGTCTGCGTCATCTTCGCGGCGGTGAGGAAGCCCCGGATCTTCGTCAGGCCGAGCTGCCTCCACAGGGTGGAGGTGGCCGCGTTGTCCGACTTCGTGATCATGGCCTTGGCGAGGGAGTTCTCGCGGTCGGTCAGATAGCGGCCGTGCTTCTTCGCGTCCCACAGCAGCGTGGCCAGGACGGTGACCTTCACGATGCTGGCGGAGTCGTACGCGGTGGAGGCCCTGAGCGTGCAGGTGGTCTTCGTGGTGCGGTCGCGCAGGCCGACCGAGACGGTTCCCTTGCGGCCGGAGAGGGCCGCGGTGATGTCCTTCTTCAGCTTGGTGGCCAGGCCCGCCTTGGCGGACGTGCAGGTGACGGTCGGTGTGGCGGCGGTGGCGGTGCCCGCGGCCACGCCGGGTATGAGCAGTCCGGCGGCGAGCCCGGCGCCCGTGACCAGGGCGCGGTGGGACGTACGGCGAGTCATAAGGGTTCCCCATCCCCTCGGCTGGCGAGCACGCCCCTCGCGCGCTCGCCTGTTCGACTCGCCAGGGGGCCGCCGAGTTGTACGGGGGCGGCGGGACGGCGGAACTCACAGCCGGCGGCAAGGAACGGCACAGCGCGCCCTCACCCGCGCCGGTCACGCTGCGGCGGTGACCTCAGCCACCGAACCAGCCACCGAACCAGCCCTGTCTCTTATCCACATCT
>NZ_WYCT01000644.1 GCF_011008945.1 Streptomyces harenosi
TCTCGTGGGCTCGGAGATTTGTATAAGAGACAGTGGCCGCACGGGCCGTACCGGCCCCCGCCGTGCCGACGACGACTCCGGCGGCGGCTCCCGCTGCTGTTCAGAAAGCGGCCGCCGACCGTCCCGCCGGCCGGGACGCGCCGGACTTCAGCCTCTACTTCTTCGGCGACTACCCCCACGGGGACGCGGCGGCCGCGTACGGCCACCTCCTGAGCGCCGCAGCCTTCGCCGACGAACACGGCTTCCACACCCTGTGGCTGCCCGAGCGGCACTTCCACTCCTTCGGCGCGCTCTTCCCCAACCCGGCCGTCCTGGCCGCCGCGCTGGCCACCCGCACCTCCCGCATCCGGATCCACGCCGGGTCCGTGGTCCTGCCGCTGCACGACCCCATCCGGGTGGCCGAGGAATGGGCGGTCGTCGACAACCTCTCCGGCGGGCGCGTCGGCCTCGGCGTCGCCTCCGGCTGGCACTCCACGGACTTCGTCCTCGCCCCGGAGAACTACGGGCGCCAGCGGGAGGTGATGTACGAGCACCTGGAGACCGTGCGCGGACTGTGGGCGGGCCGGGCCGTCACCGCCAAGGCCGGGGACGGCACACCGGTGGAGGTGTCCGTCCACCCCAGGCCGGTCCAGGCCGACCTGCCGCTGTTCACCGCCGTGCTCTCCAACCCCGAGAGCTACGAGCGGGCCGGGCGGGCCGGGCTCGGCGTCGTGACCAACCTGATGGCGCAGAGCACCGAGGACCTGCGGGCCAACATCGCCCGCTACCGGGCCGCCCGCGCCGCGGCGGGACTCGATCCGGCGGGCGGGCGCGTGGTGGTGCTGGTGCACACCTATCTCGGCGCCGACGCCGAGCGGGCCCGCGCCGAGGCCCGCCGCCCCTTCTGCGACTATCTGCGCTCCTCCGTCGACCTGTTCGACAACGTCGCCAACAGCCTCGGCGTCGACGTCGACCTGCGGGCGACCGACCCCGAGGACGTGGAGTTCGTCCTGGGCCGCGCCTACGAGACCTACTGCGCGCGGCGGGCGCTGATCGGCAGCGCCGACAGCGTGCGCCCGGTGCTGGACGCCCTGGCCTCGGCCGGCGCCGACGAGATCGGCTGCTTCGTCGACTTCGGCGTGGCACCGGACCTGATGCTCGGCGCCCTGCCGGAACTGGCCCGGCTGCGCGCCGAGTACCGCGCGCCCGCCTCCGGCCGCCCCGCCGCGCCCGCCCCGGCGCCGGGCAACGCGCCCTCCGCGACCCGGGCC
>NZ_WYCT01000645.1 GCF_011008945.1 Streptomyces harenosi
CTTCCGACGCGTACCACCCACCTGAACACCGCCCCGAGCGGCCCCTGGTCGCGGGGCAGCGGCGCGGGGTCTTCGGGGCCGCTCGGGGCGGTGTTCAGGTGGGTGGTACGCGTCGGAAGCGGCCCGCCACCCGTAGGTCCGCCTCGATGCCGGTCGCCGTTTCCCGCAGTGCGGGGAGGATGTCGTCGACGCATTCCCGCAGTGAGCGGCGGGCCGCGTGCATGGCCACGTTGACTCCCGCGACCACCGCGCCCGTGCCGTCGCGGACCGGGACCGCGATGGAGCGCAGGCCCTCCTCCAGTTCCTCGTCGGTCAGGGCGTAGCCCTGGGAGCGGACCCGGTCCAGCAGCCGGGCCAGTTCCGCCGGGTCGGTGATCGTGCGCGGGGTCAGGGGGCGCAGGTCGCCGACGACGCGGTCCGGTTCCGGGAGGCCGGCCAGCAGGACGCGTCCCAGGGCGGTGGCGTACGCCGGCTGCCGGGTGCCGACCGCGAGGTCGACGCTCATCACCCGGCTCGGGGTCACCCGTGCCGTGTACTGGATCTCCGCGCCCGCGCCGGGACCGGCCCCCGCGTCCGACAAGACGGCCAGCGCCGCCGACTCCCGTACCCGGTCCGCCAGGGTGGCCAGGTGGGGCTGGGCGATCCGGGGCAGGGTGGTGCGGGACAGGGGCGGGAAGCCCAGGGAGAGGACCCGGGGCGTGAGGGCGAAGGCGCGGCCGGGGACCGGCTCCACCAGGCCCGCGTGCTCGTACGTGATCAGCGCGCGGCGGGCCGTGGCCCGCGCCAGGCCCGTGGCCTTGGCCACCTCGGTGAGGGTCAGCTCCGCCCGCCCCTCGCCGAAGGCGGTCAGCACGGTCAGCCCGCGGGCCAGCGATTCGACGAACTCCCGGCCCAGTTCCTGCTTCGACGCACTCGTCCAGCTGGCCAGGCCCGAGGGGGCCGCGCCGGGCAGCGGCGGCGGGGCGGTGCGCAGATCGTGCTCCATCCCGGCCACCGCCGACCGCAGCCGGGGCAGGAGGCTTTCGCGCAGTCCCTCGGCCGTGTGCCGGCTGGTGTGGCTCACCACGCTCGCCACGCACGCCACCCGGCCCGTGCGGGGGTCGCGTACCGGAACCGACACGGCGACCAGGCCCGGTTCGATGAGCTGGTCGTCCAGGGCCCAGCCCTCGGCCGCCGCTCGCTCCGTACGCCGTTCGAAGTCGGTGTCGGGGGTGGGGGAGGCGGGC
>NZ_WYCT01000646.1 GCF_011008945.1 Streptomyces harenosi
CCCCGGGGGGGGCCACCCAGACCCCACGCCCGACCGGACCCACCCCCAGGGGGAACCCCGGCCGGACCGGAGAGACCCCGGCCGGACCGGAGGGACCCGGCCGGACCGCAGCGGCGGTTCACCTCACCCGCTCACCGCTCCACCCCGCCACCCGGCGCCACGCCACCCGCTCACCCCGTCACCCGGCGCCACGCCACCGTTCACCGCGCCACCCGGCCGGCGCGCACCGTTCACCGCGCCACCCGGCCGGCGCGCACCGTTCACCGCGCCGCCCGGCCGTCGCGTCACCCGGTCGCCGCGGACGCCAGCCCCTCGGACCGCTCCCGCGCACCGACCGCCTCCTCATACACCCGCCGCGCACGCTCCGGCGCGAAATCCATCTGCGCCAGCACCGCCGGAACCGCCACCGACGGCAGCACATGCCGGTACAGATCCACCACCCGCTCGAACATGTCCTCACGGCCGGTCATGATGTTCGACAGCACCTGCACCCCCGTCATCCCACCCACCAGCACCTTCGTCACCCGCACCAGATCCACGTGCGCCAGGATCTCCCCCGCCGCCCTCGCCTCCTCCAGCACCTGCAACGTGTGACGCTCCCACGCCTGCATCGGCAACCGGCGGTCCAGCTCGTCCCTGGGCGCCCCCTGATCCACCGTCAACCGCACACTCCCCCGCACGATCGCATCACCCCCCTCCCGCTGCAGCAAGAACGCCAGCAACAACGCCTCGTCCAGCGACCGCTGCAGACACAACTCCCGCCGCGGCACCACCGGAAGCGCATGCACCTGCTCATCCAGCACACTCTGCGCCAGCTCCGCCTTGGACGGGAAATGAAAATACAACGCCCCCTTGGTCACACCCGACCGCTTCAGGATCTCCGCGATGGTCGCCGCCTCATACCCGACCTCGTCGAACACCTCACCGGCCGCGACCAAAATCGCCTGCCGCGTACGCGTCGCACGTTCCTGGCGCGCCACCAAACCACCTCCGCAACCCCCGTCACGTCCGGACCATGACGGATGCCCCACGCCGCGGACGGACCGGCCTACCGGGACACAACCACCCCCAAAAATAGAACCAGGCGTCCGGTTTTACAACCACCCCCACCCCCCTGTCCCTTATACACATCTCCGAGCCCACGAGACAGTCGCTAAAATCGTGTTCCCTCCTCTTCTTTAAAAAAAAAATAAAGAAGTGGTAGATGACATCGG
>NZ_WYCT01000647.1 GCF_011008945.1 Streptomyces harenosi
GCCGGGGGCGGCGGCCACGGGGACGACCGCCACGGTCAGCGCGGGGACGAGCAGCCGGCGCACCAGCCGGCGGCGGGTCGCGTCCGCGGGGCCGCCTCCGGCCGGGTCCGCCGGTTCCCGCCCCGCGTCCCGGGATGCTCCGCGCTCGCTCACGGCCATGTGGGTGCTCCTCGTCCGGTGTCCGTCGGTCGGTGGCGGCGAACGGCGGAGGTCAGCCGCGCGCCGGCAGGCCGCCGAGCAGGGCGCCGGCCGAGCCCACCTCGTCGGCCACGGTCTTCGCGGTGTGCAGGGCGGACGACTTGTGCACGGTGCGGGGCGCGTCCGGCTTGGACTCCACCGGCAGGCCGATCACCGGCTCCTCGGTGACCACGCTCGCGGTGTGGTCGATGGCGTGCGTGAGTTCGGCGACGTCGTTGTGGGCGTACGCGGGCCCGGCGGCTCCGGCGAGGACCAGGGACCCGGCGACGGCGGCGGCGGCCTTCAGAGGCTTCATCGTCTTCCTTTCTGCGGCGGCTCCCTCACCGCGGAGAGCGGAAAGGGGTGGTGCCGTGCCTAACGAGTGCCGCCCGGACCGGAAACCCCGCGTGCCGGAATGTTTCCGCGGCCCACCCGAATGAACGGAATGGCTCATCGGTGTTTCCCATCCTCATACGAGTCGCCATATGAGTTGCCCGTACGGGAGATCGGACGAGGACGCGCATACGGCCGCCGTGTGCGCCGCAACGGGGAGACGCGAAAGGGCCGCCGCACCCGCCCGGGGGGGGCAGGTGCGGCGGCCCGGTGGGCCGGACCCGTCAGGGGTTCGCCGGGGCGATCACCGGGGTGTTCGCCGGGGTGTTCGCCGGGGCGACGACCGGGGTGGTGCCGGCCGGGACGGTGGGCAGCGGCGGCAGTCCGGCCAGGTCGGGGGCGGGCAGCCCGCCGCCGAACAGCGTGGCCGCGAGCACGTTGACGACGTCGGTCACCACGCCGGTGGCCGCCGGGCTCACCTGCTCGGGCTGGGCCGACGTACTGGCCCCGATCAGGGTCTCGACCGACTTGCGCAGCGCGTCCAGCGCCGCGCCGATGAGACCGGTCGACGCCGGGCCGGCCTCGCCCGCGGCGGGGGCGATCACGGCGGGCGCGACCGGAGCGGGCGCGACCGGAGCGGGCGCGACCGGAGCGGGGGCGACCGGGGCGGGGGCGATGGG
>NZ_WYCT01000648.1 GCF_011008945.1 Streptomyces harenosi
CTCCTGCCCGCCCTCGCCGAACGGGCCACCGCCGCCGCCCACGCCCGCGCCGCGGACTGCCCCTGCGGGGCGGCCGTCACCCTCGCCGACCGCCCCGACGCCACCGTCGTCCGGCACGCCGGCACCGTCGCCAAGGCGCACGCCCCGGGCACCGACCCGGACGCGCTGGCGGCGCGGCTCGGCGCCGCCGCCCGTCTCCCCGGCATCCTCCTGCCCCCGCTCGCGGCGGCGCCGGCCCGTCTGCACGGCCGGCTCGTGACCTTCTGGCCGTACGGGACGCCCGTCGACCCGGCCGATCCCGACGCCGCCCCCTGGGAGGCCGCGGCCACCCTCCTCGCCCGCCTGCACCGCGGTTCCCCGGCCGGTCACCCGCTGAACCCGCTGCCTCCGCTGCCCCCGATGCGCGGCCCGGTCAAGGCGGCCCACGCCGTGGCCCGCCTGCGGGCCGCCGCCGCGCACCCCGGCGCCGCCCCGGTGCTGCGCGCCTGGGCCGGGCTGCCGGCCTGGGCCCGCGGCGAGGCGCCGCTGCCGGAGACCGCCGTGGTCTGCCACGGCGACCTCCACCTGGGGCAGCTCGTACGCCATCCCGCCCCGGACGGGCCCTGGCTGCTCATCGACGTCGACGACCTCGGGCTGGGGGTCCCGGCGTGGGATCTGGCCCGCCCGGCGGCCTGGTACGCCTGCGGGGTGCTCCCGCCCGGGCAGTGGGCCCGCTTCCTGGCCGCCTACCGGTCGGCGGGCGGCCCGGCCGTCCCGCCGGACGGCGACCCCTGGCCCGCCCTGGACGTCCCGGCCCGGGCGCTGACCGTGCAGACCGCCGCCCGGGCCGTCACCAAGGCGGCGGCCGAGGAGCGGCCCCTGGACGAGGTGGAGCGGGCACTGGTCGACGCCTGCGCGCGCATGGCCGCCCTCCCCCCGCAGCCGGGCGCGCGGGGTGCCACGTAGGGTGCAACCGACCGCGACCGGACAGAGTCTGTCCTGGTGAGACGTGAAGCGGAACCGACCGGCGAGGAGCTGAGCCGCCCATGCAGTGTCCGAAGTGCCATGGACCGATGCACACCTACAACCGCAACGGTGTCCAGATAGAGCAGTGCAGCAGCTGCCGGGGGATCTTCCTGGACTACGGCGAGCTGGAGGCGCTGACCCGGCTGGAGTCCCAGTGGGCCCAGCCCGCCC
>NZ_WYCT01000649.1 GCF_011008945.1 Streptomyces harenosi
CCCCACGCCTTGCCCCCCGCCGCGCACCGGCCGGCGCCGGGGCGACGGCACCGCCTCGTCCCGCGTCGCATCGCCGTGAGCCCCGCCCGTCATCCGGTTGTCCCGGTCCGGCACCCTCCGTCACGGCGCCCCCGGCCCGACGCTGTCGGTCCCGGTTCCTGAGGTTCCGCTTCTGGCGGCTCACGGCCCGCTCGGGCATCACTGGAGCGTCACTCGCACCCCACTTCATGTCACCCCTGGAGATCACGTCACTTTGTCGATACGGCCACTTTCGGCCGGTTAACGACGCAGACCGAAACCGTTCGATCTTCGAATGATCGACCGCGTGTCCGAATTGCTCGGATTGTTACTCACCGGATCGTGATCACTCTCTAAAGGAGGCCGGGTTCGCTGCCGAAGACCACTGTGACCTTGAAAGCACGGTTCGTCCCGGCTTTTTCCCCCACGAGCCGACCCGTCCCGCACTCCCAGGAGGCCTGGTGTCCGTTCTCCTCGAGCAGCCCTCAAGCCTGGTCGCCTACCGCCCGAACAAGCCGACCGCCATGGTGGTCGTGGCCGACCCGCGCGTCCGTTCCACCGTCACCCGCCACCTCTGGGCGCTCGGTGTACGCGACGTCATCGAAGCCTCGTCCATCGCGGAGGCTCGTCCCCGCATCGGCAACCCCCGCGACATCTGCGTCGCGGACGTCCACCTTCCCGACGGCTCCGGTCTGACCCTGCTGTCGGAGACCCGTGCAGCGGGCTGGCCCAACGGGCTCGCCCTCTCCGCCGCCGACGACATCGGCGCCGTGCGCAACGCCCTCGCGGGCGGTGTGAAGGGCTACGTCGTCACCGGCACCCGTACCAACGTCGGCCTCCCCACCCGGCCGGGCGCCGCCCCCATCGGTGCCGCAGCCGCCCGTCTGCACCGCCGCCCCCCGGGTGCCCCGAGCCACCCGGGCGGCTACCGCGAGCTCTCCGGCCGCGAGGTCGAGGTGCTGCGGCTGGTGGCGGAAGGCCAGTCGAACAAGGCCATCGGCGTGTCCATGGGCCTGTCCGCGCTGACCGTCAAGAGCCACCTCGCCCGCATCGCCCGCAAGCTGGGCACGGGCGACCGGGCAGGCATGGTCGCGGTGGCCCTGCGCACCGGCATCATCCACTGACCCCGTCCCCCGACCACCCCTGCTCC
>NZ_WYCT01000064.1 GCF_011008945.1 Streptomyces harenosi
GCGCACCCGCCCTCCGGGGCCGAGCCCCCGGAGGGCGGGTGCGCCGGGCGTGTGCCGGAGCGGTCCGGCGGGTCCCGGCGGGTACCGGTGAGGCCCCCTGAGCCGAGTCTGCCGTTTCTCAGAGAAATCACAGGGTGCCGAAAGGGCCTTCTCAGAGCGCCCCGCCACCGTGTGGGGTATGACCACGACCTCGCCCCAGGGGCGCACCGAACTGCTGAGGCCGGACGGGAGCCCCGTCCGGGTGCTGGTGGTGGACGACGAGCTGTCGATCACCGAGCTGCTGTCCATGGCCCTGCGCTACGAGGGCTGGCAGATCCGCACGGCCGGGGACGGCCAGGGCGCGATCCGCACGGCGCGCGAGTTCCGGCCCGACGCGGTCGTGCTGGACATGATGCTGCCCGACATGGACGGGCTCGCCGTCCTGGGACGGCTGCGCCGGGAGCTGCCGGACGTACCGGTGCTCTTCCTGACCGCCAAGGACGCCGTCGAGGACCGGATCGCCGGGCTGACGGCCGGTGGGGACGACTACGTCACCAAGCCCTTCAGCCTGGAGGAGGTCGTCGCCCGGCTGCGCGGGCTCATCCGGCGCTCCGGTGCCGCCGACCGCCGCGCCGACTCGGTGCTGGTGGTCGGCGATCTCACCCTCGACGAGGACAGCCACGAGGTCACCCGGGGCGGGGACAGCATCCACCTCACCGCCACCGAGTTCGAGCTGCTGCGCTTCCTGATGCGCAATCCGCGCCGGGTGCTCAGCAAGGCGCAGATCCTGGACCGGGTCTGGTCCTACGACTTCGGCGGGCAGGCCAACGTGGTCGAGCTGTACATCTCCTACCTGCGGCGGAAGATCGACGCCGGGCGGGAGCCGATGATCCACACCCGGCGCGGGGCCGGTTATCTGATCAAGCCCGCGGTGTGATGACCGACCCGCGGCGGCCCGGTCCGCGGCGGCGGCCGGGGAGGCCGCGCACCCTGCGGACCCGGCTGGTCGTCGCGGCGGTGGTGCTGATCGCGGTGGTCTGCGCGGTGATCGGCACGGTGACCACGCTGGCCCTGCGATCCCATCTGTACGACCAACTGGGCGGGCAGCTCGAGGAGGTCGCCGGACGGGCGTCCGGGAACTTCGGGCCGCCCGGCGGCATCCAGGGCGGTGCCACGCCGCCCGGGCAGCAGGGCAAGCGGATCGTCTTGACCGAATTCGTCACCAAGGGCCCGCAGCCCGGCGGCACCGTCGCGGCCCGGCTCGAGGACGGCGACGTCACCGAGGCGGCCGTCGGAAAGCAGTCCACGGACTACCAGTTCGGCGCCGAGGCGCTCACCGAGGCGCAGACCGCGGCGCTGGCGGCCGTCGACCGGGACGGGCGGGCGCACACCGTGGACCTGCCGGGGCTGGGCGGCTACCTCGCCCGGTACACGCAGGGCGTCAACGGCGCGTTCTACGTGGCCGTCCCGACGACCCAGGTCGACAGCACCCTGCGCACCCTCGTCCTCATCGAGGTCAGCGTCACCGTCACCGGTCTGGTCGCCGCGTCCCTCGCCGGGACCGTCATCGTCGGCCTCGCGACCCGCCCGCTGCGCCGCGTCGCCGACACCGCCACCCGCGTCGCCGAACTCCCCCTGCACGCGGGCGAGGTGAACCTCGACGAGCGGGTCCCCGAGTCCGAGTGCGACCCGCACACCGAGGTCGGCCGGGTCGGTGCCGCGCTCAACCGGATGCTGGACCATGTGCACGGCGCGCTGCACGCCCGGCAGCAGAGCGAGATGCGGGTACGGCAGTTCGTCGCGGACGCCAGCCACGAACTGCGCACCCCGCTGGCCTCCATCCGCGGCTACGCCGAGCTGACCCGGCGCGGCGGGGAGCAGGTCGGCCCCGACACCCGGCACGCCCTCGGCCGGATCGAATCCGAGGCCGGACGGATGACCCTCCTCGTCGAGGACCTGCTGCTCCTCGCCCGCCTGGACGCCGGGCGGCCGCTGCGGTTCGAGCAGACCGACCTCGTACCGCTCGTGGTGGACGCCGTCGGCGACGCCCGCGCGGCCGGGCCGGACCACACCTGGCGGCTGGAGCTGCCCGACGAACCGGCGCCCACCCGCGCCGACCCGGCCCGGCTCCAGCAGGTCCTGGTCAATCTGCTGGCCAACGCCCGCACCCACACCCCGCCGGGGACGACGGTCACCGCCCGCGTGCGGCACCACGGCGGGTGGCTGTGCGCGGACGTCGAGGACGACGGCCCGGGCATCCCGCCCGGCCTGCTCCCGCACGTCTTCGAGCGGTTCGCGCGCGGCGACTCGGCACGCAGCCGCGCCACCGGCTCGACCGGTCTGGGCCTGGCCATCGTGCAGGCGGTGACGACCGCGCACGGCGGTGCCGTGACCGTGGACAGCGTGCCGGGGCGGACGGTGTTCACCGTGCACCTGCCGCCTGCGCCGAACCCGCCGCCTGCGCCGGACCTGCCGCATACGCCGCACCACGTGCCGCATGGACCGCACCACGTGCCGCACCTGCCGCCCCCGCCGTACGTGCCTCAGGTGCCGCATGGGCCGCACCCGCCGTCCCCGCCGTCCCCGCCGTCTCTCCCGTCCCCGGGAGCGCGGCCCGGCGGATCACAGGCACACCACAGCCTCACCACACGGGTGGGACAGGGCGGTTGAGAAGAGTCGGTCCCATGCGAACCGACTCTTCTCCCGGCACCCTGCCGGCGCGGGAGCACCTCCCGGCCGCCGCAGCCGGTACGCCCGTCCTGGACGTAGTCATCCCCGTCTACAACGAGGAGAAGGACCTCGGGCCGTGCGTCCGCAGGCTGCACGAGCACCTCGTGCGCACCTTCCCGTACGGGTTCCGCATCACCATCGCCGACAACGCCTCCACGGACACCACCCCGCGGGTGGCGGCGCGACTGGCGGAACAGATCGCGCAGGTGCGGTCCGTGCGGCTGGAGCAGAAGGGCCGGGGCCGGGCGCTGCGCGCCGTCTGGTCGGCCTCGGACGCCCCGGTCCTCGCCTACATGGACGTCGACCTGTCCACCGACCTCAACGCCCTGCTGCCGCTGGTCGCCCCGCTGATCTCCGGCCACTCCGACCTCGCCATCGGCTCCCGGCTCACCCGCAGCTCCCGGGTGGTGCGCGGCGCCAAGCGGGAGTTCGTCTCCCGCACCTACAACCTCATCCTGCGCGGCTCCCTCCAGGCCCGTTTCTCCGACGCCCAGTGCGGCTTCAAGGCGATACGCCGGGAGGTGGCGCAGGTGCTGCTGCCGCTGGTGGAGGACACCGGCTGGTTCTTCGACACGGAGATGCTGGTGCTCGCCGAGCGGGCCGGGCTCAGGATCCACGAGGTGCCGGTCGACTGGGTCGACGACCCCGACTCCACCGTGCACATCGTGAAGACGGCCACCGAGGACCTCAAGGGGGTGTGGCGGGTCGGCAAGGCCCTGGCCACCGGGGCGCTGCCGCTGGACCGGCTCGCCCGGCCCTTCGGCGACGACCCGCGCGACCGCAACATCGGGGACGTACCGCGCGGCCTGGCCCGGCAGCTCGTCGGGTTCTGCGTCGTCGGCGTCCTGTCCACCCTCTTCTACCTGCTGCTCTACAGCGGCTTCCGCCTCGTCGCCGGCTCGCAGACGGCCAACGCGCTGGCCCTGCTGGTCTCCGCGGTCGCCAACACCGCAGCCAACCGGCGGCTCACCTTCGGGGTGCGCGGCCGGGGCGGTGCCGTACGGCACCAGGCGCAGGGGCTGGTGGTCTTCGCCATCGGCCTGGTCCTGACCAGCGGTTCGCTCGCCGCGCTGAACGCCGCGTCGGCCGACCCCGCGCACTCCACCGAACTGGCGGTGCTCGTCGCCGCCAACCTCGCGGCCACCGTGCTGCGCTTCCTGCTCTTGCGGGCGTGGGTGTTCCCGGACGCGCCGCCGGCCCCGTACGCACCGCACCGCTTCCCCACCGACCCCAGGGACGCCCGATGACCACATCCGACACCCCGGCGCTCCTGCCGGGGCACGCCCCCGCCGCCCCGCCGGCCGCGTCCCCGGCGCGGGGCGGGTCCCTGCCCCGGCGGCTGTGGCGCGGGCGCCCGGAGGACGCCCGCTGGGTGCGCCCCGCCTTCCTCGGGCTGCTGCTGGCGACCGGCCTGCTGTACCTGTACGGGCTGAGCGCCTCGGGCTACGCCAACTCCTTCTACTCGGCGGCCGTGCAGGCGGGCAGCCAGTCCTGGAAGGCGTTCTTCTTCGGCTCGCTGGACGCGGCCAACGCCATCACCGTCGACAAGCCCCCGGCCGCGCTGTGGCCGATGGCGCTGTCGGTACGGCTGTTCGGGCTGAACCCGTGGGCCGTCCTGGTGCCCCAGGCGCTCATGGGCGTGGGCACGGTCGCGGTGGTGTACGCCGCCGTCCGGCGCCGGTCCGGCCCCGGTGCGGGACTGCTGGCGGGCGCGGTGCTGGCGCTGACGCCGGTGGCCGCGCTGATGTTCCGGTTCAACAACCCGGACGCGCTGCTGGCGCTGCTGATGTCCGTCGCCTGCCACCTGGTGGTGCGGGCCCTGGAGGACGGCCGCACCAAGTGGCTGGTGTGGGCCGGGGCCGTGATCGGCCTGGCGTTCCTCACCAAGACCCTCCAGGCGTTCCTCGTCCTGCCGGCCCTCGCCCTGGTCTACGGGGTGTGCGCCCCGGTGCGGCCGCGCAGGCGGCTGGTCCAGCTCGCGCTGGCGACGGCCGCGCTGGCCGTCTCGGGCGGCTGGTGGGTCGCGGTCGTCGAGCTGTGGCCCGCCGCCTCCCGCCCGTACATCGGCGGGTCGCAGACCAACAGCTTCCTGGAGCTGACCTTCGGCTACAACGGCCTGGGCCGGCTCAACGGCGAGGAGACCGGCAGCGTCGGCGGCGGGGGCGGCGCGGGCGGCGGCCAGTGGGGTGAGACCGGCTGGGACCGGATGTTCAACGCCGAGGTCGGCGGTCAGATCGCCTGGCTGCTGCCGGCGGCGCTGATCCTGCTCGCCGCGGGCCTGGTCCTGACCAGGAGGCACCCCCGGACCGATCCGGCGCGCGGCGCCTTCCTGGTCTGGGGCGGCGCGCTGCTGACGACCATGGCCGTCTTCAGCTACATGGCGGGCATCTTCCACCAGTACTACACGGTGGCCCTCGCCCCCTACCTGGCGGCCGTCGTCGGCATGGGGGCGGCGGCCCTGTGGGAGCGGCGCGCTTCGGCGGGGGCCTCGCTCACCCTCGCCGCCGCCCTCACCGCCACCGCGGCCTGGGGATACGTCCTGCTCCTGCGGACGCCCGACTACCTGCCCTGGCTGAGGTGGCTGGTGCTGGCCGGCGGTCTGGCCGCCGCCCTGGGCCTGGTCTTCGCGGGGCGGCTGGGAGGCCGTACGGCCCTCGCGGTCGCGGGGTCCGCGCTGGTGGCGGCGCTGGCGGGGCCGGCGGCGTACACCGTGAGCACGGTCGGGGAGGGTCACAGCGGCTCCATCGTGACGGCCGGTCCGTCGGGCGCGAGCATGCGCGCCGGCGGCCCGGGCGGAGGCCGGAACGGCGGATTCCCCGGCGGGGGCATGCCGGGCCAGGGACAAGGCCAAGGCCAGGGACAGGGCCAGGGGCCGGGCAGGGACGACGGCCAGGGTCGGAGCCGGCCGGGCGGCGGCCCGATGGGCGGTGGCCTGCCGGGCGGTGGCCTGCCGGGCGGCGGTCTGCCGGGCGGGGGCGCCGCGGGCGAGGGCGGCCGCACGGGCGGTGGCGCCGGCGGCATGGGCGGCCTGCTCAACGGCGCCCAGGTCGGGTCCGAGGCCCGCGAGCTGCTGGAAACCGGCGCCGGCCGGTACACCTGGGCCGCGGCGGCGGTCGGCGCGCAGAACGCCGCCAGCTACCAACTGGCCACCGGCGAACCGGTGATGGCGATCGGCGGCTTCAACGGGACCGACCCCTCACCCACGCTGGCGCAGTTCAAGCAGTACGTGGCGGACGGCGAGATCCACTACTTCATCGGCGGCGGAACAGGCGGTGGCAGGGGCGGCGGCATGGGCGGCGACTCCGGCAGCTCCGCGCAGATCGCCTCGTGGGTGGAGGCCCGCTTCGAGAAGGTGACGGCCGGCTCGGCCACCTTCTACGACCTCACCCGGCCCACGACCACCGGCTGACGGCTCCCCACGACGGGAGGACGCCCGCAGGGACACCCCGAGGACGGCGAAAGGACGAACGAAAGGACGGCGGAAGGACGACGAGACGACGACGAGACGACGGCGGGACGACGACGGGAGAGGCGACGGAGACGACGAGGGGAGAGGGTGACGGAGGGGGCGCCGGCTGCGGCGACCGCCCTCTCCCTTTCCGCTTGTACGGTGTATGGGGGGTGTTCTACGGTGTATGGCATGACGACGTCTCCCCAGGAACACGCCCGGGAAGAGCCCGGTCGGGCGCAGCGGATCCAGCCGCAGGGTCACCCTCAGCGCTGGCTGATCCTCGGTGTCATCTGCCTCGCGCAGCTCACCGTGGTGATCGACAACACCGTCCTCAACGTCGCCATCCCCTCGCTCACCCGCGAGATGGACGCGGCGACCTCCGACATCCAGTGGATGATCAACGCCTACTCGCTGGTCCAGTCCGGCCTGCTGCTCACCGCGGGCAACGCCGCCGACCGCTACGGCCGCAAGAAGATGCTGTTCGCGGGCCTGGCCCTGTTCGGCCTCGGTTCGCTGGTGGCCGGACTCGCCTCCTCCACGGGGCAGCTCATCGCGGCCCGGGCCGGCATGGGCATCGGCGGCGCGCTGCTGCTGACCACCACCCTCGCCGTGGCGATGCAGATCTTCACCCCCGAGGAGCAGCCCAGGGCGATCGGCGTCTGGGCCGCCGTCAACTCCCTGGGCTTCGCCGCGGGACCGCTGCTGGGCGGCTTCATGCTGAACCACTTCTGGTGGGGCGCGATCTTCCTGATCAACCTGCCGGTCGCGGCGCTGGGCCTGGTCGCCGTGGTGACCCTGGTCCCGGAGTCCAAGAACCCCCAGGGCGACCGTCCCGACCTGCTCGGTGCCCTGCTCTCCACGATCGGCATGGCCTCCCTGGTCTTCGCGATCATCTCCGGCCCCGGCCACGGCTGGGCGTCGCAGCGGGTCCTGGCCTCGCTGGTGGTGGCCGCCGCGGCCCTCGGCGCCTTCGCGTACTGGGAGAGCCGTATCCCGTACCCGATGCTGGACCTGCACTTCTTCCGCAACCGCCGGTTCACGGGCGCGGTCGCCGGCGCGGTGCTCATCACCTTCGGCATGACCGGGGCCATGTACCTGCTGACCCAGCACCTGCAGTTCGTCCTCGGGTACGACGCGCTGGAGGCCGGACTGCGGACCTCGCCGCTGGCGCTCACCTTCGTCGCGCTGAACTTCACCGGCCTCACCGCGAAGTGGACGGCGAGGCTGGGCCTGCCCGTCGCCATCGCGCTGGGCATGACGCTGACGGCGGCCGGACTGGCGGCGATCGCGCTGCTGGCCTCCGGCGGTTACGCCGGGACGCTGCTGGGGCTGCTGCTGATCGGCGTGGGGTGCGCGATCGCGAGCCCCGCCATGGCGCACGCGATCATGAGCTCCATCCCCCCGGAGAAGGCGGGCGTCGGCGCCGGGATCAACGGCACCCTCGCCGAGTTCGGCAACGGGCTGGGCGTCGCGGTGCTGGGCGCGGTCCTCAACGCGCGGTTCGCGGCGCTGGTCTCGGTGACGGCGAGCTCGCTGCCGGCGGCGCTCGCGTCGGCCGGATCGGCCGCGGAGCGGGAGCGGATCACCGACGCCTTCTCCGCCGGACTGGAGAGCAGCCAGTTGGTGGGCGCGGTGGCCGTGCTGCTCGGCGGCCTGCTCGCGGCGGGGCTGCTGCGCCGCGCCGAGCGGGCGGATGCCGCCTAGGAAGGGGACCGGCGGGACGGCGGCGGAGGGGTACGGGTCCGGCGGCGGGCCCGTACCCCTCCGCCGCCTGAGGGGCAGGCCCAGCGCCTAGCATGATCGGCGTCGGAGAGTCGAGGAAGGTGCGCCATGGCCGAGGAGCCCGCGGGATGAGGCAGACCAGTGTCTGGCTGAAGGACAAGGCGCGGCGGGGCGGGCGCGGCGGCGGTCAGCCCGGGCTGGACCGCGAGCGCGTCACCGGGGCCGCGGTCCGGCTGCTGGACGCCGAGGGCCTGGCCCGCTTCTCCATGCGCCGCCTGGCCGCCGAACTCAAGGTCACCCCGATGTCCGTCTACTGGTACGTCGACACCAAGGACGACCTGCTCGAACTGGCCCTGGACGCGGTGATGGGCGAGTTCCGGCTGCCGGAGCCGGACGGGGACCAGGACTGGCGCGACCAGTTGCGGGTCCTGGCGCGGGAGTACCGCGGGCTGCTGGTCCGCCATCCGTGGGTGTCGCCGCTGGCCGGGACGTTCCTCAACATCGGCCCCAACTACCTCGCCTTCTCCCGCACCGTGCAGGGCGTGGTCCGGCGGACCGGCGTCCCCGAGCACCGCGTGACCAGCGTGATCGCGGCCGTCTTCCAGTTCGTGTACGGCTACGGCACGCTGGAGGGGCACTTCCTCGCCGGTGTCGCGGCCAGCGGGATGGCCCCGGACGACTACTTCCAGCACGCCATGAACGCGGTGAGCGACATCCCGCGGGCCGCCGAGGTCATCGAGGAGTCCAAGAAGATCATGGCGGCGCGCGGCGGCGAGACGGTGGCGGAGATGATGGAGCGCGACTTCGAGTACGCGCTGGACCTGCTGACCGCGGGGATCGAGGTGATGGTGGCCCGCGGCTGAGCCCGGCCCGCCGCGCCCCGCCGGCCGGGCGGTGTCCGGCGGCTTCCTACGCCCCGTCCGCCAGCCGTGCCGGGAAACCCCCCGTGGCCACCGGCCCCCAGCGCTCCGGTGTGATCCGGATGATCGACTTGCCCTGCCTGACCATGGCCTGCCGGTACTCGTCCCAGTCCGGGTGCTCGCCGGCGATGTTCCGGTAGTACTCCACGAGGGGTTCCACCGAGTCGGGGGCGTCGATCACCTCCGCCGTGCCGTCGATCTGCACCCACGGGCCGTTCCAGTCGTCGCTGAGGACGATCAGGCAGACCCGGGGGTCGCGCCTGGCGTTGCGGGTCTTGGCCCGCTCCGGGTACGTGGAGACGACGATCCGGCCGGAGTCGTCGACACCGCAGGTCAGCGGAGACCCCTGCGGGCCGCCGTCGGCCCGCCGGGTCAGCAGGATCGCGCGGTGCCGGGGCCGTACGAAGTCCAGCAGCTCGTCCAGGGACACACGGGTGTTGGTCGCGATGTTGGGTGCCATGGAGATCAGCGTAGGGCGGGGCGGGCGCCCGGGCGTGTCAGAGGGCCAGCGCCTCCGCCACGTTGTCGTACACGGGTACGTCCCGGCGCAGCCCGGTCAGCTCCATGACGCGGCTGGCCACGCCGCCCGGCCGGGCCACGACCCGGACCCGGGCCCGGGGGTGCAGCCGCTGCCGTACGTCGTTGACGAGGCGGACGCCCTGGGAGTCCATGAACCGGGTGCCGGTGAGGTCCAGTACCAGCAGCCGCAGCCCCCGTCCGTGGCCGTCGATCGCGGACAGCACGAGGCCCAGCATCGCGTCGGCGTTGCAGTAGTCGATCTCTGGGGGCAGGGCGAGCACGGTGCAGCCGGTCGGCGGGCCGGGCTCGGACGGATGCGGGAGGAAGGTCACGGAGACTCACCTGACAGACGTGCGTCCGGATTCCGGTTAGGCCGCTTCCTGACCCACCCGCCATTCCATCACGGCTGCGGCGGGTGCGGAAGGCGGACCGTCGGCCGGGCGTCACTTCGGGACAACCAAGCAGCTAGAGTGCTGTGCGTCCTGTGCTCGCAGTCGGGAATGTGCTGCGGAGCTCTCCTGCGCACGGCGCTCAGCCGTGCATGCCGAAGAGGTTCGTGGTGACTGCGTCCGAATTTGGTGATTTGCCCCGTCTTCCGGAGGGTTCCGGCGGCTTCGAGCTGGCCGAGGCCCTGACGGCGGCGGCCCGGCGACTGCACGACACGGACACCCCGCACAGCACCCTGGACACCGCCGTCCGCCTGGCCGTGCGGTTCATGCCCGGCGCCGAGTACGCCGGCATCTCGGTGATCGAGCGCGGCAGCCGTCCGTACACCAGCCAGCGCCGCCCCCTGGCCTGGACCGACGAGGTCGTACGGGCCGTCGAGTCCCGGCACGGCGGCCGTGAGCCGCACCCGCACTGGGACCACCTGTGGTCGCAGCCGGTGACGCGGATGGAGGACAGCGAGGCCGACGGCGGCGGCGCCCTGTCCGCCGCGGGCCTGCGCTCGGCGCTGGCGCTGCGGCTGCGCGCCGACCGGCGCCGCCTGACCGTGCTGACGGCCTACGCCAGCAAGCCGCGGGCCTTCGGCGAGGACGCCACCCGCATCGGGCGGCTGTTCACCGCCCACGTCGGCATCGCCCTGGACTCGGCGACCGTGCGGGAGCAGCTCACCGAGGCCATGCGCACCCGCGACCTGATCGGCCAGGCCACCGGCATCCTCATGGAGCGGCAGAACATCGACGCGGCCAGTGCCTTCGAGAGCCTGGTGAAGGCGTCGCAGCGGGAGAACGTGAAGCTGCGCGACCTCGCCCGCCGCATCGTGGACACGCACGGCACCACCGCGGGGCGAGGCGTCAACGAGCGTTGAGGGGATACACGTACGGTCATGAGACCCGAGAGCCCGGAAACGCTCGACCAGGCGATGGTGCGCAGTCAGGGCCTCGACACCCTGCTGCGCGATCTGACCGACCGTGCGGTGCAGGAGGTCCCCGGGGCCGTCGCGTGCAGTCTCACCGTGCGCCGCGCCGACCGGCTGATGACCCTGGCGGGCAGCTCCGGGCTGCCCAGCGGACTCGACCTGCGCCAGTACGAGAACGGGTCGGGCCCCTGCGTGGACGCCGCCGAGACGGGGAGGGCCCAGTACGCCGCCGATCTGGCGACGGAGACCCGCTGGCCGCCCTACACCGCGTACGCGCTCGCCACCGGCGTCCGCTGTGTACTGGCGCTGCCGCTGCCCGTGGAGGGCGAGCGGGGCGCCGCGATCAACTTCTACGGCGTCGAGCCCGGCGCGCTGGGCGAGGGGCTCCCGGCGGCCCGGGCCTTCGCCGAGCGGGCCACGGCCGCCGTCGACACCGCGCTGCGCATCGAACGGCAGCGGCAGTCGGCCGCGGACGTGCGCACCGCCCTGCTCTCGCGCAGCGTCATCGACCAGGCCATAGGCATCCTCATGGCCCGCGAGCGGGTCGACGCGCGGATCGCGCTGGAGCGGCTGCGCCGTGCCTCGCAGGACTCCAACGTCAAGCTCCGCGACCTGTGCAGCGATCTGGTGGCCAGGACGGCCCGCGGCGGCTCAGACGGCCGGCAGTGACTCGCCCTGCACCGCCTGGATGTCCAGCTCGACCCTGAGGGTGGTGCCGATGGCGGCGATGCCGGCCTGGAGCACCTGGTTGTAGTTCATGGCGAAGTCCTCGCGCCGGAGCTCCGTCGTCGCGCGGAAGGCGGCCCGGGTGCCGCCCCACGGGTCGGCGCCGGTGCCCAGGTAGGCGAGGTCCAGGTCGACCGGCCGGACGACGCCGTGCAGGCCCAGCTCGCCGTGGACGGTCCAGCGGTCGGTGCCGGCCTGCGACAGGCCGGTGGAGCGGTAGGTGATCTCCGGGAACCGCTCGACGTCCAGGAAGTCGCCCGACTTCAGGTGGGTGTCGCGCATGCCGTTGCCGGTGTCGATGGACGCGGCCTTGATCACCGCCTCCACGCGGGACTTGGTGACGTCGTCCGGGGCGATCTCGATCGTGCCGGAGAAGTCCGTGAACCGGCCGCGCACGCTGGAGATGCCCAGGTGCTGGGCGACGGCGGCGACGCTGGAGTGCGCCGGGTCGACGGTCCAGGGCCCCGGCGGGGGCAGCTCGGTGCCGCCCTGCCGGGCCAGCGTGACGGTGCCGACCTCGGCCCGTCCGCTCGCGGTGACGATCGCGCTGGAGGCGGCCGGCGCGTAGCCGACGGCCGTGACGATGACGGTGTACGCGCCCGGCGCCAGCGGTGTGGCGTCCCGCACGGCGCCCTCGGCGTCCGCCTCGGCGCGCAGCACCTGGGCGCCGGTCATGTCGGTCACCGTGACGACCGCGTGCGACACGGCCCATCCGTCCCTGGTACGGATCCTCGCGGTCAGTCCCATCCCGTTTTCTCCCTGAAAAAAGCGTTGCAAGAGGGTCGTCATGAGACCGGCCCGCGGTGGGCACGCCTCCGCTCGGAGCGTGCCCGCCGCGGGCCGGAGCACTGGTTACTCGCCGGGGTGGGCGAGTTCGATGTCGTGGCCGTCGACGCCCTGGCCGGAAACGGTCAGGGCGGTCGCCACCGGCGGGTAGCCCGTCGCGATGACGGTGTACTCGCCGCCGTCCAGGTCGGTGAAGGCGTACGCGCCGTCCTCACCGGTGGTGGCGGTGGCGACCACGTTGCCCGCCGCGTCGACCAGCGTCACGCGGGCGTCGGCCAGCGGGCCGTGCGGGGCGCGGACGACGCCCTGGACCCGGGCACCGGCCTCCAGGTCCACCTCGACGCGGGTGACACCCGTGCCGCCGACCTCGACCGGCAGGGCGCGCGGGCGGAACCCGGCCGCGTTGACCGCGATGGTCACCGTCCCCGGCACCAGCTCGGCGAGGGAGAACTCGCCCTGAGCGCCGGTGGTGGCGGTGGCCAGCAGATCGCCGCGCACATCGGTCACGATGACCATGGCGCCCTCGACCGGCTGCCCGGACTCGGCGGCGCGGACCAGGCCGTTCAGGCCGCTGGTGCCGCTGAGCAGGATGTCGTACGCGACCGGCTCGCCGTTGACCACGATCGTGGACGCCTGCGGCTGGAAGCCGTCGGCGGAGGCGATCAGGACGTACGAACCCGCGCCGGGCGCGTCCACCGCGTAGGAGCCGTCGGCCTGCGCGACCGACCGGCCGAGCTGGCGGCCGCCCAGCGAGATCAGCGTGACGGCGGCCTGCGGCACCGGCGCGCTCTCGGCACCGCGGACGAAGCCGCGGACCGGTATGCCGCCGGAGGCGGACTCGGCGGAGCCGGCCGCCGTGGCGACGGCGGCGATCCGCTGCGTGCCGGTGGCGGCACCGTTCTCCCCGGCCGGGGCGGCCGGGACCTGGCCGGCGGCGACCTGCTCGCGCTCGGCGGTGGCCTCGGCCGGGGCCGGAGCCGCCGGGGAGGCGGTCTGCGAGGCGGCCTGGGCGGACTGGGCGAGCGCACCCGACGTACGCAACGGGACCTCCTTGATGAACAGCGTCACGAGGAACGCCAGCAACGCGATGGGGGCGACGTAGAGGAAGATGTCGCCGATGCCGTGCCCGTAGGCGCTCTCCAGCCAGGTGCGAATCGGCGCGGGCAGCAGGTCCATGTCCGGGATCTGGCCGGTGCCCATGGCCTTGCCGGCCGCCGCCTGCTCCTCGGGCTTGAGCTGCCCGATGGTGTCCTGGGCGTAGTGGCTGATGCGGGTCGACATCACCGAGCCGAGCACCGAGACGCCCACCGCACCGCCGAGGGACCGGAAGAAGGTCACGACGGAGGAGGCGGCACCCAGGTCGCTCGGGGCCACCTGGTTCTGGGTGCAGAGCACGAGGTTCTGCATCATCATGCCGACGCCGAGGCCCATCAGCGCCATGTAGACGCCGAGGTGCCAGTACGGGGTGTCGTACCGCATGGTGCCCAGCAGGCCCAGGCCCGCCGTCAGCAGCACGCCGCCGGCCAGCAGCCAGCCCTTCCACTTGCCGGTCTTGGTGATGATCTGGCCGGAGACCGTGGAGGAGATGAACAGACCGCCGATCATCGGGATCGTCATGACGCCCGACATGGTCGGGGACTTGTCCCGGGCGAGCTGGAAGTACTGGCTGAAGTAGACGGTGCCCGCGAACATCGCGATACCGACGAACAGCGAGGCGAGCGACGCCAGGGTGATGGTGCGGTTGCGGAACAGCCGCAGCGGGATGATCGGCTCGCTGGCCTTCGACTCGACGAAAACGAAGATCGCGGTCAGCACGATCGCGCCGCCGACCATCACGGCGGTCTGCCAGGACATCCAGTCGTACTTGTCGTCCGCGAAGGTGACCCAGACCAGCAGCAGGCAGACGGCCGCGGTGATGAAGAAGGCACCGGCCCAGTCGACCTTGACCTTGCGCTTGACCACCGGCAGGTGCAGCGTCTTCTGCAGCACCACCAGCGCGATCAGTGCGAACGGCACACCCACGTACAGGCACCAGCGCCAGCCGAGCCAGCTCGTGTCGGTGATGACACCGCCGAGCAGCGGACCGCCGACGGTCGCGACCGCGAAGGTCGCGCCCAGGTAGCCGGAGTAGCGCCCGCGCTCACGCGGGGAGATCATCGCGGCCATGATGATCTGCGCCAGGGCGGACAGACCGCCCGCGCCCAGACCCTGGATGGCACGCGCGGTGATCAGCATGCCCGGGTTCTGCGACAGGCCGGCCACGACGGAGCCGACGACGTAGACGCAGAGGGCTATCTGGACCAGGGCCTTCTTGCTGACCAGGTCGGCGAGCTTGCCCCACAGGGGAGTCGAGGCCGTCATCGCCAGCAGCGAGGCGGTCACGACCCAGGTGTACGCGCTCTGGCCGCCGCCGAGGTCGCCGATGATCTCGGGCAGGGCGTTGGAGACGATGGTCGAGGACAGGATGGCGGCGAACATGCCGAGCAGCAGCCCGGAGAGCGCCTCCATGATCTGCCGGTGCGTCATCGGGGCGTCCGAGGAGGAGCCTCCCCCGTGCTTGGCATGAGCCCGCACACCGGCTGGTGTGGTCGTTGCCATGGACTTCCTTTTCTTACGTGGTGATCGCGGGTGTACGGGTGGACTGTGTGGACTGTTCGGCCACGGGTGGTGCGCCGGCCCGGTTCGCGGGGAACCGGCAGTCGTCGAAGCTCGCCCTCAGCCGCGCCATGAGCCGGGTGAGCTGGCCGACCTCCTCGTCGGTCCAGTCGCTCAGGCGGTGGGCGAGCAGTTGTGTGGTCCGCTCGGACAGCGCGTCGAGCTGCGCGACGCCCTCGGGCGTCAGGCGCAGGATGCGCGAGCGCTTGTCGGCGGGGTCCGGGGAGCGTTCGATCCAGCCCCGCTCGACGACGTGCGCGACATGGCGGCTCGTGACCGACATGTCCACGGCGAGCAGCTCGGCGAGCTTGCTCATGCGCATGTCGCCGTGGCGGCCGAGCAACGTCAGAACGGCGGCGGATCCGCTGGGGCAGTCGGACGGCAGGATGCGGCCGAGCTCCCGCTTCACGGCGCCGAAGGCACTGAACTGACGGATCAGGTCCTCGTACTGCGCCTTCCCGGCCATTCACACCTCCCGTGTTTATTGCTTAGGGCAACCATATGAGTGATTGGTTGCCGCAGGCAAACAAATCTCGGGGGTCCGGGACAAAAAGTTGGCAAAGGCAAGTATTGCGAACGTAAATGTGCAGGTGAGGCCGGGTGCGACCGGGACGGGCGTCGCGTCCGCCCCCCGCTTGGGCCGCACCCGCGGATTCGCTAGGGTCTCGGGCCATGGCTAACAACCAGGGCCCCCAGGGCAATTACGACCCCGCTGGCAGCACCCAGATGTTCCGCGCGTTCGTCGACGAGGGCGCCCCCGCTCCGTCCCGGCAGGCCGCCGCCCCGGCCGGGCCCCGTATCGGCCTGATCGTCGGCGTCGTGGTCGCCGTGGTGGCCGTCGCGGCCGTGGCCTGGCTGGCGCTGGCGTAACGACGGCGGCGGGCCGCGCGCCCGCCCGGACGCACGACCGCCGCCGCGGTGCCCGAGGGGCGCCGCGGCGGCGGTCGTCTCGTTCCCCTGCCCCGGGGCCGGGGCTCCGGCCGGGGAGGCCGGCCGGGGGGTCAGTCGGAGATGAGTCCCTCGCGCAGCTGGGCCAGCGTCCGGGTCAGCAGCCGGGAGACGTGCATCTGCGAGATGCCGACCTCCTCGCCGATCTGGGACTGGGTCATGTTGGCGAAGAAGCGGAGCATGATGATCCGCCGCTCGCGGGGCGGGAGCTTGGCCAGCAGCGGCTTGAGGGACTCGCGGTACTCCACGCCCTCCAGGGCGGTGTCCTCGTAGCCCAGCCGGTCCGCCAGCGAGCCCTCGCCGCCGTCGTCCTCCGGGGCCGGGGAGTCCAGCGAGGAGGCGGTGTAGGCGTTGCCGACCGCGAGCCCGTCGACCACGTCCTCCTCGGAGACGCCCAGCACGGCGGCCAGCTCCCCCACGGTCGGGGAGCGGTCCAGCTTCTGCGACAGCTCGTCGCTGGCCTTGGTCAGCGCCAGCCGCAGCTCCTGGAGGCGGCGCGGCACCCGCACCGACCAGGAGGTGTCGCGGAAGAACCGCTTGATCTCGCCGACCACGGTCGGCATCGCGAACGTCGGGAACTCCACGCCCCGTTCGCAGTCGAACCGGTCGATCGCCTTGATCAGGCCGATGGTGCCGACCTGGACGATGTCCTCCATCGGCTCGTTGCGCGAGCGGAAGCGGGCGGCGGCGTAGCGCACCAGCGGGAGGTTGAGCTCGATCAGGGTGTCCCGGACGTAGGCGCGCTCCGGGCTGTCCTCGTCGAGGGCGGCGAGCCGCAGGAACAGGGAGCGGGACAGGGTGCGGGTGTCGATGGCCTCCGGAGCCGTGACGGCCGGGGCCGGCGCCTGAAGGCCCGTGACGTCGTCGATGGGGCCGAGCGCGTCGAGCGCGTCGGGCGCGGTCTCGCTCTCCGGGAGCGTGAGCACCTTCGAGCTGCCCTGGTCTGCGGACATGCCACCCCCTTTGGGTCGCGGGACGGTCGCGGCGGAACGCTCCTCCCTCGGGAGCGCAGCCTTCACCTGAATACCGGAGCCGGAGCTCCGGCAAACGCGCTTCCCGCAGAATGTCACATGTCGGCAACGCGCTGTAGTGACATGTCGACACGACAGACGTGAATCGGCCCTGGAAACAGGGGGTCTGACGGGGTTTCGGCGCGAAACTGTCGGCAACCGCCCTGGTGAGCGATTCGCTCGTGCCGGTTACCCGTCGCTCGCGTTTTCGGTCACCTTCCGGCCAGGCGTCGCCGGCTACGCGTCGATCCGGTTGGCGGATCTCAGCCGCTGGAAGCTGCGCGCGAGCAACCGCGAGACGTGCATCTGGGAGACGCCGAGCTCCGCGCTGATCTGCGACTGGGTGAGGTTGCTGTAGTAACGCAGCAGCAGGATGCGCTGCTCGCGCTCGGGGAGCTGGACGAGGAGGTGGCGCACCAGGTCGCGGTGTTCGACCCCGTCCAGCGCGGGGTCCTCGTACCCGAGCCGGTCCAGCAGCCCGGGCAGCCCGTCGCCCTCCTGCGCGGCCTCCAGGGAGGTGGCGTGGTACGACCGCCCGGCCTCGATGCAGGAGAGCACCTCCTCCTCGCTGATGCGCAGCCGCTCGGCGATCTCGGCGGTCGTCGGGGAGCGCCCGAAGGCGGTGGTGAGGTCCTCGGTCGCGCTGTTGACCTGGACCCACAGCTCGTGCAGGCGGCGCGGTACGTGGACGGTGCGCACGTTGTCGCGGAAGTACCGCTTGATCTCGCCGACCACGGTCGGCATCGCGAACGTCGGGAACTGCACGCCCCGGTCGGGGTCGAAGCGGTCGATGGCGTTGATGAGGCCGATGGTGCCGACCTGGACGACGTCCTCCATCGGCTCGTTGCGCGAGCGGAAGCGGGCGGCGGCGTAGCGCACCAGCGGCAGATTGGCCTCGATCAGCGCGCCGCGCACCCGGTCGTGCTCCGGCGTCCCCGGCGTCAACTCCTTGAGCTGGGCGAAGAGCACCTGGGTCAGGGCCCGGGTGTCGGCGCCCCGGCTGCGCTGGGGCGATGTCTGGCCGGCGGCTGCGTCCTGGGGCGATGCCTGGCCGGCGGCTGCGTCCTGGGGTGATGCCGGGTCGGCGGGTGCTTCCTGGGGCGGGGGCGGTGCTTGAGGCGCAGTACTGGCCGGCACGGTCAACTCCACCTCGTGATCCGTCAACTCATCCGTCAAAAGCGGTCATAGCATCACAAGACATGTGCACTGTGTGCAAGCACCGCATAACGCCGTGTTGAGGGCCGCGAACGGGTGTGAACACGCGAAGGCCCTCCGCCGCGACGGCGGAGGGCCCGACCCGGACGAGGGTCAGAACTCGTAGTCGGCGATCACCCAGGTGGCGAACTCCCGCCACAGCGCGACACCCGCCTGGTGGGCCGGGTGCTCCAGGTAGCGCCTGAGGGCGTCGGCGTCGTCCACCGCCGAGTTGATCGCGAAGTCGTAGGCGATGGGCCGGTCGCTGACGTTCCAGCCGCACTCCCAGAAGCGCAGCTCCTCGATCCGGCCGCCCAGGGCCCGGAACGCCTCGACCCCCTCGACGACACGCGGGTCGTCGCGCTCGACGCCCTCATTCAGCTTGAACAGGACCAGGTGGCGGATCATCACTTTCCTCCGTTGGCGACCCAGGTCATGAAGTCGCCGATGGCCTTGGCGGCGTCGGATATGCCCTCGAACCCTATCTGGACGTAGTCGGCCGCCCTGGCCGGGTCCGTGATGATCACGTAGAGCACGAAGACCACGATCACGTAGACGGCGATCTTCTTGGCGGTCACCGCCACTGCGGCCTCCCCTGTGACTGACGTGCCCCCCGTGGGCCTCCTGGTGCCGGCGGTGAGTGTAACTTCACGCCCTCCGCGAGGACCAACGTCCGCGCGGGCCCCCTCGCCCCGCGCCGGCCGGGCTCGGCCCGCCGCCGGCGCGGACGGCGCCGGGTGCCGCGCCCACCGCGCCGCGAGCCCGCGACCCCGCAGACGGCCGGCGCACCGGGGCGCACGCCGAAGGGGCGCCCGGTTCGATGAACCGGACGCCCCTTCTGTCAGCGGTAGCGGAGGGATTTGAACCCTCGGTGACTTGCGCCACACTCGCTTTCGAGGTCTGTTCGTGCTGGTCAGGGCGTGATCCCACGCTGTTCAGGGCTGTTCACGGCCGTACGCCGGGCGAGGGAGGGGACGCCCGTGAACGGTGCCGGACGGCGGTGAATGAGACGGAAACTGAGACGGGCCGCCGTGCTGTGAGCAGGGGCATCGCTAGTCTTCGCGGCATTCAGTGCTGACAGCGAGGGGGGCACATGGGACACGTCATGACGATCGTTGCGGCTCTCATAGGTGGGCTGAGTGGTGGGCTGCTGGCTCCCTGGGCCAAGGCGTACTTTGACCGCAATGCCACCAGACATCAGGCGTTCGATCGAACGATCACTGCCGTCAAGATCGTCCTCTACGAATCCACCGCACCTGTGCACGTGGATCCTGCGATGCTTGGCGGAGGGGAACAAGCTCGCGAGTTCAACGAACGGCTACCTGTCCAGCGAGTCGAGCGGTTCCTTGACGCCACGTACGAGATGCGGAAGGCGATCGCGGAACTGGAGCCCCACTACAAAGTGCAATGGGACCCGGACCGCTATCAGCTCACTGAGGACGAGCTGACGCGTCTTGTCGATCAGCTTGAAAGGGCCCGCTGAGGTGTCCTGCGTCCCCTCTCCTCGGTGGTTGCCAGGCATGGGAGTCTTGAGGAAGACGACGGGCGAGCAGAGAGGGAGAGCGAGTGTCGCAGCAGGCCAACCCTCGGGGAACCTTCCTGAAAATCGCCGACACACTGAAGACGTGGATCGAGACCGACCCGGACATGACGGAGCTCCCATCCCTGGCTCAGGTCATGAGCGATCACAAGGTCTCACGTGGGGTCGCGCTCCGCGCGTTCGCTGTGCTGAGGCAGGAAGGTGTGGCCGAACCGGTGCCGGGCGGACGGTGGCGCGTCGTGCGCGCGGGCGCACGCGTCGACCGGCGACCGCTCGAACAGCGGATCGCCGACATCATCACGGCTGACGGGATCGAAGTGGGGCAGCCATTCCCCAGTGCTTCCGCGCTGGCCGAACGGTTCGGGGTCTCCCGCCCCACGGTGACCAGGGCGCTGGAGAAGTTGGAGACCGCCGGCGTGCTGGCGGGGGGCGGACAGGGCAGGGTGCGGACGGTCCGGGCCGTGCCGACGCGAGAGGAGCGTTCGTAGCTTGCCGAAGTTGACGGAGTGGGCTTATCCCCTGGCTGAATCCCTGCTCGCCGATCCGCTGCCGCGGCGGTGGAAACACTGCCTCGGGGTCGCCGAGAGAGCGCGTACGATCGCGCTCATCCTGGACCAGGACGCGGATCTGCTGGAGGCCGCAGCGATTCTGCACGACATTGGCTATGCGCCGGACCTGGCCAAAACCGGCTTTCACCCGCTGGACGGCGCGCGCTATCTCCGGGACGTGGCCGACGCTGACGCACGGGTCGTCAATCTGGTCGCCCACCACACCTGTGCCTGGATGGAGGCGGAAGCGCGCGGCTTGCGCGAGGAGCTGGAGGGTGAGTTTCCCCGTGAGACCGCACACCTCAATGACGCGCTGTGCTTCTGCGACATGAACACCACGCCGGACGGCACGCCCACGAACCCGATCGACCGGATCAATGAGATCGCGGGGCGGTACGGGCCGGACAGCCTGATCGGGACGTTCATCCGTCGCGCGGAACCCGAGATCTTGGCCTGCACGTCCCGTGTGCTCGAACGGGTCGCATCGGCCAAGCGTCAGCCGATGTAGGGAGTCGTGCGCGTCCTGTCCATGGCGTGCTCGATCCGGAGACGCATCGTGGGGTGCACGTCCAGCGTCGACAGGTCCGCGGGGTCGACCCAGCGGACCTGAGTCGTCTCGTTGCTCGTACGGAGTTCGCCGCCGACCGGCCGGGCACGGAAGCAGATGCTGAACTGCTGGCGCACCTCGCCGTCGTCGTACTGCATCACGTGGCCGGGGTCCGTGTAGAGCCCGGACACGTCGACGACTTCCACCTTGATCCCGGTCTCTTCCCAGACCTCACGTACGACGGTGTCGCTGATCGACTCGCCCACGTCGTGGCCGCCGCCCGGCAATGCCCAGCGCCCGTTGTCGGACCGCTGGATCACCAGCACCTGACCCGTATCGTTCTGCACGAACGCGACGACGGACGGCACGACGGAGTTGGCCGGTGGGGCGTCGGGGTCATGGAGGTAGTCAATACGTCCCATGCTCAGGCTCCTGTGATGTCGTGGTCCGTGACCTGGCGGGCGCCTCCCCAGGTCTGTTCGATGCTATTCGCGTAGGTGTCGAACAGGCCGCCGCCCGGCATGCGTCGCAGGTGGAAGACGGGCGCCATGTAAGCGCCGATGCCGTAGACGTGCGGGTTTACGAGCATCTCGTCATCGGCCCGGTATATGGAGTTGTAGAGCGTGGTCGCATGGAGGCGGAAGCCGATTTCGGGGTGGCTCAGGAAGAGAGGCCGGTAGTTCACCAGCGCGTTCCGGATCTTGCCGTCCATGATCCGATGTCCCTCATCGATGCCGCGCTGCCGGACGGCTTCACAGTCCGGGTCTCCGAGCAGGATGCGGACCTGTGCGGTCCCTTCCACCTTCTTCTTCAGGAGATCATGGAAGAGGGGATCTTCTGACAGGAAGAGCCCCGAGTAGACGAGCACATCTATGTTCCTCTCCGCTCGCGCGTAGAGATCCCGCCAAAGGCCGGGTGGCACCGTGTGCCGATGCGGGTAGACAGCGACAATTTCCGCTTTGGTCAGGTCCGCTGCGCTCTCCGCGTTGCGACCGTCATCCCACAGTGTCGTCACGTCGACCTGGAGCGCTGCTGCCGTCGCGTACTGGTGGCGCCGGTACGGCACCTTGCCCTGCGTGATCCAGCGTTCGACCGTCTTTGGGTTGACCTCGATCGCCTCAGCGAGGCTCTGCACGGTCATGCCACGCGCCAGTAGGGCAGACCGTAAGCGCTCGTTCGACATACGCACCCCCGTTGGGACTTCTAGGGACTTCCTGACCGTAGCCAGAAGTCCCAGAGCTGTCCATGGGTGCGGTGCCCAACTCCCCTGACCTGCGGCGATTCTGAATGTGCGCCAAGAAGCCGAGCACGACAACCAAAAAGGTTCCGTCCGCGTGCTTGACGGACCCTCATGCAGTACCTGTAAAACAGGTACTGCAACGACCGGGTGTGACACCTCGGTCGGAAGGCGGCTTCATGCCGCATGCGCAGAAGGCGGGGACGCTGCAATCCCGCTGAAGGCCAGGGGACAGGGCTTCGGCCCGACTGGCGAGGTGGCCCGGTGACCGCGAGCAACGGCCGGAGGGTGGGGACGTGATCCCCCTTGCAGTGCTTCACCTCTGTTGATCTCGACTGAGAGGCCTTCTGTGCACCGACGAAGAGTTTGGGCGCCGCCGCGATGGACCGGCCGGCGCGCGCCAGTGCGGCATGCCGGTCCGCTCTCTTCCTGCCGTCGCAGCGGCTAGCGCTGCGGCCGGCTGCCTCTCCCGCCCGTCCGTTCCGCGCGCTGCGTGAGGACGTACGGGCGGGGGTGCGGGGAGCCGGAGATTCCGACTTCAACGGCGCGCGCCCCCGGAGTTGCCGCTCCGGGGGCGCTGTTCGGGCCGTTTCACCTGCTAGGGAGATCACGACCCAATGAGCCACATCGTTACTGTTCAGGACGCTGTTACGGCGTTCGCGGAGTTCATGGAGCCGACGGACGCGGAGCTGGACGCGATCGAGCAGGAGATGCCCGTCATCCTGGCGGACGTCGACCTGCTCGACGCGCAGATCATCACCCTGGACCGCACGCCGACTGAGCTGGACGCCCGCCGTATCCGCCGGGCGCGTCGGCGGGTGCTGGCCGAGCGGGCGGCGCTCGCCAACCGCGCGGCCGGCGTCAGTCTGCCGGGGGGTGCGGCGTGATCCGCATCGTCACCGGGGCCCGCATCGCGCAGCTGGAGCACGATGCCCGCGCCGCCCGCGCGTACGCCCGGCAGACGAGCGATGCGGCGGACGAGGCGTTCGGTCGGCACCTGCTGGAGCTGTACGCCGCCGTCGACCGTGCGGAGCGGGCGGAGGCGACGGCCACCGAGGTGGGCGTTCTGCTGGCCCGTGCGGTTGAGGAGCTGTCTGCCGCGCAGCAGGAGCTGCTGCTGAAGGACATCGAGATCCGCCGGCTGCGTGCGGAGCTGGAGGGCGGGTCGCTGGAGGGGCGGTCGCTGACGGTGCTGCTGCACTACGGCGAGCCCCACACGGTCTATGCCTCCCGTGAGGACGCCTACGCCGACACCGCCACCCACGGCGCCGACCCGGGCGCGGTGTGGGTGCCCTGCGGTGAACGCCCGGCCGCCGAGTCCGAGTGGCGGTGTGAGGCGTTCGTCTACGACGCCGCCTGCAACGGGTTTCGCCGCGCGTGGATGCCTGCTGGGGAGCCGGTCGGGGAGGTGGCTTGATGGGGGGCGATTTCACCGCGCAGATGTCGATGTACCGCGGCCGGTGGCGCCTGTACGTGGTGCTGCTGAACACCACCGAGCCCTGGCCTGAGTACGACTTCGGCCGTGCCGCTCCGGTGCCGACGTTCACCGAGCGGGTGCAGGCGCTCAGCGTGCTTGGCTTCGAGCCGGTGCCGGGTGCCTTGTGGCAGTGGACGGAGGACACCCACGTCCCTGGCGACCCGGCGTCGCCTGTGGTGCTGATCGCCGCCGTGTCGGTCCGTTCACGGGCGGGGGTGGCCGCGTGAACAGTGTTCAGACCCGTTCAGCGGAGCGGGCCCTGTCGTCCGGTACGTGGCTGATCGTGTGCGGGGCGATGCTGTACTCCATCCTCACGGTCACGCCGTTGATGGCCGCCCACACTTCTGAGGCGTGGGACTGGACGGCGCCGATCCTGCCGCTGGTGGTGGATGCCGCGGTGGTCATCGTGGTCAAGCTCGATGACGTGCTGGCCCGTCTGGGCGGGCACGGCGGCCGGTGGCCGGTCACGCTGCGGTGGATGACGGGCCTGATGACCCTCGCGCTCAACACTGCCGACTCCGCGCTGAAGAAGGACCTGGTGGGCGTGGCCGTGCACGCGGTGGCGCCGCTGCTGCTGATCGTGACCGCGGAGACCAGTCTGGCCTACCGCCGGGCTATCGCTGCTGCTGTGGCGGCGTTGGAGCGGCAGCAGCGCGCGGAGCGGGAGCGGGCCGAGCGGGCCGAGCGGGAGCGGGAGGAAGCCGCCCTTCTGCGGGCCCGTGAGGAACGCGAGCATGCCGAGCGGCTCGCCCGTGAACAGCGTGAACACGAAGCCCGCCTGGCCCGCGAGCAGGCGGAGCGAGAAGAGCGGCGCTGGCTGGCGGAGCAGGAGCAGCGGGCCGCCCGCGAGCGTGAGGAGCGGGCCGAGCGTGAACGCCGTGAACGCGAGCGTGAACAGCGTGAGCGGGAACGTGAACGCGCCGAGCGGGAGGCCGCCGAACGCCGCGAGCGGGAGCGCCGTGAGCGGGAGGAGCGTGAACGCCGTGAACGGCAGGAGCGCGAGGAGCAGGCCGCGCGTGAACGCGCCGCCCTGCTGGAGCGCGGCCCGGCCGCCGGCAAGCTCCCGGAGGACGAGGCCCGGCAGATCGTGGCCGCCGCCTTCGCGGCCGGGCTGTCGGTGCGGCAGGCGGCGGAGCTGTGCGGCTGGTCGGTCGGGTGGGTGTCCGCCCGCTACGCCGAGCACCGCGAGCCCAGCTCCCAGGGTGCTGAGCTGGCCATTGCGAGCCGGTGATGGCCGCCGTTCCGGTCTACCGCTGGCGACTCGCCCCTGACGGGCTGGCCACCCGCCGCCAACTGCGCGCCCTGGGCCTGCGGCCCGGCGGGCAGGACGTGGCCGCGCAGGTCGAGCGCCCGCGCCGCCGCCGCGGCCCGCTGGTCGCCTACCTCTACTCCATCGAGCAGGCCAAACCCGTCCGGCCGATGACGCCGGCGAAGCGGGCGGCCCTGGCCAAGGCGAACGCCGCCCGCCGCACCTGCCCCGCCTGCCGCCGCGATGCCGGATACGTCATCCCGCCCTCGCTCGGCATGTGCGCCACCTGCGCCTTCCCCGACCAACAGCGCGCCGCATAAGCCCCTGTCGGCAGGCCCGGCCACCAACCTTCCACAGCCCGTGGCCGGGCCCTACTCCCCGAAGAGGAGTGCTCTCAGCATGACGGAACTGAGTACCGAGCCGGTAGCCGTCGAGGCTGCCGAGCCCGCACCGCCCCCGCCCCCGCCTTCGCCATCAGTGCCGGTCGAGAAGACGCCGGCCGCGGGGGAGGTGGAGCACACGCCCGGTGGCTGGCCGGTCGTCCCCCTCGCTGTGACCGGGGCGAACAGCACCGTGGGCGCGGTTGCCGCCGCGGCCCTGGTCGGTGGGCCGGTCGCCGCGATGGTCGCCGCGACCGGTGCGGTCGTCCTGGGCACGGTCGCCGCGACCCGCTCCCGCAAGCCCAACCCACGCCGCGACGCCCGGCGGGCCGCAGCCCGCGCGGCCGGCCGCAGTGCGGACCTGCGCCGGGGCAGTGCCGCAGCAGGCGGTACCCGCAGCGCCGGAAGTCGGTCCAGCGCCTCCCGTTCGGGCCGTGCCGGTGGCGGGAATGGCCGACCCGGCAGCAGCGTGTCCGGGCGGCACCGCCGCGGCGCGGCCCCGGTAGCCCGCAGCGCCGGCACATCCACCAGCAAGGGCCGCAGCAAGAGCGCTGGTCACAGCCTGAGCAAGCGGGCTGCCGGTGGCGGCAAGGCTGGCGGCAGGCTCGGGCAGGTCCGGGCGCTGCGGTCGGCGCAGAGGGCCGCGGCCGGCTCACGGGGTGGGCAGCGGGCGCAGACCACCGCGGCCCGTCGAGCGGTGGCGGATGCCCGCAGGAACGCCACGGCCAACCGGGCCGCCGGGCTCGCCGGCCGGGCCGGGCGCCGCGGGGGCCGGGTCGGCGGCCGGATGCTCGGTGGTGCTGCCCGGCGGGCCCGCAGCGCCCGCGATGCGGCGATCGCCAAGAACCGGGCCAGGCGCGACGTGAAGACGGACGGCGCGGTCGCCCGGCAGCGCGCCGCGCTGCGTAAGGCGCCGGCCCGCCGTGCGGCACGTCAGGCGCTGCGCCGGTCCGCGGCCCGTTTCCACGGCCGCCGCCTGCTCGCCGCGCTGCTGGCCCTGCCGGTCGGGCTGCTGGGCTGCCTGACCACCCCGCTGGGCCGCAAGTTCGGCGTCCCGTGGCTGATGCACCCCGGGCGGCGCCTGTTCCGGCGCCTGGCTGGGGTGGCGGCCGAGCAGCGTGCCGAGCGTGATGCGGCGATCCGCGAGGACCTGGCCGAGCAGGAAGCCGCCGCGGATGCGGAGGAGGAGCAGGACGGAACGGGCGGCATCGCGGACAACGTGCAGCGGCCTGCGGCCCCGGTCCCGACCAGCAGCACATCCGATTCGACTGAGGGAGAGCACGTGTCCGGTTTCCGGTTCGAAGAGGCCGCGGCCGAGATGGAGCAGGCGGCCAAGCAGTACGACCCCGAGAGTGCCATGGAGATCCTGGACATGATCGAGGGTCTGCCCGCCGCGCTCACGTCGGTGGCGAACGTGATGAAGACCCTCGCGGAGCGTTCCGACTCGGAGTTCCCGCTGGAGAAGGAAGTCGCGGATGGCTTCAACGACATCTTCGGCGCCCTGATGAGCGCGGTCGCGGTCGCAGAAGACCTGTTCCCGCTGTTCCACCAGGCCCACGAACAGGACATCGCCCGGCACCTGGACCCCCGCAACGGCCACGAGGCCGAGAAGGGCTGGAACGTCTAAACCATGGCCACCACCGCCACCAAGCCCAGTGGCCCGGTGCTGGACTGGAGCGCCGGTCACGGACCCGTGACCGGCGCCCTGTCCGCCACCACCGGAGCCTTCGCCGTCGCCACCACCGGCGCCGCCACCTCCATGCCGCCCGGCTGGGCTCTCGCGGTCGGCGCCGCCGGCGCCCTGGGGCACACCGTCGCCGGACTGCGCATGCGCTATGCCGGCCGCACCCTGGCCACCCGCGCCGCCTCGTGGCTGGTCGGTGCCGGGTGGACCACCTGGGCCATGACCACCGGCCCCCTGACCTGGACCGCCCTCGGCTCGCTGGCCACGATCGGTGTCGGTATCGGCGCCGCCGCCCGCTCCACCGCCCTCTACGAAGAGGCCCGCGAAGAGGAGGCGTACGCGGCGGAGCAGCGGCAGATCGCCGCGGAGCTGTCCGCGGAGCGCCGGGCGATCGCCGCGGAGTGGATCGACCGCATCCAGCGGGTCTGCTCGATCACGGTGCGGGTGGTCGGGGTGGAGCAGTGGGCGACCGGCACCGGCTACTCTATCGACGCCGAGCTCCCGCCCGGGGGCGCCACCTGGAGCAAGATCGCTGCGGAGTCGGCGCGGCTGTCCGCGGACGCCCGGCTGCCGCACGGCTGCACCGCCACCGCCTCGCCCGGCATCCACCAGGGCCGCGTCATCATCGACGTGACCACCGTCAACGTGCTGGAGCAGGAGCGCACCTACCCGGCCGAGTACGGGCCCCTGTCGCTGCACACCGGCATCCCGTGGGGGTATCGCACCAACGCCGAGGAGATCCGCGCCTACCTGCGCGAGCAGTGCGCGCTCATCGTCGGGCCCACCGGCTCCGGTAAGACGAATCTGGTCCACTCGATCCTCGCCGGGTTCGCCCGTGCCGAGGACGTGCTGACCTGGGTGATCGACCTGAACGCCGGGTCCGCGGGTCTGCCCTGGGTGCTGCCCGCCCTCAACGGCGAGATCGACACCGGGAACGGCAAGCCCATCCGGCCCGGCATCGACTGGCTGGCCGGGACGTTCGACGAGGCCATGACCATGCTCGATGTGGCGGTGCGGGTGGCCAAGCAGCGCAAGATGGGCTACCAGGACGTGCTGGCCAAGGCGAACACGGACCTGCTGCCCATCAGCCCGAAGATTCCGCAGATCATGCTGGTCATCGACGAGGGCGCGGAGATCCTGGCCAGCCCGGACCGGCAGGTCCGCAAGCTCGGGGAGAAGATCCTGGAAGTGATCCGGATCGCCCGTGCCATGGGTATCCGGACCGTGCTCACCGCTCTCGGGGCCACCGGCAGCGTGCTGAACAACCTCATGATCCGGCGCGAGGCCAAGGTCCGTGTCGCCCTCACGGGTGGCGAGACCGAGGGCATGGACCTGTCCAAGATGTTCCCCGGCTCCCGCGGCCTGCGCGTCGACCAGGCCCCCTACAAGGGCGCCGGGTTCATGGGCACCCCGGAATCGGCGGCCGCGCTGTTCAAGGCGTGGCGCATCCTGCCGAACCAGATCCGGGACATCATCGCCGCCACCTCCG
>NZ_WYCT01000650.1 GCF_011008945.1 Streptomyces harenosi
GGGCCGGGGACGCGCCGGGCTCACCGGTGCGGGCGGAGAGGCCCGAGAGGGCGGCCCGGTAGGCCGCGGCGGAGCGGGGATTCCGGTCGCACTGCCACACGCCGTGCGGGCAGTAATCCGTCAGCGTGTGATAAAGGGCTTGGTGCTCGTCCATCCACGCGAGCATTCCCTGCACGTATGCGGCGTTGTCACCGTTGCGGAAGAGCCCCCATTCAGGATAGGAAATGGGCTTGCCGTGGGTTTTCGCGAATTCGACGTGGGCCCGGAGTCCGTAGGGTTCTTCCACCTGTTCGTCGAAGGACATGCCGTGCGGCTGGTCGTACGCGTCCATGCCGATGATGTCGACGGTGCCGTCCCCCGGATAGCACTCCGTCCACGGAATGGCGTCCCGGCCGCGGCTCGGCGCGAAGTCGAACCGGAATTTCTGGCCCGGCACCGAACGCATGGTGGTGACGATCCTGTTCCAGTACGTCTTCCAGGCCGCCGGGTCCGGCCCGCAGCGATGGGTGTACGTGATGCCGTTCATCTCCCAGCCGAGCACGATCACCGTGTCGGGCACGCCGAGCCGGACCAGCCGCTCGCCGAGGGCCCGGAAGTGGTGATCGAACCGTCCGGCCGCGCCCTCGCGCAGCAGCCGGCGCACCTCGCCGTCGGGGACGCCCTCCTCGTTGCGTTCCAGCATCGGAACGTTGAGGACGAACATCCGGTCGGCCTTCCCGTTCCGCCACCGGGCCCACTCGTCGAGGAAGCCGGGGGCGCCCGCGATGTTGCTCCAGCGGTCGCCCGGGAGGTAGGTGTGGCCGACGCGCAGCTCGGTACCGCCCAGCCAGTGGCTGAGCTGCTCCATCCGGGTCACACCGGGCGAGCCGTAGTGCAGGTAGGCACCGAAGGCGGGGGCCGGGTCTCTCGGGTCTCCGGGGTCCTTCGGGTCCTTGGGGTCCCTCGGATCCTTGGGGTCCCGGGGCTCCCCCGTGCCACCGGGGTCCTTCGGGTCCTTGGGGTCCTTGGGATCCTTCGGGTCCTTGGGGTCCTTGGGGTCGCTCAGGGCCGGTGCGGCCGGCGCGGCCGGTGCGAGCTGCGGGGCCAGGGGGGCCGCGGGGCTGGCTCTTATACACATCTCCGAGCCCACGAGACACTCGCTA
>NZ_WYCT01000651.1 GCF_011008945.1 Streptomyces harenosi
GGGCGAAGTAGCGGGGTTCGGGGCCGGCCCGGTGGAGGGTGAGCAGGTCGCCGAGAGCGGCCAGTTTGGCGTGCTGGAGTTCGTGGACGAGGGTGGCGGCGAAGGTCACGGGGTCGGGCGGGGTGCTGCTGAGCAGGGCGCCGAACGCCTCGCGCCGGGTGGCGCTGCAACTGCCCCGGCCGGTCCCGACGCCGGGCGGCGTCTCCAGGGGGACCAGGCAGCGCAGCAGCGCGGCGGCCTCGGCGAGGCGGTGGGCGCCGCCCGACCGCAGCGCGGCGGCCGTGCCCGACCAGGCCTGGTGCCACTGCTTGCGTCCGGCTTCGTCGAGCGTGGCGGGGCGGGCGCCGTCGCCGTACCGGGGGCCGTCGGGCAGTTCGCGGTAGGGGTCGAGGTCGTCCAGGGGCAGCGGCGGGGAGCCGGGGAGCAGGCCGGGCAGCGCGTGGGCGGGGGTCCAGGCCAGCGCGCCGGACCAGGCGCCGACGCCGGCCTCCAGGTGCACGGTCACGTCGGGGGCGCCGCGCTGGCGCAGGGTCATGCGGTCGCCGTCGTAGCCGACGTCGACGGGTGCGTCCCCGCTCTCGGCCGTGTGCAGCGCGCCGAGGGAGGGCAGGGTGAGCACCCCGTCGCGGGCGGTGAGCCGGGTGGTGAAGGGCAGACCGGCGCGTGCGGCGGCGACGGCGGCGAGCGCGCCGAAGTGGGCGAGGTCCCGGGCCGGCCGGCGCCCGCCCCCGTCCAGGGCGCGCAGGCAGGAGCGGGCCCAGGGGCCGGTGAGCGGGTGGAAGAGGCGGGCGCGGGCGGGGCTCGGCGCCTTCTCCGGGGAGCCCGTACGGGGCTCGTGCGGGGCCGGTGCCGCCGCCCGGTCCGCTGCGGTGAGCAGGGCCCAGTCCTCCCGCAGCCGGGCCTTCTGGCCGGGCGTGCACAGGGACCGGTCGGCCCCCTCGGCCGCGTCGAGCACGGCGCGCAGCAGGAGCAGCCGCCGGGTGTCCTGGTCGCGTACGAGCAGGGCCAGCGTGCCGGGGCCGCCCTCGGTGCGGGCCAGTTCGAGGAGGGCCCGGTCCGGGACCGCCGGAAACATCACGGAGTGCCCCCTTCGGACGAGGAGGAGCGCGCGCAGGACGGCGGGGGCGCGGGCGGGGCC
>NZ_WYCT01000652.1 GCF_011008945.1 Streptomyces harenosi
CTACACTTCTAGCTTCGTCGGCAGCGTCAGATGGGTATAAGAGACAGGACCGTGAGCGGCAGTGCGGGCAGCGGTACGTAGGCCGCGGGCACCATGTGGGCGGGCAGCAGGCGCTCCAGGTGGGCGCGGAGCTCGGCGGCGGAGGGCGGGGCGGCGGCGCCGTCCCCGCTGCCGGTGCCCACGACGTGGGCGACCAGCCGCCGGGTGCCGCCGGCGTCCTCGTGGACTCCGACGGCCGCCGCGCCGACGCCCGGGTGGGTGTGCAGCGCGGCCTCGATCTCGCCGGGCTCGATGCGGTAGCCGCGGATCTTGACCTGCTGGTCGGCGCGGCCCAGGTACTCCAGGATGCCGTCGGCGCGGCGCCGGGCCAGGTCGCCGGTGCGGTACATGCGGGTGCCCGGCGCGCCGAAGGGGTCGGCGACGAACCGGGAGGCGGTCAGCGCGGGCCGGCCGAGGTAGCCGCGGGCCAGTCCCTCCCCCGCCACGTACATCTCCCCCACCGCGCCGGGCGGTACGGGTGCCAGAGTGCCGTCCAGGACGTACACCCGCAGGTCGGGGATGCCGGCGCCGATGGGGCTGGCCCCACCCGTGGCGGCGGCGCCGTCCAGCGGGGCGTAGGTCACGTGCACGGTCGTCTCGGTGATGCCGTACATGTTGACCAGGCGCGGCGCGTCCTCGGGGTGCCGCTCGTACCAGCCGGTGAGCCGCCCGGTGTCCAGCGCCTCGCCGCCGAAGATCACCGTGCGCAGGGCGAGCCGGTCCCCGGTGGCGGGGTGTTCGGCGTCGGCGCGGGCGAGGGGGTGGAAGGCGGACGGGGTCTGGTTGAGGACGGTGACCCGTTCGTCGGCCAGCAGCCGCAGGAAGTCCTCCGGGGAGCGGGCGACGTCCTCGGGGACGACGACGAGCCGCCCGCCGTGCAGCAGCGCGCCCCACAGCTCCCACACGGAGAAGTCGAAGGCGTAGGAGTGGAACAGCGTCCACACGTCCTCGGGGCCGAAGCCGAACCAGTGCGCGGTGCGGGTGAACAGGCGCACCACGTTGGCGTGCGGGACGACGACGCCCTTGGGGCGGCCGGTGGAGCCGGAGGTGTAGATGGCGTAGGCGGGGTGCTCCGGCAGGGGG
>NZ_WYCT01000653.1 GCF_011008945.1 Streptomyces harenosi
GTTATGGGGTGGTTCGGGGGGCGCGGGCGCCGTCACGGAGCGGGGCGGGCGGCACCGCGGCCGCCCGCCGGCCGTGATCTGACCGTGCGTCAGGTCAGGGGCAGCCGGTACCGTCCGCCCGGCAGCGGCTCCACCAGGCCGTCCGCGACCAGCCCGTCCAGGGCACGGGCCCGCTGAACGGGTTCGTGCCACACCCGGTCCAGGGCCGCCTGGGTGACCGGACCGGGCGCCTCCCGCAGCACGGCGAGCAGCCGGCCGCGCACCTGGCGGTCGGTGCCCGCGTACGTCTGGCCCCGGCGCGGCGGCCCGTCGTGCGCCGGCTTGCCCGCCAGGCGCCAGGCGCAGCGCGCGGCGATCGGGCAGCGGTGGCACGCCTCGTTCTTCGCCGTGCACACCAGCGCGCCCAGCTCCATCGAGGCGGCGGCCCAGCGCGCGGCGGTCCCCTCGTCGTCCGGCAGCAGCGCGCGGGCCAGCCGCCGCTCGGCGGCGGTGGTCGCGTTCGGCGGGTACTGCACGCCGGTGACGGCCCGGGCGAGGACCCGGCGGACGTTGGTGTCCAGCACCGGATGGCGCTGGCCGTAGGCGAAGGAGGCGACCGCCGCCGCCGTGTACTCGCCGATGCCGGGCAGCGCCAGCAACTGGGCGTGGTCGGCCGGTACGTCGCCGCCGTGCCGCTCCGTTATGGCGACGGCGGCGCCGTGCAGCCGCAGCGCGCGGCGCGGGTAGCCGAGCCGGCCCCAGGCGCGCACGGCCTCGCCGGGGGACTCGCGGGCGAGGTCGGCGGGGCGCGGCCAGCGGGCCAGCCACTGTTCGTAGACCGGCAGCACACGGCTCACCGGCGTCTGCTGGAGCATGAACTCGCTCACCATCACGCCCCACGCACCGGCCTCCGGGCGCCGCCACGGCAGGTCGCGGGCGTTCTCGTCGAACCAGTCGATGACGGGAGCGTGCAGCGGCTCCCCGGGGGCGCGCTCTCCCACGGAGTCCGCGGGGCGTGCGCCGGGAGCGTCCGAGGCGGCGGGCACCCCGGGAGCGTCCGAGGCGGCGGGCACACCGGGAGCGGTGGCGTCCGCGCCGGGTGCGGCGGCGGGGTCGGCGGG
>NZ_WYCT01000654.1 GCF_011008945.1 Streptomyces harenosi
CGCCGGATGGTGTTGAGGCGGGTGATCAGGGGGGTGATGGTGCGTCCCTCGCGTTCGGCGGTTTCCCAGTCGCGGGGTTTGAGCTGGTACTTCTCCGAGTCGAGGTACTCCTCGCTGCCCTCGCGCAGGGGGGTGTTCTCGCACAGTTCGTAGCCGCTGTAGATGCCCCAGGCGGGGGAGAGGGTGGCGGCGAGCACGGCGCGGACCTCGAAGGCGGGGCGGCCGCCGTGCTGGAGGTAGGCGTGCAGGATGTCGGGGGTGTTGGCGAAGAAGTTGGGCCGCATCCAGGCGGCCGCCTCGCCGGTCAGTTCGGTGAGGTAGTCGGTGAGTTCCTGCTTGGTGTTGCGCCAGGTGAAGTAGGTGTAGGACTGCTGGAAGCCGATCTGGGCGAGGGTGTGCATCATGGCGGGGCGGGTGAACGCCTCGGCCAGGAAGATCACGTCGGGGTCGGTGCGGTTGATGCCGGCGATGACGCGTTCCCAGAAGACGACCGGTTTGGTGTGGGGGTTGTCCACGCGGAAGATGCGCACGCCGTGGGCCATCCAGTGGCGCAGGACACGCGTGGTCTCGGCGACGAGGCCGTCCATGTCGGCGTCGAAGGCGATGGGGTAGATGTCCTGGTACTTCTTGGGCGGGTTCTCGGCGTAGGCGATGGTGCCGTCGGGCCGGTGGTGGAACCACTCGGGGTGTTTGTGGACCCAGGGGTGGTCGGGGGAGCACTGGAGGGCGAAGTCGAGGGCGATCTCCAGGCCGAGTTCGCGGGCGCGGGCGACGAAGTGGTCGAAGTCGTCGAGGGTGCCCAGGCGGGGGTGGACGGCGTCGTGGCCGCCCTCGGGGGAGCCGATGGCCCAGGGGACGCCGACGTCGTCGGGGGTGGCCGACAGGGTGTTGTTGCGGCCCTTGCGGTGGGTGGTGCCGATGGGGTGGATCGGGGGGAGGTAGACGACGTCGAAGCCCATGGCGGCGATCGCGGGCAGGCGGCGGGCGGCGGTGCGGAAGGTGCCGTGGGGCCGGCCGGGCGTTCCCTCGGAGCGGGGGAAGAACTCGTACCAGGCGCCGTACAGGGCGCGTTCGCGTTCCACCAGCAGGGGCAGCGG
>NZ_WYCT01000655.1 GCF_011008945.1 Streptomyces harenosi
CACCACCACCCACCCCGTCACCACCTTCGTCCTCTACTCCTCCGCCGCCGGCCAGCTCGGCACCCCCGGACAAGCCAACTACGCCGCCGCCAACACCTACCTCGACGCCCTCGCCCACCACCGCCGCGCCCACGGCCAACCCGCCACCAGCCTCGCCTGGGGCCTGTGGTCGGAGCGCAGCGCGATGACCGCGCACGTCGGCGACGCCGAGGTGGAGCGGATGGGCCGGGCGGGCGCGGGGGCGCTGGAGACCGCGGAGGGGCTGGCGCTGTTCGACCGGGCGTGCCGGACCGACGTGCCGCTGCAGCTGCTCAGCAGGATCGACACCGCGGCGCTGCGGGCCGCACCGGAGCAGGCCGCGCCGCTGCTGCGCGGACTGGTGCGGGGCGTCTCGCGGCGGACGGCGAGCGCGGGCGGCCAGGGGCCGGACCTGAAGGCCCAGTTGGCCGCGGTGCCGCCCGTGGAGCGGCAGCGGCGGCTGCTCGATCTGGTCCGTTCGCACGCGGCGACGGTGCTCGGGCACGCCTCGGCCGCCGCCATCGCGCCGGAACGGGCCTTCAAGGAGCTGGGTTTCGACTCGCTGACCGCGGTGGAGTTCCGCAACCGGCTGGGCGCCGCCACCGGTCTGCGGCTGCCGGCCACGCTGGTGTTCGAGCATCCGACACCGGCCGCACTGACCGAGCTGCTGCTGACGGAGCTCGCCCCGGCGGGGGCGTCGGGCGTCGAGGCGGCGCTGGCCGGTCTGGAGGGGCTGGGGGCCGCGCTGGCGGCGATCGGCCCCGACGAGGCCGGACGCGACCGGGTCACGCGCCGGCTGCGCGCCCTGCTCTCCCAGTGGGGCGAGACCGCCGTGTCGCCCGCCGCGGGGGCCGCGGACCCGGCCCCGGCAGACGACGACGACCTGGACGCGGCCAGCACCGACGACCTGTTCGCCGCGATCGACCAGGGCTTCGGCCTGACCTGATCCGAGGGGTCCGGGCCGCTTCGGGCGGCTCCGGGCCGCTTCGGGCCGCTCCGGTCCGGGGCCCGGGTCTCCCCCGCCGTTGCCTGTCTCTTATAAACATCTGACGCTGCCGACGAAGCTAGAAGTT
>NZ_WYCT01000656.1 GCF_011008945.1 Streptomyces harenosi
GGACGAGGACGGGGATGGGGGTCAGGAACGGGACCAGGGGCAGAGTCCGGACCGGGACCGGGACGAGGAGCGGGACCAGGACCAGGACCGGGAGCGGGACGAGGACCAGGAGCGCCGGGAGCTGTCCCAGACCATCCGGTTCCTGTCCCAGGTGGCCCTGCGCAAGTACCGGTGCCTGACCGCAGCCGTCACCTGTACGACGGTGATGGGGGTCAGCGCCGCGCTGCTGGTCGTGCTGCGGCCGGTGCTGGACTGAAGGCACGAGCGGGGCAGCGGCGAGGGGCTTGCGGCGACGGGCGTGCGGTGACGGGCTTGCGGCGAGGCGGTGACCGGCGAGGCGGTGACCGGCGAAGCGGTGACCGGGCGAGGCGTGGCGCGGGCGGCTCAGCCCTCCGGGGGCAGGTCACCCAGTTTCCTGAGGCGGGGCAGATCCCGCAGGACCGTCGATCCGTACCCCGTCTCCAGCAACCCGTCCCGGCGCAGGTCGCGCAGTCCTTTGTGGACGGTGGTCTCGGCGGCCCCGGTGAGCGCGGCCAGCTCGGGCTGGGTCAGCCGGCAGCCGAGCACCATGCCGTCCTCGACGGCGTGGCCGTACGCGGTGGCGAGCTCCACCAGGAGCCGGGCCAGCCGGACCTTCGCCGGATAGCCCCGGAAGTCCAGCCGCCTGCGGTTGGCCCAGCGCAGCCGGTCGGCGACGACACCCGTCAGGACCAGATGCACCTCCGGCCGCCGGGCCAGCAGGGCGTGCAGCGCGCCCGGCTGCACCACCCGCGCGGCCAGCGGGCCGCAGGCCGTCACGGTGGCCGAGCGCGGCGCGCCGTCCATGGCGGCCATCTCGCCGACGCTGTCCCCGCCGACGCGGACCGCCAGCAGCGACTCCTCGCCGTTCTCCACCCGCGCCGTCACCTTGGCGAACCCGGAGAGCAGCAGCAGTACATGCCGGTCGCGGGCCCCCTCGCTCAGCAGTACCTCCCCGGCCCCGAACCGCACCGGCACGCCCAGCCCGAGCAACTCCCGCCGGGCCTCCGGCGAGACCGCGCCGAGGAGGCTGCGGACGGGCCAGTCGTGGGCGCGGGGGGCGTGGGG
>NZ_WYCT01000657.1 GCF_011008945.1 Streptomyces harenosi
GCGCTGGTCCTGCCGGGGGACGGCACGTCCGGCCCGCAGCGGACCGCCACCGCGGCGGCGCCCACCGCGTCCGCGGCCCCCGCGCCCGCCGCCTTCTCCGGCGACGACCTGCTCCGCACGCTCAAGGGGATGCTGCCCGGCGGCGAGTTCAGCCAGGAGTCGGCGCGGGGGACCAAGGACCGGATGGGCCCGGCCGCGCGCCTGGTGTACGACGACGGCGAGGGCGCGGCGGCGGTCGCCGTGAGCCTGGACCGGGTCGAGCCGGGCGGCGAGGAGGCGCGGGAGTTCACGCGCTGCCCGGACGAGACGTTCGTGCCGCACGACAGCTGCACCTCCGGCCGGCTGCCCGACGGCTCGCTGCTCATGCTGTTCCAGGGCTACGAGTATCCGGACCGGCGCGTGGACACCAAGTGGTGGAACGCGGAGCTGGTCACGCCCGAGGGGGGCCACGTCTCCGTGAGCGAGTGGAACGCCCCGGCGCAGAAGGACGCCGCGATCAGCCGCGCGGAGCCCCCGCTGTCCCCGGAGCGGCTGAAGGAGATCGCCACGGCGCCGGTGTGGCGGGAGGTCGTGGACGCGATCCCGCAGCGGCCCGAGCCCACGGCGGCGCCGGGCGATCCGCGGCGGACGCCGGGCCAGGACGTCGGCAAGACACTCGCCGGGCTGCTGCCCGAGGGCGTGAAGGTGGTCTCGCGGGGCGGGCAGGAGAGCGAGTTCGCCTATGTCGTCGTCGACGACGGCAAGGGCGCGAGCCTGGTCCAGATCAATGTGCAGCACGGCATGTCGGACGTCGCCGACGAGCTCTACGGCTCCGGCGAGACCCTGCCCGACGGCACCCGCGTCGCCACCCGGCAGGGCACGGGCGACGACCGGGTCCCCGGGGTCGTGATGTGGACGGTCGACACCCTGCGGCCCGGCGCCGACGGTTTCCGCGTGGTGGTCAGCGCCTTCAACAACGGGGCCGCGCACGCCGCGCCCACCCGGGACGAGCCCGCGCTCACCATGGAGCAGCTGAGGAAGATCGCGCTGAGCCCCGAGTGGGACGCGCTGCGGTAGGGCGCCCCGGGGTCCTGTCCGGCCCTTCCC
>NZ_WYCT01000658.1 GCF_011008945.1 Streptomyces harenosi
GCTCCCGTGTGTGGGGGCGGGGCCCTTCGCGCCCGCGGGAGAAGGGAGCCCGGTGTGTCCGCGACAGGGGGCCGGGGGCGGGTCGCACGGACCGGAACCGCCCCGTGCGCCCCGCCCCGCCCGCCTACTCGGCCAGCTCCTCCAGCAGCCGGGCGGTGGACAGCCCCACCCGCAGGTACTCCGTGAACAGCTCGTTGTGCAGCGCCCAGGGCGAGCGGCGGGCCCGGATCAGGCGGATGGCCTCCTCGGCGGTCCTGCCCCGCCGCATCAGCGCGTGCGCGACGACCAGTCCGGACCGGTTGTAGCCGTGGTAGCAGCGGACGAGGACCCGGCGGCCCGCGTCCAGGGCCGAGCACGCGGCCTCGGCCAGCCGCATCACACCGGCGAGCTGGGTCCCGTCGAGCGGTCCGTCGGGTATCGGCCAGCACTGGTGCTCGACACCGGGATCGGGCCCGTGCCCGGGCAGCCGCAGCAGCGTCTGCACCAGATCGAACTCGTCCCGCACCACGGCGAACTCCAGTCGCCCGGAGTCCTTCCTGAACTCGTGCCCGCCCATCCACAGCCCGGGCACGATCTCGCTCCACGGGCTGTCCGGGGCCGGTACGTCGGGTTGTCTGCCGGGGGTCCGCAACGGCGCCTCCCCACGATCCCCTGCCGTCTGCTGTCCACGGTAGCCGGGTTCTTGCCCCTGGAGCACCCGTCCTGTTCCCATGGTCATGGGGTGATGGTGCATGACTGCGATGCGCGTCGTACCGGCCTGGCGGCACGGCCGGGAGCGGCTCTACGTCTGCCTCCCGGACGGCAGGAACATCGCCTGGTACGACCGGGAGGCCGCCCGGGTCAGCGTCCTCGGCGAGGCCCGCAAGGACGACGTCCTGGAGGCCCTGGGCCCCTTCCTGACCGGCCCGGTCACGGTGGGCCCGCCCCCGGTGCCCTGTCTCTTATACCCATCT
>NZ_WYCT01000659.1 GCF_011008945.1 Streptomyces harenosi
CCCCGGCCCCCCGCGCCGGCCCGCATCGACCAGGTGCGCGCCGAACTCGACGAACTCAGCGACTACCTGCGCCGGCAGGACGGCGGCCACGAGGGCGGACGGTGACGACCGTGGCGACAGGACGGATCGTCGCCGGGCGGTACGAGCTGGCGACGCTCATCGGCCAGGGCGGCATGGGGCAGGTCTGGACCGCGTACGACCAGCGGCTCGACCGGCGCGTGGCGGTGAAGCTGCTGCGCCCCGACCGGGTGGCCGGCCAGGAGGCGGACGAGCTGCGCCGCCGCTTCGTGCGCGAGTGCCGGGTCACCGCCCAGGTCGACCACCCCGGTCTGGTCACGGTGCACGACGCGGGCAGCGAGGGCGAGGAGCTGTTCCTCGTCATGCAGTACGTCGACGGCGCCGACCTCTCCGACCACCTCGCCGAGCACGCTCCCTACCCGTGGCCGTGGGCGGTCGCGGTGGCGGCCCAGTTGTGCGCCGTGCTGAGCGCCGTGCACGCCGTGCCGATCGTCCACCGCGATCTGAAGCCGCGCAACGTGATGGTGCGACAGGACGGCACGGTGACCGTCCTCGACCTCGGCGTCGCCTCGGTGATGGACGCGGACACCACCCGCCTCACCCACACCGGCACGCCCATCGGGTCGCCCGCCTACATGGCCCCCGAGCAGGCGATGGGCGGCGCGGTCGGCCCGTACACCGACCTCTACGCGCTCGGCGTCCTGCTGCACGAACTGCTCAGCGGAGACGTGCCCTTCGCGGGCTCCACGGCGCTCGGCGTGCTCCACCGGCACCTGTACGAGCCGCCGCTGCCGGTGCGCCGCGTCCGCCCGGAGGTGCCCGAGCCCCTGGAGGCGCTCGTCCTGCGCCTGCTCGCCAAGGACCCGCAGCACCGCCCCGCCTCCGCGCAGGAGGTGTACGAGCACCTGGAACCGCTCCTGCCCGCGCGCGGGACCCCCACGCGGTCGAGATCCGCCGCACGCTGCAATGGCTGGGCCAGGTGCGCGGCTGACCACCCGGGCAGCGCGCGCGGCGGTGCCGCGAGCCCCGGCGAATCGTTGGTCGAATGGGTTGGCCAGA
>NZ_WYCT01000065.1 GCF_011008945.1 Streptomyces harenosi
AGATGGGTATAAGAGACCGTCACACGGCCCCGCCACCACGGCCCGCGCCGCGCCCGCGCCGTGTCCTTGATACGGACAAAGTGTGACCGATTTGCGCGTTGTACACCCTGCCGTAACCGGAAAGAATCACGGAAACGATCGCGCATCCGTCATTCCGGCACTTGTCCTGGTTCACGGATGCCCCGGAGGCGGGCCGAGCGCACGGATGCGCCGTGCGCCGAGGTGCGGACGGGACCGGTTGTGGGGACACCGGTTGCCTGCCCGCGCCGTATCGGCTCACCGTCTCGCCGGTCGTGCCAGGGGAACCGCACAAGGGGAGGGATCATGGAAGAACAGCACGGCGTGAGTTCGCGGGACGGCAGCCGACGCGGAGCGGGCGGGCCGGCGAAGCGCAGGGTGGGGACCCTGCTCGCCGCCACCGCGCTGGCCTTCGGTTCCGTGCTCCTCGGGGCCGGGGCGGCGCAGGCGGAACCTCCGGCGGGTTCTCCCTGTCTGGCGATCACCGGTGCCACCGTCTGCTTCGAGACGTCGGGAGACGACTTCCACGTGGCCGACACCGACGCGGACGGCGCCTCGGCCCGCGCGAACTGGTGGGTCAACTACGAGCGCGACACCCCGCACTGCACCAACAGCAACGGGGCCAACACCTGGCACGAGTGCCGCTACGACATGCGCGAGGGTTATCAGGTGTGCTGGCGGCCGGAGGTCTACGACGGCAGCGAGGGCCGCCTCATCCGGTACGGAAGCCACCGCTGCGTCGAGATCTAGGCTCTCCCGCCCGGCTCACGCCGGGCTCGCGGGGCCACGGCCGGGAACGCGTCCGGCCGTGGCCCCGCCCACCGGTGCCCCGGCGCCGCGGCGGGGCACCGGCGCGGCGGGACCGGCGCCGGACGGCGCGCCCGGTGGGCGCGCCCCCTCGGCCCAGGTGAGTCGGCTCAGCCGTGAGTCGGCTCAGCCCAGGTGTGTCGGCGCGAACATCCGCAGCACCGCCGGGAGGACGACCACCGAGGGCCCCGGCGCGGCCAGCGCCTTCGCCAGGTCCGCCTCCAGGGTCTCGGGGGAGGTGCGCACGCCCGGCACCCCGAAGGACTCCGCCAGGGCCACGTAGTCCGGGCGGGTCAGTTCCGTCGCCGTGGCCTGGCCGAAGGCGTCGGTCATGTACTCGCGCAGGATGCCGTAGCCGCCGTCGTCGACGATGAGCCAGGTGACGTTCAGGTCGTACTGGCGGGCGGTCGCCAGCTCCGCGACGGAGTACAGGGCCCCGCCGTCTCCCGAGACCGCCAGGACAGGGCGGGTCGGGTCCGCCGCCGCCGCGCCGAGGGCGGCCGGGAAGCCGTAGCCCAGGCCGCCGGCGCCCTGCGCCGAGTGCATGGTGTTGGGGGACCCGGCATCGAACGCCGACCAGGCCCAGTAGGCGAGGATCGTCATGTCCCAGAAGGAGGGCGCGTCCGCGGGCAGGGCCTTGCGGACCGAGGCGAGCACCCGCTGCTCCAGCCCCAGGTCCTGGGCGGCGAGGCGGGCGCGGACCCGGGCCAGCAGGTCGCGGACCCGCTCCGGCGCCGTGGGGTCCTCGCGCTCCTCGACCGTCTCCAGCAGGGCCTGCAACGCCAGGCGGGCGTCGGCGTGGATGCCGAGGGCCGGGTGGTTGGACTCCAGTTTGCCGAGGTCCGCCTCGATCTGGACGACCCGGCCGCGCGGCTTGAAGGTGTGGTAGTTGGAGGAGAGTTCGCCCAGGCCCGAGCCGACCACCAGCAGGACGTCCGCGTCCTCCAGGAAGTCGGTGGTGTGGCGGTCCTCCAGCCAGGACTGGAGGGAGAGCGGGTGCTCCCAGGGGAACGCGCCCTTGCCGCCGAAGGTGGTCACCACGGGGGCCGACAGCCGCTCCGCCAGCAGCCGCAGCTTGCCGGAGGCGTCCGCGCGGACCACTCCCCCGCCGGCGATGATCGCCGGACGGGCGGCCCGGGAGAGGAGGTCGGCGGCCACCGCCGTCAGCTCCGGGCGCGGGACCAGCTCCTCGGGGGTCGCGTCGACGCCGGTCACCACCGGCAGCGAGGCGGGTGCCAGCAGGACGTCCTGCGGGATCTCCACCCACACGGGGCCGTGCGGGGCGGTCAGCGCCGACTTCCAGGCGGCGGCGAGCGCGGAGGGGATCTGGGACTGGGCGCGGACCGTGTGGACGGACTTCACCACGCCGCGGAAGGAGGCCGCCTGGTCGGGCAGTTCGTGCAGATAGCCGTGGCGGCCCCCGCCGAGGCCGGCCGTCGGGATCTGGCTGCTGATCGCCAGTACGGGGGCGGAGGCCGCCGCCGCCTCCTGGAGCGCGGCCAGGGAGGTCAGCGCGCCGGGGCCCGTGGACAGCAGCAGCGGGGCCGCCTCGCCGGTGATCCGGCCGTAGGCGTCGGCGGCGAAGCCCGCGTTGTTCTCCACCCGCAGGCCCACGTAGCGCAGGTCCGAGCGGCGCAGGGCGTCGAACATGCCGAGGGCGTGCTGGCCGGGCAGGCCGAAGACGGTCGTCGCGCCGAGCCCGGCCAGGGTCTCCACGACCAGGTCTCCGCCGTTGCGGCCGGCAGGAGGGTTCAGCGCGGCCTCCGTCTGGGCGGACGTGGGACGGAGCACCAGATCGTGGTCGTGGGTCACTTGCCCTCGTTCTCCTCACGGGCCGCCGCGATCTGGCGGGACATGATCGTGGTCAGTTCGTACGCGGTGTGGGAGGCCGCCACCGACGTGATCTCCGCGTGGTCGTACGCGGGGGCCACCTCGACGACGTCCGCCGACACCAGGTTGCAGGATGCCAGGCCGCGCAGGATCTCCAGCAGTTCGCGGGAGGTCATGCCGCCCGCCTCCGGGGTGCCGGTGCCGGGCGCGTGCGCCGGGTCCAGGCAGTCGATGTCGATGGAGATGTACAGCGGCCGGTCGCCGATGCGTTGGCGGAGCTGGTCGGCGACCTCGTCGGCACCGCGGCGGTAGACGTCCGCGGAGGTGACGATGCCGAAGCCCATCTTCTCGTCGTCGGTGAGGTCCTGCTTGCCGTACAGGGGGCCGCGGGTGCCGACGTGGGAGAGCGCCTCGGTGTCGAGGATGCCCTCCTCCACCGCGCGGCGGAACGGCGTGCCGTGCGTGTACTCGGCCCCGAAGTAGGTGTCCCAGGTGTCCAGGTGGGCGTCGAAGTGGAGCAGGGCGACCGGGCCGTGCTTCTTGGCCACCGAGCGCAGCAGCGGCAGGGCGATGGTGTGGTCGCCGCCCAGGGTCATCAGGCGGGCGCCGGTGCCGAGCAGGTCGTCGGCGGCGGCCTCGATCGTCTCGACGGCCTCGTTGATGTTGAAGGGGTTGACGGCTATGTCGCCGCCGTCCGCGACCTGCGCGAGGGCGAACGGGGAGGCGTCCTGCGCCGGGTTGTAGGGGCGCAGGAGGCGGGACGCCTCGCGGATGGCGTTGCCGCCGAAGCGGGCGCCGGGCCGGTAGGAGACGCCCGAGTCGAACGGCACGCCCACCACGGCGACGTCGGCGGTGCCGACCTCGTCCAGGCGGGGCAGCCGGGCGAAGGTCGCGGGGCCGGCGTACCGCGGGACGCGCGAGGAGTCGACGGGGCCGCGGGGCGTCTCGTTGCTGCTCATGAACTGCCTTCCTTCGTACGCTTCGTCGCGTATGTACTACTTGTCATGACCGACTCTACTGGTGAGCCGGGGCCGGTTCGGGCGCGGTCTCGGGGGCCCGGCCGGCGAGCCGTTCGCGCCAGGCGGCGAGGACGGCCCCGTCGGTGGGCTTCGTCGCCAGGGAGACGGCGACGTAGGCGGCGAGCGAGGCCAGCAGGCCGTAGTAGACGGGCTCGTTGGCGAGGATGCCGTAGCCGGCCATCAGGCCGATCACCGCGAGTCCGCCGGCCGCGACGGCGGCGAGCGCGCCCTGCGCGGTGCCACGCTTCCACAGCAGGCCGCCGAGGATCGGGACGAGGAGTCCGCCGACGAGCAGGTTGTAGGCGACGGTGAGGGCCTCGACGACGTCGTTGAGCACGATCGCGGCGCAGATCACCCCCACGCCCATGACGAGGATGAAGACGCGGTTGCCCTTGACCTCGTCGTGGGCCTCCCCCTCCGCCAGCGGCTTCACCACGCCGCGCAGCCGGGACCAGATGTCGTTGTTGGCGACGGTGGCGCAGGCGATGAGGGCGCCGGAGGAGGTCGACATGACGGCGGCCAGGGCGGCGGCCAGGACCAGCCCGCGCACGCCGACGGGGAGTTCGTCCTTGACGATGGTGGCGAAGGCGTCGTCGGGGCTGCCCAGCTCGGGGTAGAGCACCTTGGCGGCGGTGCCGATGATCGCGCCGGCGACGGCGTAGGCGAGGCAGTAGGTGCCCGCGACGGTCCCGCCCCACTTGGCGGTCCGGTCGTTGCGCGCGGTGAAGACGCGCTGCCAGATGTCCTGCCCGATGAGCATGCCGAAGGTGTAGATCAGCACATAGGTGAAGATCGTCTCGCCGCCGATGCCCAGCGGGTCGAAGTAGGAGGTGGGCAGCTCGGCCTTCATCGCGCCGAAGCCGCCGGCCTTGACGACGGCGATGGGCAGCAGCAGGAGCAGCACGCCGATGGTCTTCACCACGAACTGCACCATGTCGGTGAGGGTGATCGACCACATGCCGCCGAGCGTGGAGTAGGCGACCACGATCGAGCCGCCGAGGACGATGGCGAGGGTGCGGTTGACGTCGAACAGGACGTCGAAGATCGTGGCGTAGGCGATGGTCGAGGTGACGGCCAGCATCAGCGTGTAGGCCCACATCACGACGCCCGAGATGACGCCCGCCCTGCCGCCGTATCTCAGGTCGAGCATCTCGGAGACGGTGTAGACCTTCAGCCGGGCGATGCGGGCGGAGAAGAAGACGGACAGGGCGAGGATGCCGAGGCCGATGGTGACGACCATCCAGGCGCCGGACAGGCCGTACTGGTAGCCGAGGCCGACGCCGCCGATGGTGGACGCGCCGCCGAGGACGATCGCCGCCATGGTGCCGGAGTACATGGCGGGCCCCAGCCGCCGCCCGGCGACCAGGAACTCGCTCTTGGACTTGGCGCGGCGCATGCCCCACCAGCCCATGGCCAGCATGCCGGCCAGATAGACGACGATCACGATGTAGTCGACGGCCATGCGGGGCCCTCCTTCGCGCACTCTCGGTGGCGTGTCGTGCTGATGGGAGTCGTCCGGTGGTGCGTCGCGGGGACATCCGCCCGTACCCGCGGCTTCCGGTCTGGACTGACCCTAGGTGGCCGAAAAGCAACTGCGAAGTGTACGTTTCCTCCATTCGCCGGACGGGGAATGGAGGAAACGTCCATGGCACCCATGGCATCCACGGTGCAGGAGCCGGCGGTCCCGCCCACGCCCCTGGTCCCCCTCGCGGCGCTGCTGTCCCGCGAGGACCTCGCGCTGCGCCAGATCGCCGGGCCCGCGGGCCCCGAGGTGACCATCCGCTGGGCGCAGACCTCGGAGATGGCCGACCCCTACCCGTACCTGCTGGGCGGCGAGCTGCTGCTGACCGCGGGCGTCCACATCCCCGGGGCGGCACGCGGCGGCGGGGACGCCCCGGGCCCGGACCCGGCCGGGCACCCGGAGACGTACTTCGACGGCTACGTCTCCCGGATCGTGGCGGCGGGCGGCGCGGCGCTCGGCTTCGGCGTGGCGCCGGTGCACGACACCGTGCCCCGCGCGCTGGTCGCGGCCTGCGAGGCGTACGCGCTGCCGCTGCTGGAGGTACCGCCGCGCACGACGTTCTCGGCGGTGGCCCGCGCGGTGTGGCAGCTGATGGCGCAGGCGCGGCTGGCCGAACTGCGCCGGGTCTCCGACGCCCAGCAGAGCCTGGCCGCCGCCGCCTCCCGGCCCGATCCGGTGCCCTCGGTGCTGCGCCGGCTCGCCGCCCGCCTCGGCGGCTGGGCCGTGCTGTACGGACCGGAGGGCGCCCCGATCGCGGCGTCGGGCCGCGAGCCGGACGCCGGGGCCCGGCAGGCGCTGGCCGGGCTCGCCCGGGTCGTCACCCACGGCTCCTCGACCACCGCCAGCGACACCGTCGCCGGCACCCATCTGTCCGCCTACGCCCTCGGCGCCGGGCGGGGCTTCGTGCTCGGCGCCGCCGCCCCGCACCGGGAGCCGGGCGACCACACCATCGCCTCGGTCGCCGCGGTGCTGCTCTCCCTGCTCACCGGCGAGCACCAGAGCGGTACGGGGGCGGCCCGCTCCGCGGCGCTCGTCCGGCTGCTGCTGGGCGCCACGCCGGAGGCGGTCGCGCCGCTGCTCGGCGAGGACCGGTGGTGCGTGGTGCACGCGGTCCCCGACCGGGGCGCCCCCGGCCCGGTGGCCGCCTCGGCGCTGGGCGCCGCGCTCGGCTCGCCGCTGGTCGACCCGGACCGGGACGTCGTACGGGTGCTCGTCCCGGCCGGCCGCGAACCGGCCGCGCAGCCCGGCTGGACCCTGGGCGTCAGCGCCCCGGCCGCCGCGGCGGACTGGCCGGCCGCCGACGCCCAGGCGGCCCGCGCGCTGGCCCGCGCCCGCGCCACCCGGGTGCCGCTGGTCCGCCACGGCACCCGGCGCGCCTTCACCGATCTGGTCCCCGCCGACGAGGCCGAGGCGCACGCCCGCACGCTGCTCGGCCCGCTCGGGGGCAATCCCGCCCTGACCGAGACCCTGCGCGCCTGGCTGTCCCTGCACGGAAGCTGGGACCGCACGGCGGTCGCCCTGTCGGTGCACCGCAACACGGTCCGGCAGCGCATCGCCCGCTGCGCCGCCCTGCTCGGCACCGACCTGGACGATCCGGACGTACGGATGGAGCTGTGGTTCGCGCTGCGGCGGGAGTGGCCGCGGGGGACGTGAGGCGCGTCCCAGCGGGCGATACACCCGCAGACCGGCGGCGGCCGCTGCCCCACAATGGGAGCCATGCCGATACCCGGGACGCCCAGCCGCGCCGAACTCGTCGACCACCTCGTGAAGACCCGTATCGCGGGCGAGGTCGCCACCCCCCGCGAGAACAACCTCTCCCACTACCGGAAGCTCGCCAACGGCGACCGGAACTTCTGGCTCGGGCTGGAGCTCGGCGACCGCTGGACGGACGAGCAGGACGTCCTCGCGGTGATGTCCGAGCGGGTCGGCGTCAGCGACGACCCCGACCACCGGTACGGGCAGGACACCATCGACCCCGAACTGACCGTCGCCGCGCTGGAGCGCATGGCCGGGCGGCTGCGCAAGGCCGCCGACAGCGGGCAGCGCGTGCTGCTGGCCACCGGCCACCCCGGCGGGCTGCTCGACGTGCACCGCGCCACGGCCGCCGCGCTGCGGGCCGCCGGCTGCGAGATCGTCGTCATCCCCGAGGGGCTGGTGACGGACGAGGGGTACGTCATGCAGTTCGCGGACGTGGCGGTGCTGGAGCACGGCGCCTCCCTGTGGCACACCCACTCGGGCGAGCCGATGAAGGCGATCCTGACCGGCCTGGAGCGCGCGGGCCGCCCGCTGCCGGACCTGGTCGTCGCCGACCACGGCTGGGCCGGCTACGCGGGACAGCACGGGGTGGACTCCGTGGGGTACGCCGACAGCAACGACCCGGCCCTCTTCCTCGCCGAGGCCGAGGGGACCCTCCAGGTGACGGTGCCGCTCGACGACCACGTGGTCAGCCCGCGGTACTACGACCCGATGACGGCCTACCTGCTGGCGGAGGCGGGGCTGAGCTGACGCTCCCGGCCCGGGGGCGGGCGGCGCCGGTGCCGCCCGCCGCCGGTCACGGCCAGGGGTTCAGCCCCTCCGACCGCCGCTGCGCGAACCCCGGCGTGGGGTCCAGGTAGACCCGGCGCACCGCCGGGACCGTCTCCCGCAGCCGCTGCTCGGCCTGCTCGCAGGCCCACTCGATCTGGGCCGCCGTCGCCACGTCCCGGAAGTCGACCTTGGCGGCGACCAGGGCCTCGCGCGGCCCCTGCACCAGGGTCGTCAGTTCCACGACGGCCTCGATGTGCTCCACCGCCAGCAGCTCCGCCCGGATCCGCTCGCGCATGCCGCGGGGCAGCGGGCGCCCGATGAGGAACTCGGCGTTGGACCGCCCGAGCACCCAGGCGACGTACAGCAGCAGCGCGCCGATGCACAGCGAGGCGGCGCCGTCCCAGGCACCGGACCCGGTGAGCTGCCCGCCGAGCAGGCCGCCCGCGGCGAGCACCAGCCCGGCCAGCGCGGCCGTGTCCTCCAGGACGACCGCCTTCACGGCGGTGTCGGGGGTGCGGCGCAGATAGCGCCCGAAGGGCACCTTGAAGCGGTGCGCCTCGCCACGCGCCTGCCGCAGCCCCGTCCGCAGCGAGTAGCCCTCCAGCAGGAAGGCGACGGCCAGGACGAGGTAGGCCACCGTCGGGTCGCCGGGCTCCTCGCCCTCGACCAGGGTGTGGACGCCGTCGTAGAGGGAGAAGACGGCGCCGCCGACGAAGGTGGCGACGGCGGCGAGCAGCGCCCAGATGTAGCGCTCGGGGCCGTGGCCGAGGGGGTGGTCCTCGTCGGCGGGTTTCGCGCTGCGCTTGAGGGAGGCCAGCAGCAGCACCTCGGTGACGGTGTCGGCGACCGAGTGCGCGGCCTCCGACAGCATCGCGCTGGACCCGCTGATCACCCCGGCGACCGCCTTGGCCAGGGCGATGCCCAGATTGGCCAGGGCGGCGACGACCACCGTGACGGTGCTCTCCCCGCCGCCGGCCGGCTCGGCTGCCTCGTGGACCGCTTTCGCTGTTCCCGCTCGTGCCATGCCCCTCAGTTTTCCCGCGGGACGCGTACCACGCCTTCCGGATCACGCGACGGGCCCCGCCGTCGCACCGTCGTCCTCTCGGTGCTGATGCGGGGCTCCGGGCTCCGGGCTCCGGGCTCCGGGCTCCAGGCTCCGGGAACACGATGTGCGGTCTCGTTCGAGACCGCACATCATGCCTTCACCGGTGCCGGATCAGTCGTGGTCGCCGTTGCCGCCACGGCCGTTGTCGTGGTCGCCGTTGCCGCCACGGCCATTGTCGTGGTCGCCGTTGCCGCCACGGCCGTTGTCGTGGTCGCCATTGCCGCCACGGCCGTTGTCGTCGTGGTCGAAGTGATGGCCACGGTCGTGGTCGTAGTCGCGGTGGTCACCGTTTCCGCCGCGACTCCCGTAATCGTCGCAGTCGTCGTCCCACCAGTTGTGACGGTCGTCGTCGCAGTAGCGGCTGTGGTTGTACTCGTGGCCGGACGAGGACGCCGAAGCAGTTGCCGCCGTGCCTGCCGCGACACCACCGGTCAGCAGCAGACCGGCGGCGGACGCCGCAACGAGGCGCTTGGCGCGTTGTGAACGCATGAGGAATACCTTTCGCTCCATCGTCTCCGCGGTCCCGGACGGGACCGGGGAACAGATGGCCGCGGCCGCACACGACATGGCGCGGCACGGTCATGGGTATCGCCGCAGATTTTTTTGAAGGAACGACTCGACCGCCGGCGCCTCCAGGCCACCCGCCCCTGTTCACGGGCGATCACTGGGGCCGTGTCCGCGCCTGCGGACAGTGCCGGCCGGGCGTGCCGTGCTGCGGCTTCACTCATCGAGCCTAATCACCGACGGCCGCACCGGCATCTGGGGGAGCCGCCCCCGGCGGAGTTCACCGGGGCACCCGGACCACGCCTTCCTGGATCACCGAGATGGCCAGCCGCCCGTCCTGGGTGTAGATGCGCGCCTGGCCCAGGCCGCGTCCGCCGAAGGCGGAGGGCGACTGCTGGTCGTACAGCAGCCACTCGTCGGCGCGGAAGGGCCGGTGGAACCACATGGCGTGGTCCAGCGAGGCCCCGACCACGTCGCCGACGGCCCAGCCGCCCCGGCCGTGCGCGAGCAGCACCGAGTCCAGCAGGGTCATGTCGGAGACGTAGGTGGCGAGGACGACGTGGAGCAGCGGCTCGTCGACGGCGCCCTCCAGCTTGCCGTTGGTGCGGAACCACACCTGCGAGTGCGGCTCGCGCGGCTCGCCGAACCGGCCGAACGGGGGGTCGTCGACGTGGCGCAGGTCCACCGCGGCCCGTGCCTGGAGGAACCGCTCCACGACCTGCGGGGGCAGGTGCGGGTAGCCGCGCAGCCGTTCCTCGCCGGTGGGCAGCGTGGCCGGGTCCGGCGCGGGGGGCATCGGGGCCTGGTGGTCCAGGCCCTCCTCGTACGTCTGGAAGGACGCCGACAGGCCGAAGATCGGCTTGCCGTGCTGCACGGCGACCACCCGGCGGGTGGTGAAGGAGCGGCCGTCGTGCAGGCGGTCCACGTCGTAGACGATGGGGGCGTCCGGGTCGCCGGGGCGCAGGAAGTACGCGTGCAGGGAGTGGGCGTGCCGGTCCGCGGGGACGGTGCGCCCCGCGGCGACCAGGGCCTGGGCCGCGACCTGCCCGCCGAAGACGCGCGGGACGACGGCGGCCTGGGACCGGCCGCGGAAGATGTCCCGCTCGATCCGCTCCAGGTCGAGCAGATCGAGCAGGGACCGCAGTGCCTCGCTCATGTGCCGGGTCTTACAGGCCCATGTCCTTGGCGATGATCATCTTCATGACCTCGCTGGTGCCGCCGTAGATGCGGTTGACCCGGTTGTCGGCGTACAGACGGGCGATCGGGTACTCGTTCATGTAGCCGTAGCCGCCGTGGAGCTGGAGGCAGCGGTCGATGACGCGGTGGGCGACCTCGGTGCAGAACAGCTTGGCGCTGGCGGCCTCGGCGGGGGTCAGCTCGCCGGCGTCGAGCGCCTCCAGCGCACGGTCGGCCACCGCCTCGGCGGCGTCCACCTCGGCCTGGCAGGCGGCCAGCTCGAACTTGGTGTTCTGGAAGGCGGCGACCGGCTTGCCGAAGACGGTGCGCTCCTGGACGTACTGCTGGGCGAAGCGGACGGCGGCCTTGGCCTGCGCGTAGGCGCCGTAGGCGATGCCCCAGCGCTCGGAGGGCAGGTTGGCGCCGAGGTAGGAGAAGCCCTTGTTCTCCTCGCCGAGCAGGTCCTCCACGGGGACCTTGACGTCGACGAAGGCCAGCTCGGCGGTGTCGGAGGTGCGCAGGCCCAGCTTGTCGAGCTTGCGGCCGACGGAGTAGCCCTCGGACTTGGTGTCCACGGCGAACAGCGAGATGCCGAAGCGGCGGTCCTCGGCCGTGGGCGGGGCGGTGCGGGCGCAGACGATCACCTTGTCGGCGTGGACGCCGCCGGTGATGAAGGTCTTGGCGCCGTTGAGGACGTAGTGCGTGCCGTCCTCGGAGAGCTTGGCGGTGGACTTCATGCCCGCGAGGTCGGAGCCGGTGCCCGGCTCGGTCATCGCGATCGCCCACATCTCCTCGCCGGAGACGAACTTCGGCAGGTAGCGCTTCTTCTGCTCGTCGGTGGCGAGCATCTTGATGTAGGGCAGGGCGAGCAGGACGTGCACGCCGGAGCCGCCGAAGCTGACGCCCGCGCGGGCGGTCTCCTCGTACTGGATCGCCTCGAACTTGTGCGTCTCCAGTCCGGCGCCGCCGTACTCCTCGGGGACGTTGATGCCGAACAGGCCCAGCTCGGCGAGCTTGTAGTAGAACTCGCGCGGCGCCTGGCCGGCCTGGAACCACTCGTCGTAGACGGGCACGACCTCGGCCTCGATGAAGGCGCGAAGGGTCTCCCGGAACGCCTCGTGATCCTCGTTGAACACCGTACGGCGCACCGCGCCACCTCCACGGGTCGTCTGTCTAAGCGCTTGCTCAGACTTCACCGTACCGGCGGGTAGGGACAGGCGTCCAGACCGGTGCGGCCGTAACGCTCGTCACGCCCCGAGGAGAACCGGACCCGGCCGCCCCTTCCGGCCCGGGAGGCCGTCAGCCCCGCCCGGCGTCCGGCCTGCCGTACCGGCGGAAGGCGGACGTCTCCACCGTCCACGCACCGAACGGCACCGCGTCCCCGAAGATGTACGGTTCCTTGCGGCTGTACCCGGCCTTGCACGGGTCGGAGTGCACCTCGATGGTGCCGGTGCGGGGGTCGACGATCATGTAGTGGGGGATGCCCATGGCCGGGTAGTCGGCGAGCTTCTCGATGTAGTCGTTGTCGGGGCTGGAGGGCGAGACGATCTCGACGACCGCCAGCACCTGCGTCGCGTCGACGGCGAGACCCTCCTCGTCCAGGACGGCCTCCGGGATGACGACCGCGTCGGGCAGGCGCATGCGGCCGATCGCGGGGTGCTCGATCTCGGGGCCGCTCGCACAGATGTAGCCGGGGTGGGTGACGAGGAGCTGCTGGTCCAGCTGCTTGCAGATGCGGCGGATCGTGCCCTCATGGCGCTTGGACGGGCACATCATGGCCAGAATCGGACCGGACGGCCCGATCTCCACGCGCCAGGCGCCCTCCAGCTGCTCGGCGTAGGCCCCGAGCTCCTCGGCGATCGCGCGCATCTTCGCGTACTCCATGCCCATGGCCCCAGAGTACTGAGCCGAAGGGCCGGTGAAGGTCCCGCCGGCGCGGCTCAGCCCCCCGCCGCGGCGAACGCGCCCCGCGCCATCCGGTGCAGCAGTTCCGCGGTCGCGCCCCGCCCGGGCAGGGAGCCCCGGCGGCCGAGGTGGGGCGTGGAGTTCAGCAGGCCGAAGACGGAGTGGACCGCCGAGCGGGCGGCCGGCTCGGTCAGGGCCGGGTAGACCTCGCGCACCACCGCCACCCACAGTTCGACGTACTGCCGCTGCAACTGCCGCACCAGCTTGCGGTCGGCGTCCCGGAGGCGGTCCAGCTCGCGGTCGTGCAGGGTGATGAGCGGGCGGTCGTCGAGCGCGAAGTCGATGTGCCCCTCGATGAGCGAGTCCAGGACCGCCCCGGGGGCGGGCCCGGCCTCCGCCAGGCGCCGCTTCGCACCCGTCAGGAGCTGATCGCTGATGCCGACCAGCAGCTCGGCGAGCATCGCGTCCTTGCCCGCGAAGTGCCGGTACAGGCCGGGGCCGCTGATCCCCACCGCCGCGCCTATCTCGTCCACCCCGACCCCGTGGAAGCCGCGCTCGGCGAAGAGCCGGGCGGCCTCCTTGAGGATCTGCTCGCGGCGGGTGGGGGCGTCGGTTCTGGTGGCCATGGGGCCAATTCTAGACAGCGAGGTTAGCGGTCGTTAACCTGAGGGAAATGCGTTAACGCTCATTAACTGGTGAACACTGGGTGAGGGGACCGCAGGATGCACGAGGCACCGGAGCTGACGAGCGCGGCCGATCCCGCGTCGGAGGCGTTTCGTGCCAACGAGGAGGCGCACCGCGCCCTCGTCGGGGAACTGCGCGCCAAGCTCGCCGCCGCGCGGCTGGGCGGCGGCGAGAAGGCGCGGGCCCGGCACACCGCCCGGGGCAAGCTGCTGCCGCGCGACCGCGTGGACACGCTCCTGGACCCGGGCTCGCCCTTCCTGGAGCTGGCGCCGCTGGCGGCCGACGGGATGTACGACGGGCAGGCCCCGGCCGCCGGGGTCGTCGCCGGGATCGGCCGGGTGGCCGGCCGGGAGTGCGTGATCGTCGCCAACGACGCCACCGTCAAGGGCGGGACGTACTACCCGATGACGGTGAAGAAGCACCTGCGCGCCCAGGAGGTGGCCCTGGACAACCGCCTGCCGTGCGTCTACCTGGTCGACTCCGGCGGCGCCTTCCTGCCGATGCAGGACGAGGTCTTCCCCGACCGGGACCACTTCGGGCGGATCTTCTACAACCAGGCCCGGATGTCGGCCGCCGGCATCCCGCAGATCGCGGCGGTGATGGGCTCCTGCACGGCCGGCGGCGCGTACGTGCCCGCCATGAGCGACGAGGCCGTCATCGTCCGGAACCAGGGCACGATCTTCCTGGGCGGCCCCCCGCTGGTGAAGGCCGCCACCGGCGAGGTGGTCACCGCCGAGGAGCTCGGCGGCGGCGAGGTCCACGCGCGGGTGTCGGGGGTGACCGACCACCTCGCCGAGGACGACGCGCACGCCCTGCGCATCGTGCGGACCATCGTCTCCACCCTCCCCGCGCGCCCCCCGCTGGCCTGGGAGGTGACCGAGGCGGTCGAGCCCAAGGCCGACCCGTACGGGCTCTACGGAGCCGTCCCCGTGGACCCCCGCACCCCCTACGACGTCCGCGAGATCATCGCGCGGGTGGTCGACGGCTCGCGGTTCGCGGAGTTCAAGGCCGAGTTCGGGCAGACCCTGGTCACCGGCTTCGCCCGGATCCACGGCCACCCGGTGGGGATCGTCGCCAACAACGGCATCCTGTTCGCCGAGTCCGCCCAGAAGGGCGCCCACTTCATCGAGCTGTGCGACCAGCGCGGCATCCCGCTGGTGTTCCTCCAGAACATCTCCGGGTTCATGGTCGGGCGCGACTACGAGGCCGGGGGCATCGCCAAGCACGGCGCCAAGATGGTCACGGCCGTGGCCTGCACCCGGGTGCCGAAGCTGACGGTCGTGGTCGGCGGCTCGTACGGGGCGGGCAACTACTCCATGTGCGGACGGGCCTACTCCCCCCGCTTCCTGTGGATGTGGCCCAACGCCAAGATCTCGGTCATGGGCGGCGAGCAGGCCGCCTCCGTCCTCGCCACCGTCAAGCGGGACCAGGTCGAGGCCCGCGGGGAGGAGTGGCCCGCCGAGGAGGAAGAGGCGTTCAAGGCGCCGATCCGCGCCCAGTACGAGCGCCAGGGGAACGCCTACTACGCCACCGCGCGCCTGTGGGACGACGGCGTGATCGACCCGCTGGAGACCCGGCAGGTGCTGGGACTGGCCCTGACCGCGTGTGCCCACGCGCCGCTGGGTGAACCCCAGTTCGGCGTCTTCCGGATGTGACAGGGGGACTGGACCGATGTTCGACACCGTGCTCGTGGCCAACCGGGGCGAGATCGCCGTCCGGGTCGTCCGGACCCTGCGCGCGCTCGGCGTGCGCTCGGTGGCCGTCTTCTCCGACGCCGACGCCGGCGCCCGGCACGTGCGGGAGGCCGACACCGCCGTACGGATCGGCCCGGCGCCCGCGGCCGAGAGCTATCTGTGCGTGGAGCGGCTGCTGGAGGCCGCCGCCCGCACCGGCGCCCAGGCCGTCCACCCCGGCTACGGCTTCCTGGCGGAGAACGCCGGCTTCGCGCGCGCCTGCGAGGCGGCGGGCCTGGTCTTCATCGGGCCGCCGGCCGAGGCGATCTCCCTGATGGGCGACAAAATCCGCGCCAAGGAGACGGTGCGGGAGGCCGGGGTGCCCGTGGTGCCCGGCGGGCGCGATCCGGACCTGGCGGAGGCGGCCCGCGAGCTGGGGGCGCCCGTGCTGCTCAAGCCGAGCGCGGGCGGCGGCGGCAAGGGCATGCGCCTGGTGCGGGACCTGGACCGGCTGGAGGAGGAGATCGCGGCGGCCCGCCGCGAGGCGCGCGCCTCCTTCGGCGACGACACCCTGCTGGTCGAGCGGTGGATCGACCGTCCCCGGCACATCGAGATCCAGGTCCTGGCCGACGGCCACGGCAACGTGGTCCACCTCGGCGAGCGGGAGTGCTCGCTCCAGCGGCGGCACCAGAAGGTCATCGAGGAGGCGCCCAGCGTGCTCCTGGACGAGGCGACCCGGGCCGCGATGGGCGAGGCAGCGGTCCAGGCGGCCCGCTCCTGCGGCTACCGGGGCGCGGGCACGGTGGAGTTCATCGTGCCGGGCGGCGACCCCTCGTCGTACTACTTCATGGAGATGAACACCCGCCTCCAGGTGGAGCACCCGGTCACCGAACTGGTCACCGGCCTGGACCTGGTGGAGTGGCAGGTGCGGGTCGCGGCGGGCGAGCCGCTGGCCTTCGGGCAGGACGCCGTCACGCTCACCGGGCACGCCGTCGAGGCGCGGCTGTGCGCCGAGGACCCCTCCCGCGGCTTCCTGCCGACCGGCGGCACGGTGCTCCGGCTGCGCGAGCCGCAGGGCGAGGGGGTGCGCACCGACTCCGGGCTCAGCGAGGGCACCGAGGTCGGCAGCCTGTACGACCCGATGCTGTCCAAGGTGATCGCCTACGGTCCGGACCGCCCGACGGCCCTGCGCCGGCTGCGGGCGGCGCTGGCGGAGACGGTCACCCTGGGCGTGCAGACCAACGCCGGGTTCCTGCGGCGGCTGCTGGCCCACCCGGCGGTCGTCGCCGGCGAGCTGGACACCGGGCTGGTCGAGCGGGAGGTGGACGGGCTCGTCGCGGCCGGGGTGCCGGAGGAGGTGTACGAGGCGGCGGCGGCCGTCCGCCTGGACGCGCTGCGCCCGCGGGGGGGCGGCTGGACGGACCCGTTCTCGGTGCCCAGCGGCTGGCGGCTGGGCGGCGAGCCCGTGCCGGTCTCCTTCCCGCTGCGCGCGGCCGGTGCCGAGCCGGTGGTCCACACCCCGCGCGGCACCCACACCGTCACCGAGGAGGCGGTGTCGGTGGTCCTGGACGGCGTCCGCCACACCTTCCACCGGGCCGGCGACTGGCTGGGCCGCGACGGCGACGCCTGGCAGGTCCGCGACCACGACCCGGTCGCCGCCTCCCTGGGCCGGGCCGCCCACGCGGGCGCCGACTCGCTGACCGCGCCCATGCCGGGCACGGTGACGGTGGTGAAGGTCGCCGTCGGCGACGAGGTGAGCGCCGGACAGAGCCTGCTGGTCGTCGAGGCGATGAAGATGGAACACGTCATCACCGCCCCGCACGCCGGCACGGTCACCGAACTGGACGTCACCCCCGGCACCGCGGTCGCCATGGACCAGGTGCTGGCGGTCATCGCTCCCGAGGAGGCGGGCCATGACGACTGACGCTCTCCCCATGGCCGTACCGGCGGCGGGTCTGCCCGCCCGGGTGCGCATCCACGAGGTCGGCGCCCGCGACGGCCTGCAGAACGAGAAGGCGACCGTGCCCACCGAGGTGAAGGCGGAGTTCGTCCGCCGCCTCGCGGAGGCGGGGCTGACCACGATCGAGGCGACCAGCTTCGTCCACCCCAAGTGGGTGCCGCAGCTGGCCGACGCCGAGCGGCTGTACCCGCTCGTGGCCTCGCTGCCGGTGGCGCTGCCGGTCCTCGTCCCCAACGAACGGGGCCTGGACCGGGCCCTCGGGCTGGGTGCCCGGCGGGTGGCCGTCTTCGCCAGCGCCACGGAGTCCTTCGCCAAGGCCAATCTGAACCGCACGGTGGACGAGGCGCTCGCCATGTTCGAGCCGGTGGTGGCGCGGGCGAAGGCGGAGGGCCTCCACGTGCGCGGCTACCTCTCGATGTGCTTCGGCGACCCCTGGGAGGGCCCGGTCCCGCTCCCCCAGGTCGTCCGGGTCTGCCGCGCCCTGCTCGACCAGGGCTGCGACGAGCTGAGCCTGGGCGACACCATCGGGGTGGCCACCCCGGGCCATGTCACCGCGCTGCTGGCGGCGCTGGAAGAGGCCGGCGTCCCGGTGGGCGCCCTGGGCGTGCACTTCCACGACACCTACGGCCAGGCGCTGGCCAACACGCTCGCCGCGCTCCAGCACGGCGTCACCACCGTCGACGCCTCGGCGGGCGGCCTGGGCGGCTGCCCGTACGCGAAGTCGGCCACCGGCAACCTCGCCACCGAGGACCTGGTGTGGATGCTGCGGGGCCTCGGCATCGACACCGGGGTCGACCTCGGCCGTCTCGTCGCCACGAGCGTCTGGATGGCCGAACGGCTGGGCCGGCCCAGCCCGTCCCGCACCGTGCGCGCCCTGGCGCCCACCGTCGCATCCCCCGCCTCCCACAAGGAGCAGTGACACCGATGGACCACAAGCTCTCCCCCGAACTGGAAGAACTCCGCCGCACGGTGGAGGCGTTCGCGCACGACGTCGTGGCGCCGAAGATCGGCGACTTCTACGAGCGGCACGAGTTCCCGTACGAGATCGTCCGGGAGATGGGCCGCATGGGACTGTTCGGGCTGCCGTTCCCCGAGGAGTACGGCGGCATGGGCGGCGACTACCTGGCGCTCGGCATCGCGCTGGAGGAGCTGGCCCGGGTCGACTCCTCGGTGGCCATCACCCTGGAGGCGGGCGTCTCGCTCGGCGCGATGCCGCTCCACCTCTTCGGCACCGAGGAGCAGAAGCGCACCTGGCTGCCGCGGCTGTGCTCCGGCGAGATGCTCGGCGCCTTCGGGCTGACCGAGCCGGACGGCGGCTCGGACGCGGGCGCGACGCGCACCACGGCGCGGCTGGACGAGACGACGGGCGAGTGGGTGATCAACGGCACCAAGTGCTTCATCACCAACTCCGGCACGGACATCACGGGCCTGGTGACGGTCACCGCGGTCACCGGCCGCAAACCGGACGGCAAGCCGCGCATCTCGGCCATCATCGTGCCGTCCGGGACACCGGGCTTCACGGTGGCGGCACCGTACTCGAAGGTCGGCTGGAACGCCTCCGACACCCGCGAGCTGTCCTTCGACGACGTCCGCGTCCCGGCGGAGAACCTGCTCGGCGAAGAGGGCCGCGGCTACGCCCAGTTCCTGCGCATCCTCGACGAGGGCCGCATCGCCATCGCCGCGCTGGCCACGGGCCTGGCGCAGGGGTGTGTGGACGAGTCGGTCAGGTACGCGAAGGAACGTCACGCCTTCGGCCGTCCGATCGGGGCCAACCAGGCGATCCAGTTCAAGATCGCCGACATGGAGATGAGGGCGCACACGGCCCGGCTGGCCTGGCGCGACGCCGCGTCCCGGCTGGTGGCGGGCGAGCCGTTCAAGAAGGAGGCGGCGCTGGCCAAGCTCTACTCCTCCACGGTCGCCGTGGACAACGCCCGTGACGCCACCCAGATCCACGGCGGTTACGGCTTCATGAACGAGTATCCGGTCGCCCGCATGTGGCGGGACTCGAAGATCCTGGAGATCGGCGAGGGGACGAGCGAGGTCCAGCGCATGCTGATCGCACGGGAGTTGGGGCTGGCGGGCTGACAGGCGCCCGCTCCCGGGCGGGCACCGGCGGCCGCCGCGAGGCCCTCGCGGCGGCCGCCGCGCGTGCTGTCCGGGCGGCGCGGTGTGACCCCGCCCTCTGGACAAGACCTGAGGTTAGGCTAACCTACCTTCGAATTGTCCGGCGGATGCTCCGCCCCGTTCGAAAGCAGTCACGCCCATGTCCAATGCCAGAGCTACCCACCTCACCCGCCGTGGAATCCTGGCCGCCGGCGGCGCCCTCGGCCTCGGTGCCGTGCTCGCAGCCTGCGGAGACGACGACACGAACAACGGTGGCTCGGGCAAGGATGCGGCTGCCGCGCAGTCCGGCCCCTGGTCCTTCAAGGACGACCGCGGCCAGACGGCCAAGGCCGACAAGGTCCCCTCGAACATCGTCGCCTTCATCGGCGTCGCGGCGGCGCTGCACGACTACGGCGTCCAGGTGAAGGGCGTCTTCGGCCCCACCCGGACCAAGGACGGCAAGCCCGACGTCCAGGCCGGCGACATGGACATCAGCAAGGTGACCAACCTCGGCAACGAGTGGGGCCAGTTCAACATCGAGAAGTACGCCTCCCTCGCCCCCGACCTCCTGGTCACCACGACCTTCGACAACGCGGGCACCCTCTGGTACGTGCCGGAGGAGTCGAAGGACAAGATCACCGCGGTCGGCGCCCCGAGCGTCGCCGTCTCCGTCTACGACCGCCAGCTCACCCAGCCGCTGCAGCGCATGCTGGAGCTGGCCGGGACGCTGGGCGCCGACGTGACCTCGAAGAAGATCACCGACGCCAAGAAGCGGTTCGAGGACGCCTCCGCCCGGCTGCGCGCCGCCGTCAAGGCCAATCCGGGCATCAAGGTCATGGCGGGCTCCGCCAGCCAGGACCTGTTCTACGTCTCCGGCACCAACCTCTCCATCGACCTGGAGTACTTCAAGGCCCTCGGCGTGGACTTCGTCGAGCCGCCGGAGAAGGCCAAGGCCGAGGGCGGCGGCTGGTACGAGAGCCTGAGCTGGGAGAACGTCGACAAGTACGGCGCCGACATCATCATGATGGACGACCGCTCCTCGGCCATCCAGCCCGCCGACATCGCCGAGGGCACCTGGAAGCAGCTGCCCGCGGTCAAGGCCGGCCAGGTCATCTCCCGCTCGCCCGAGCCGATCCTGTCGTACGACAAGTGCGTGCCGATGGTCGAGAACCTCGCCAAGGCCATCGAGAACGCCAAGAAGGTCAGCTGACCCCCCGTCCGTCCTGATTGTCAGGAGGCACCGTGACCACCGCCGTAGCCGCCGCGTTCCGTTTCTTCTCCCTCCAGGTCGTACGGACGAGGCGGCTCGGCCCGTCCCTGGTCCGTGTCACCTTCACCGGGCCCGATCTGCACGCCTTCCACTCCGACGGGCGCGACCAGTCGCTGTCGCTGTTCCTGCCGCACCCGGGCCAGAGCGAGCCGGCCGTGCCCGTCGAGCTGGGCGACGGCTGGTGGCAGGGGTGGCGCGAACTCCCGGACGACGTGCGGGCGGTGATGCGCTCCTACACGCTGCGCGGGCTGCGGCGGGACGCCGACGGCCGCACGGCCGAGATCGACATCGACTTCGTGCTGCACGGCGTCGAGCCGGGGGCGGCCGTGGCGGCGGGCCCCGCCTCCCGCTGGGCCGCCCGCGCCGGCGCCGGTGACAAGGTGCTGCTGATCGGTCCCGCGATCGCCGACAACCGGGCCATCCGCTTCCGTCCGCCCGCCGACACCGACCTCGTGGTGATCTGGGCCGACGAGACCGCCCTGCCGGCCGCCTCGGCGATCCTGGAGTCGCTGCCGGCGGGCACCCGGGCCCGCGCCTGGCTGGAGGTGCCGCACGCCGGTGACGCGCAGGAGCCGGTGACCGCCGCGGACGCCGAGGTGACCTGGCTGGTGCGCGACGCCTGCGACCGCCCCGCCGACGGCTCCCCCCTGGCCCTCGACGCCCTGCGCGAGGCCGACCTGTCCGGCGCCGGGCGGCCGTACGTGTGGATCGCGGGCGAGTCCGGCTGCGTGAAGCAGGTGCGCCGGCACTTCGTGAGCGAGCGCGGCATCGACCGGCGCCGGGTGACCTTCGTCGGCTACTGGCGCCGGGGCCTGACCGAGGAGGAGCTGCGCGCGCAGGAGTGATCCGCCCGCCGCGCCACCCGCCGGCGCCGCCGCGCCGCCCGCCGGGACCGCGGCGGCAACCGCCCTGCCCTGAAGCCCGCTTGAGGCTGCCTCGACGTGACGGCAGTCCCGCCCGTGACGCGCTTGACCGGGAATAGTTAGGTTAGGCTAACCTAAGTCGAAACCACGGGCCCCGCCCTGTCCCGTCCCTCACGGACCGTCCCCACCGGAGGACCCCCACATGCGTTCGCACCTGCTCAACGACACCACCGCGGAGCGGTACCGCCGCTCCGTGACCGAAGGAGTCGAGCGGGTGGCCGCGAAACTCGCCACCACCGACCGTCCGTTCACCGGCATCACCGTCGACGCCCTCGCGCCGCGCATCGACGCGATCGACCTGGACCGGCCGCTGCACGACACCACCGCGGTCCTCGACGAACTGGAGGAGGTCTACCTCCGGGACGCGATCTACTTCCACCACCCCCGCTACCTGGCCCACCTCAACTGCCCGGTCGTCATCCCGGCGGTGCTCGGCGAGGCCCTGCTGTCCGCGGTCAACTCCTCCCTGGACACCTGGGACCAGTCGGCCGGCGGCACCCTCATCGAGCGCAAGCTGATCGACTGGACCACCGGGCGCATCGGCCTGGGCCCGGCCGCGGACGGCGTGTTCACCTCCGGCGGCACCCAGTCCAACCTCCAGGCGCTGCTGCTGGCCCGCGAGGAGGCGAAGAGCGACGACCTCGGCAGGCTGCGCATCCTCGCCTCCGAGGTCAGCCACTTCAGCGTGAAGAAGTCCGCGAAACTGCTCGGCCTCGGCCAGGACGCCGTGATCTCCGTCCCCGTCGACCACGACAAGCGCATGCAGACCGTCGCCCTCGCCCGCGAGCTGGAGCGCTGCGCCGCCGACGGCCTCGTCCCCATGGCCGTCGTCGCCACCGCCGGCACCACCGACTTCGGTTCCATCGACCCGCTCCCCGAGATCGCCGAGCTGTGCGCGCAGTACGGCGTGTGGATGCACGTCGACGCCGCCTACGGCTGCGGGCTGCTCGCCTCCCTGAAGTACCGGGACCGCCTCGCGGGCATCGAGCGCGCCGACTCGGTCACCGTCGACTACCACAAGTCCTTCTTCCAGCCGGTGAGTTCCTCCGCCGTCCTGGTCCGCGACGCCGCCACGCTGCGCCACGCCACGTACCACGCCGAGTACCTCAATCCGCGCCGGATGGTGCAGGAACGTATCCCCAACCAGGTGGACAAGTCCCTCCAGACCACCCGCCGCTTCGACGCGCTCAAGCTGTGGATGACGCTGCGCGTGATGGGCGCCGACGGCATCGGGCAGCTGTTCGACGAGGTCTGCGACCTCGCGGCCGAGGGCTGGAAGCTCCTCGCCGCCGACCCGCGCTTCGACGTCGTGGTCGAGCCGTCGCTGTCCACCCTGGTCTTCCGCTACGTCCCGGCGGCCGTCACCGACCCCGCCGAGATCGACCGCGCCAACCTCTACGCCCGCAAGGCCCTGTTCGCCTCCGGCGACGCCGTGGTCGCGGGCACCAAGGTGGCCGGGCGCCACTACCTGAAGTTCACCCTGCTCAATCCCGAGACGAAGGCGTCCGACATCGCCGCCGTCCTCGACCTGATCGCCGGCCACGCCGAGCAGTACCTGGGAGAGTCCCTTGACCGCGCGTCCTGAAGCCCCGGAAACCCCTTACGACTTCGTGGGGGTCGGACTGGGCCCCTTCAACCTCGGCCTGGCCTGTCTGACCGAGCCCATCGCCGAGCTGAACGGCGTCTTCCTGGAGTCCAAGCCCGACTTCGAGTGGCACGCCGGCATGTTCCTGGACGGCGCCCACCTCCAGACCCCCTTCATGTCGGACCTGGTCACCCTCGCCGACCCGACCTCCCCCTACTCCTTCCTCAACTACCTGAAGGAGAAGGGCCGGCTGTACTCGTTCTACATCCGCGAGAACTTCTACCCCCTGCGCGTCGAGTACGACGACTACTGCCGCTGGGCCGCCTCCAAGCTGAGCAGCATCCGCTTCTCCACGACGGTCACCGAGGTGACGTACGAGGACGAGCTGTACGTGGTGCGCACCACGGACGGCGGCACCTACCGCGCCCGCCGGCTGGTCCTCGGCACCGGCACCCCGCCCTACGTCCCGGACGCCTGCCGCGGCCTGGCCGGGGACTTCATCCACAACTCCCGCTACGTGCAGAGCCGGGCGGAGCTGACGAAGAAGAAGTCGATCACGCTGGTCGGCAGCGGCCAGTCGGCCGCCGAGATCTACTACGACCTGCTGAGCGAGATCGACGTCCACGGCTACCAGCTCAACTGGGTGACGCGTTCCCCGCGCTTCTTCCCCCTGGAGTACACCAAGCTCACGCTGGAGATGACCTCCCCGGAGTACATCGACTACTACCGGGCGCTGCCGGAGGCCACCCGCTACCGGCTCACCGCCGAGCAGAAGGGCCTGTTCAAGGGCATCGACGGCGACCTGATCAACGAGATCTTCGACCTGCTGTACCAGAAGAACCTCGGCGGCCCGGTCCCCACCCGCCTGCTCACCAACTCGGCGCTCACCGACGCCCGCTACCAGGACGGCACCTACACCCTCGCCTTCCGCCAGGAGGAGCAGGGCAAGGACTTCGAGCTGCGCTCCGACGGGCTGATCCTGGCCACCGGCTACAAGTACGTCGAGCCGGAGTTCCTCAAGCCGGTCCGGGACCGGCTGCGCTACGACGCGCAGGGCAACTTCGACGTCGCCCGCAACTACGCCATCGACGTCACCGGCCAGGGCGTCTTCCTGCAGAACGCCGGCGTCCACACGCACAGCATCACCTCGCCCGACCTGGGTATGGGCGCCTACCGCAACAGCTACATCATCCGTGAGCTGCTCGGCAGGGAGTACTACCCGGTCGAGAAGACCATCGCGTTCCAGGAGTTCGGCGTATGAGCACCACCACCGGCATCGGATCCCTCGCCTTCCGCCCCCTCGACCCCGCCCGGGACGCCGAGCTGCTCCACGGCTGGGTCACCCACCCCAAGGCCGCGTTCTGGATGATGCAGGACGCCCGCCTGGAGGACGTGGAGCGCGCGTACCTGGAGATCGCCGCCGACGACCACCACCACGCCTACCTCGGCCTGCACGACGGCGAGCCCGCCTTCCTGATGGAGAAGTACGACCCGGCCCAGCGCGAGCTGGTGGGCCTGTACGAGCCGCAGCCGGGCGACGTGGGCATGCACTTCCTGGTGGCGCCCACCGAGCGGCCGATCCACGGCTTCACCAGGGCGGTCATCACCGCCGTGATGGAGTTCCTGTTCGCCGACCCGGCGACCCGGCGCGTGGTCGTCGAGCCCGACGTGGGCAACAAGGCGGTGCACGCCCTGAACGCGGCCGTCGGCTTCGTGCCCGAGCGCGAGATACAGAAGCCGGAGAAGAAGGCGCTGCTGAGCTTCTGCACGCGCGAGCAGTTCGAGAAGGCGGTGTCCGCATGAGCCTGGCCGACGCCGTCGCCCACCTGACCCCCGAGCGCTGGGAGCAGGCCAGCCGGCTGCTGATCCGCAAGGCGCTCGCCGAGTTCGCCCACGAGCGGCTCATCACCCCCGAGCCGGACGGGGAGGCGTACGTCGTCCGCAGCGACGACGGCCTCACCCGGTACAGGTTCACCGCCGTCCGCCGCGCCCTGGACCACTGGCAGGTGGACGCCGCCTCGATCACCCGCCACCGCGACGGGGCCGAGCTGCCGCTGGCCGCCCTGGACTTCTTCATCGAGCTGAAGGAGTCCCTGGGGCTGAGCGACGAGATCCTGCCGGTGTACCTGGAGGAGATCTCCTCCACCCTCTCCGGCACCTGCTACAAGCTGACCAAGCCGCAGGTGAGCTCCGCCGAGCTGGCGCGCGCCGGGTTCCAGGCCGTCGAGACCGGCATGACCGAGGGCCACCCCTGCTTCGTCGCCAACAACGGCCGGCTCGGTTTCGGCATCCACGAGTACCTGTCGTACGCGCCCGAGACGGCGAGCCCCATCCGCCTGGTGTGGCTGGCCGCGCACCGCTCCCGGGCGGCGTTCACGGCCGGGGCAGGCATCGAGTACGAGTCCTTCGTCCGCCAGGAGCTGGGCGAGGAGACCGTGGAGCGCTTCCACGGCGTGCTCACCGGCCAGGGCCTGGACCCGGCCGACTACCTGCTCATCCCGGTCCACCCCTGGCAGTGGTGGAACAAGCTCTCCGTCACCTTCGCCGCCGAGGTCGCCCGCAGGCACCTCGTCTGCCTCGGCGAGGGCGACGACGAGTACCTGGCGCAGCAGTCCATCCGCACCTTCTTCAACACCACCCACCCCGAGAAGCACTACGTGAAGACGGCCCTGTCCGTCCTCAACATGGGCTTCATGCGCGGGCTGTCGGCCGCCTACATGGAGGCCACCCCGGCGATCAACGACTGGCTGGCCCGGCTGATCGAGGGCGACCCGGTGCTGAAGTCGACGGGCCTGTCGATCATCCGGGAGCGGGCGGCCGTCGGCTACCGGCACCTGGAGTACGAGCAGGCCACCGACCGCTACTCGCCCTACCGCAAGATGCTGGCCGCGCTGTGGCGGGAGAGCCCGGTGCCCTCCCTGGGCGAGGGGGAGTCACTGGCCACCATGGCGTCCCTGGTCCACGTCGACCACGAGGGGGCGTCCTTCGCGGGCGCGCTGATCGAGCGGTCCGGGCTGGCACCCAAGGAGTGGCTGCGGCGCTATCTGCGGGCCTACTACACCCCGCTGCTGCACAGCTTCTACGCCTACGACCTGGTCTACATGCCGCACGGCGAGAACGTCATCCTGGTGCTGAAGGACGGCGTGGTGCAGCGGGCGATCTACAAGGACATCGCCGAGGAGATCGCGGTCATGGACCCCGACGCGGTGCTGCCGCCGGAGGTGTCCCGGATCCGCGTCGAGGTGCCCGACGACACGAAGCTGCTGTCCATCTTCACGGACGTCTTCGACTGCTACTTCCGCTTCCTCGCCGCCAACCTCGCCACCGAGGGCATCCTCTCCGAGGACGGCTTCTGGGACACGGTCGCGGAGGTCACCCGCGCGTACCAGGAGTCGGTGCCGGAACTGGCCGACAAGTTCGCCCGGTACGACATGTTCGCCCCCGAGTTCGCGCTGTCCTGCCTCAACCGGCTCCAGTTGCGCAACAACAGGCAGATGGTCGACCTCGCGGACCCCTCGGGCGCGCTCCAGCTCGTGGGCAACCTGAAGAACCCCCTCGCCGGACGGTAGATCCCGCGCGGGCGGACGGGCACCCCGCAGTACGGTCCTGCGGGGTGCCCGTCCGGCTTTCACCCCTGCGCCGGCCAGGGCACCTGGGGCGACCGGTAGAACCCGATGCCCAGCGCCTCCCACCGCGGCGCCTGCGCCGCGAGCCGTTCCTTGTAGGCGTCCCAGTCGTGCGTGGACGCCGGCGACCAGCCCAGCTCGGCGATGCCCGGCAGCCGGGGGAAGGCCATGTAGTCGATGTGGGCGGAGTTGTCGACGGCCTCCGACCACAGCGGTGCCTCGACGCCCCGGATCGCGGAGGCGGGCGCGCCCGGCAGGTAGGCGCCCGGGTCCCAGTCGTAGGAGCGCTGCACCTCGACGTATCCCGCCCAGGACAGACCGAGCGGGGTGTCCTTGGTGTACTTCATGTCGAGGTAGGAGCGGTCGGCCGGGGACAGGATCAGCCCCGTGCCGTTCTGGGCGGCCTTGGCCACCTGCGCCTTCTCCGCGGCGTTGGTGCGGTCCAGGCCCCAGTACTGGGCGATCGCCCCCTCGGCCGGGACGGCGCCGGTGAGCTGGTGCCAGCCGACGACGGTCTTGCCGTACTTGGCGACGACCGGCTGCACCCGCTCCATGAAGGCCACGTAGTCGGCGTGGCTGGTGGAGTGGGCCTCGTCGCCGCCGATGTGGAAGTACCGGCCCGGGGTGAGGGCGGCGACCTCGCGGACGACGTCGTCGACGAAGTCGTAGGTGACGTCCTTGCCGACGCACAGCGAGCTGAAGCCGACCTTGATGCCGGTGTAGAGCGGGGGCGCCACGCCGTCGCAGTTCAGCTCGGCGTAGGAGGCGAGGGCCGCGTTGGTGTGGCCCGGCATGTCGATCTCGGGCACGACCTCCAGGTGGCGCGAGCCCGCGTAGCGCACGATCTCCTTGTACTGCTCCTTGGTGTAGTAGCCGCCGGGGCCGCCGCCCACCTCGGTGGAGCCGCCGTAGGTGGCCAGGCGCGGCCAGGAGTCGACGGCGATGCGCCAGCCCTGGTCGTCGCTCAGGTGCAGATGCAGTTTGTTGATCTTGTAGAGGGCGATCTGGTCGATGTACCGCTTGACCTCGTCGACGGTGAAGAAGTGCCGGGCGACGTCGAGCATGGCGCCGCGCCAGGCGTAGCGCGGGGTGTCCTCGATGGTGCCGCCCGCCACCAGCCAGGGGCCGGGCTGGACGGAGTCCTTCTCCACGGCGCCGGGCAGGAGCTGACGCAGCGTCTGCACACCGTGGAAGAGGCCGGCGGGCTTGCGGGCGGTGATGGTGACGCCCGAGCGCCGGCTGTCGAGGCGGTAGCCCTCGCTGCCGTAGGGGCCGTCGGCCAGGCGCAGCCGGATGCCGCCCTCGCCGCGGGAGGTGACGGGCAGCCGGTAGCCGGTCGAGGGCCGCAGCACGCCGGCGAGGTACTCGCCGACCCGGCGGGCCTCGCGGGTGCCGTCGACCCGTATGTGGGTGCCGCGCGTGATGCGGTACGGGGATCCGCCCGGGTCGACCGAGGCGGGGGCCGGGATCACCCGGTCCAGGGGGACGGCTGTCTCTTATACACCT
>NZ_WYCT01000660.1 GCF_011008945.1 Streptomyces harenosi
AGAGGTGTATAAGAGACAGAACCCGGTGACCGGGCGTCCCTTGCCGGCGAACCACCGCTGCCGCGGCAGCCATTCCCGCAACAGGGGGTCGAGCGACGCGAGCAGACCGGGCGCGGCGGTGACGAAAGGGGTGGCGGCTTCCGACATGGCGTCGTGTCCTTTCCCCGGGGGTGGTCGGGGTGTTACTGATGCGTGCCCCGGGCGGGACGGTGGAAACGCCCCGTCCGCGGGCCCGGATCCCGGACCGGCCCGATCGAGCCGGGCCGGGTCCGCGGCGCCGGCCCTCTCCCGCGGCGGCCCGGCGCTACACGGCCTCCCTGCGGAGCCGGAACCAGTAGAAGCCGTGGCCCGCGAGGGTGAGCAGGTACGGCAGTTCGCCGATGGCGGGGAAGCGGACCCCGCCGAACAGCTCGACCGGATGCCGCCCCTGGAAGGCGCTGAGGTCGAGCTCGGTGGGCTGCGCGAAGCGGGAGAAGTTGTGCACGCACAGCACCAGGTCGTCCTCGTACTCCCGCAGGAAGGCGAGCACGGCCGGGTTGGAGGACGGCAGTTCGGTGTACGAGCCCAGCCCGAACGCCGCGTTCTGCTTGCGGATCTCGATCATACGGCGGGTCCAGTGCAGCAGCGAGGACGGCGAGGCCATCGACGCCTCGACGTTGGTGACCTGGTAGCCGTAGACCGGATCCATGATCGTGGGCAGATAGAGCCGTCCCGGGTCGCAGGAGGAGAACCCGGCGTTGCGGTCGGGTGTCCACTGCATGGGGGTGCGGACGGCGTCGCGGTCGCCGAGCCAGATGTTGTCGCCCATCCCGATCTCGTCGCCGTAGTAGATGATCGGCGAGCCGGGCAGGGAGAGCAGCAGGGCCGTGAACAGCTCGATCTGGTTGCGGTCGTTGTCGAGCAGGGGGGCCAGGCGGCGGCGGATGCCGATGTTGGCGCGCATGCGGGGGTCCTTGGCGTACTCGGCCCACATGTAGTCGCGCTCCTCGTCGGTGACCATCTCCAGGGTCAGC
>NZ_WYCT01000661.1 GCF_011008945.1 Streptomyces harenosi
AAGAGACAGCCCCGGCCCCGGCCCGGCCGCCCACGCTGGCGCCCGGCCCGGCCGGTCTGGCCCCCGTCTTCGAGAACGGCCCCCGCACCCCGGACAGGACCGTGGCGCTGACCTTCGACGCCGACATGACCGCCGATCAGGGGCCGCGGGCGGCGGCCGGGGAGCGGTTCGACAACCCCCGGCTGATCGCCGCGCTGCGGGAGCTGAAGGTGCCCGCCACGGTGTTCATGACCGGGCGCTGGGCCGAGGAGTACCCGGACCAGGCCCGCTCCATCGGGCGGGACCCGCTCTTCGAGGTCGCCAACCACTCCTACAGCCACCACGCCTTCACCGGCGACTGCTACGGCCTGCCGACCGTGCCCGCCCACCGTATGCGGGCGGAGGTGGAGCGGGCCTACACCGCCTTCCGCGCGGCCGGCGTACCCGACGCCAAGCCGTACTTCCGCTTCCCCGGCGGCTGCTACGACCAACGGGCGCTGCGGGCGATCGCCGCCGCCGGCGTGACCGCGGTGCAGTGGGACGTGGTGAGCGGCGACGCCTTCGCCACCGACGCGGACGCGGTGGCCCGGCAGGTCCTGGACGGCGTCCGCCCGGGCTCGGTGGTGGTGCTGCACTGCACCCGCAGCGCCGCCCCGGTGACCGAACGGGCGGTGCGCGCGGTCGTCCCCGAGCTGCGGCGGCAGGGCTACCGCCTGGTGAAGGTCTCCGAGCTGATCGGGGCCGCCGCCGCCCGCCGGTGACCGCTTACGCTGGGGGCATGAGCGACGGCGACGACTACTGCGCGACCGATCCGGCCGGGCCGCCCCCGGCCGGCGGACCCCCCTACGCGGACTGCGTCCTGTGCCAGGAGCCGACGGAGTACCCGGAGTCGTACAAGGGGATCACGCTCTGCCCGCGCTGCGAGTGGCAGGAGGCCCAGCGCACGGCCTGCTCGGGCTGAGGGGCGGGCCGGGCCGGCCCCCACGGCCGGGTCCGGGGGCCGATCTTCCGGCTGGCACACTGGGGGGCGTGAGCCAGGACCAGGACCCGACGCCCGTGAACGCCCCGCC
>NZ_WYCT01000662.1 GCF_011008945.1 Streptomyces harenosi
GTATACAGCTCGATGCGGTCCGCCCCCACCTCAGCTGCCTGCTCCAGCAATGGGTTGCCCGCGTCAACAAACAGGCTGACCCGACACCCCATGGCCTTCAGCGCAGCCACCAGCGGACGCAGGCGCTCGGCATCGCGTTCGAAGTCGAAACCGTGGTCGGAGGTGATCTGGCCATCATCATCGGGGACCAGGGTGGCCTGCGCCGGACGGGTCTGTTCGCACAGCGGCAGCAGCCCCGGGTAGCCCTCGCGCGGCGGCGCGAACGGATTGCCTTCGATGTTGAATTCAACGCCACGCGAGCGGGTCAGCGTGGACAGGGCCAGCACGTCCTCGGCGGTGATATGCCGGCGGTCCGGCCGCGGATGCACGGTGATGCCATGCGCGCCGGCATCCAGGCAGGCCTGGGCGGCGCGCACCACGTCCGGTTCGGCGCCGCCGCGCGAATTGCGCAGGACGGCGATCTTGTTGACGTTGACGCTGAGCTGGGTCATGGAACGGGACTACTTGGAAAGAGGGGACGGGTCGTGGTCGTTGTGGTCGTCAGTGCGGCGGACCTGGGCCTGTTCGCGCAGGCGGCGCAGCTCCTCGGCGTCGATCAGCGTGGCCGGGTCGCGCTGCAGGTCACCGAAGCGGGCCACGTAGCGGCCGCGCACCCAGGCCAGCAGGAAGCCGAGCGCCGCCAGCAGGCACAGGGTCATCAACCCCGCGCTCGGGGTCTTCAGCGCGAAGGCAAAGCAGCCCAGCGCCAGCAGCAGGTACAACCAGTACATAGTCGGGCTCCCCGGATGATCGCCGCAGTGTAGCGCTGCGTCAGAGCAGCGGCGAGGCCAGCCGGGCGAAGGCCTCGGGCAGGCGGTGCAGCCACAGCGAGCGGCCGGCCTGGTCGTGCACCCGCATGGAACGGTCGAATTCGCCCTGCAGCAGTTCGGCCAGCGCAGCGACGCGGTCACGGTCGCTGATCATCATCGACAGTTCGAAGTTCAGCCGGAAGCTGCGGTGGTCGAAGTT
>NZ_WYCT01000663.1 GCF_011008945.1 Streptomyces harenosi
TCAACCCCGGACGCCCCAGATAGCCACGGGCCAGACCGGCACCCGCGATGTACAACTCACCCGCGACCCCGGCGGGGACCGGCGACAGGCTGCCGTCCAGGACATACACCCGGGCATTGGAGATCGGCCGGCCGATCGGGACCACGCCCTCCACATCCATGTCCGAGAACCAGGCGGTGGAGTACACCGTCGCCTCGGTCGGACCGTAGATGTTGGCGACCCGGGCCCCAGGGATCGCCGTACGGATCCCGGCCACCGCATCGGCGGTCAGCGCCTCACCGGCCAGGACGACCGTACGGGGACGGGCCTTGATCTCACCCGAAGCCACCATCTGCGCGAACGCCGACGGCACACCACTCACCAGGCTCACATCGCCCACACCAGCATCCGCATCGGCCAGAGCCAGCAGATCCGGCACCACTTCCACACTGCCGCCCGACACCAGCGGACCGAACAACTCGAAGACCGAGACATCGAAGTTGAAGGAAGTAGAGACCAGCACCCTGCGGAAGTCCTCACCCGAGAACTCCGCCGCAGCCCAACCCAACAGCCCGGCCACCGACCGGTGCTCAACCACCACACCCTTCGGCCGCCCGGTCGAACCCGACGTATAGATCACGTACGCCGGATGCTCCGGCCGGATCACCACTCCCAGCGGACCATCCTCAACACCGGCCAGCTCGGCCTCGTCCAGCACCACCACAGCAGCGTCCGACTGCGGAACCACCGCAGCCGTACCCGTCGAAGCCAGCACCACCACCGGCTTCGCGTCGCCGAGCATGTACGCGATCCGCTCAGCCGGGTAACCCGGGTCGATCGGCAGATAGGCACCGCCCGCCTTCAGCACCGCCAGCAGCGCCACCACCGTCTCGACACCACGCTCCAGGCACACCCCCACCAGCGACTCCGGGCCCACGCCCTTCGCAACCAGATGACGCGCCAACCGACTGGCACGCGCCTCCAGTTCCGCGTACGAGACCTCAACACCACCCGAGAC
>NZ_WYCT01000664.1 GCF_011008945.1 Streptomyces harenosi
GTGCTGGGGGTGGTGCTCGGGGTGGGAGCCGGCGTGCTGCCCGAGCCGCGGATGCCGGTCACCTCGCCGTTGCCGCCGTCGAAGACGATGTCGGAGCAGGAGAAGAAGTTCTCCTGGCTGTCCGACCGCACCCACTGCATGAAGATCAGCGCGTCACCGGAGCGGCCCGAGGGCAGCTTCAGGTCCCAGTAGTAGTGGCCGCCGTTGGAGCCGGCCCCGCCCGCCTGGGGCGGGTTGGTGACGGTCTGGATCAGCTCCAGGTCGTCCCAGCCCAGCTCGGAGGTGGGCGACCAGCCGGGCTTGGTGACGTACACCCGGAAGTCGCCCGGGTGGGCGGCCCAGTTGCTGTACTGCACCTTGATCGTCGCACCGGACGTCAGATGCGTCCGGGGCCAGTCGGCGCGTGCGGCGTTGTAGGCGGAGAAATCGTACGGCGACCGGTCACCGGCGCTGCACAGCTTGCCGTCCGGGACGTAACCCGCGCCGCGCCCGCCCGCGTTGGAGTCGAGCACGGCGAACCAGTTGTACAGGGCCGTCGCGCCGCTCTTGCTCAGCGCGTCCTTGCAGGCGGGGTTGGTCGGGTTCAGTGCGCCGGTACCCGAGATGGCGTCCAGCTGGCACAGGTAGGTGCGCGAGCCGGGCATCATCGCCACACCGTGGGCCTGCGCACTGCTCTGCCCGAGCACGGACAGACCGAGCCCGCCGAGCAGGGTGGCCAGGACCGCCAGCAGGGAGAGCAGCTTGCCGTGCCGCACGCGGGAGCGGCCCGGTTCCCGCGCTGTCGGTGTCGCCTGTGTCGCATGTGTCATCGCAGTGCCTCCGGTGTTTCCGGTGGTGCCGGTATGGATGGGTAGGGGGAAGAGAGCCATGGCGGTCCAGGGCGCGGATGCGCTGGAGCCCCCGCCCGTCCGGGGACGTGCTCCGACCGGACGGGCGGGGGCTCCAGCGCATCCGCGCCCCTGTCTCTTATAAACATCTGACGCTGCC
>NZ_WYCT01000665.1 GCF_011008945.1 Streptomyces harenosi
GGGCCGGCGGGGTGGCCGGGGCGGCACCCGGGCCCCGATCGCCGTGGGGCCGGCGAGGCGGGCCGCCGGTGCCGCGGGACCGGGCGGCCGCCGCCGCCCGGCGGAGGAACGGCAGGGAGTGTTCGGCGTACCGGGGTCCCGCGTGGGAGTGGCGGGGCAGTTCGACGACGGTCAGGCCCTGGTAGCCGGTGGCGGCCAGGGCCGCGAGGACGGGTGGGAAGTCGATCTCGCCCTCTCCCAGGGGGAGGTGCTCGTGGACGCCGCGCCGCATGTCCTCGATCTGGACATGGCGCAGCCAGGGGGCGGCGGCGCGTACGCAGTCGGCGGGAGGGAGGGGTTCGAGGCACTGGCAGTGGCCGATGTCGAGGGTGAGGCCCAGGATCTCCGGATCGCCGAGGACCCGGCGCAGCCGGTGGAAGTCGGCGAGGGTGGCCAGGAGATGACCGGGTTCCGGCTCGATCGCCACGGGCACACCGGCGGCGCCGGCCGCGTCCAGGACCGGGGCGAGGGCGTCCGCGAGCCGCTTCCACGCGGTCTCCTCATCGGTGCCGGCGGGGGTGGTGCCGCTGAAGCAGTGGACGGCGCGGGCCCCGAGGTCGGCCGCCACCCGGACGGCGCGGACCAGCAGGCCGGCACGGCGGGCGCGGTCGTCCGGGTCGGGGTCGAGCAGGGAGGGACCGTGTTTGCGGCGCGGGTCGAGGACATAGCGGGCGCCGGTCTCCACCGCGACGTCCAGGCCGAGTGCGTCCAGCCGCCGCGCGACCCGGCGGGTGCGGGCGGCGAGGTCGGGCGCGAGCGGGTCGAGGTGCATGTGGTCGAGGGTCAGTCCGACGCCGTCGTAACCGAGGTCGGCGAGCAGGGCGAGGGCGTCGTCCAGCCGGAGGTCGGCGAGGCCGTTGGTGCCGTAGCCGAAGCGGAGCGAGGCGGCGCCGGGAGCGCCGGGCAGCGGCCCGGGGGCGGGGGCGGTCCCGGGGGC
>NZ_WYCT01000666.1 GCF_011008945.1 Streptomyces harenosi
CCGGAGCGCAGTGCTTGGCAGGCGAGGTGCAGGGCGACCAGCGACGACGAGCACGCCGTGTCGACCGAGACGGCCGGCCCTTCGAAACCGAAGGTGTAAGCCACCCGGCCCGACACGACACTGCCCGCGTTGCCGTTGCCGATGTAGCCCTCCGCCCCTTCGGGCACGGCGGTCAAGCGGGCGGCGTAGTCGTGGTACATCACGCCCGCGAACACGCCCGTGCGGGAACCGCGTACGGCGGCGGGATCGATCCCCGCGTGTTCGAGGGTCTCCCAGACGGTCTCGAGAAGAAGCCGCTGCTGGGGGTCCATGGCCAGCGCCTCACGCGGACTGATGCCGAAGAACTCGGCGTCGAACTGCCCGGCGTCGTACAGGAAACCACCATGCCGCGTGTACGACGTGCCGGCCCGTTCCGGGTCCGGGTCGAACAGCCTGGCAAGGTCCCAGCCGCGGTCGGCCGGGAACTCCCCGATCGCGTCACGACCGGAAGCCACCAGCCCCCACAGCTCCTCCGGCGACCGCACACCACCCGGGAACCGGCACGCCATCCCGACGATCGCCAACGGCTCGTCACTGCCGACGACCGTGATTTCCGCATCCGACGATGCGCTGTCCTCGGCGTCGTCCCCGAGCAGTTCCCTGCGCAGCAGGCGGGCCACGGCCGCAGGGCTCGGCTGGTCGAAGACCAGGCTCGCCGGCAGTCGCAGGCCCGTCTCCGCGCTCAGGCGGTTTCGCAGATCCACCGCCGTAAGGGAATCGAAGCCGAGGTCGCGGAAGGCCGAGTCGACCGGGACGGCTTCCGGTGCTTGGTGGCCGAGGACGGCGGCGACATGTGAGCGGACGAGCGCCAGCAGTGCCTGATACTGCTGTTCGGGTTTCCGTCCCGCAAGGCGTGCGCGCAACGACGCACCACTGTCGGTGGTGGGGAGGGTTGTGCGGTGGCTGGTGCGGGCGGGGGTGAGGTGTTGCAGG
>NZ_WYCT01000667.1 GCF_011008945.1 Streptomyces harenosi
CTGGATATCCAAGTCCCTGTATCTGAATTCGAGCGAGAGGATTGGAGCACACCGAATAAAATCATTCAACAAGCAACTGCATTGAAGGGTTGAGTATGAAAAAGAAACTTTTTGCTATTTTCGGCCCGGTTGTTTTAGCGGTTGGCTTACTGTTTGTGTTTTTTACCTCCTCCTATCAAGTAGATATCTCTAATCCAGAAACGATTAGACGTGCCTCTTCTTCCATGTCAGTGAACGTGTTGAAAGGAGATGCGATAAAAAATTATGCATTATCTGAAAAACAATATATTCCTTTTTTTGGCTCAAGTGAATTAAGCAGAATCAGTCCATTTCATCCGTCTGTTCTGGCAGAAAAATACCAGCGAAACTATCGTCCATTTTTGCTGGGAGCACCCGGGACACAATCGTTAAGCCAATATATGATGATGCGTTCTGCAGGAGATGCTATGAAAAACAAGAAAGTCGTCTTTATTATTTCTCCTCAGTGGTTCGTTAAAAATGGTGTAAAAACTGATTACTTTAATACGTATTATTCTGAACTTCAAACATACGACTGGTTGTTTTCAATGAAGAAAGTAACGCCTGCTGATCGCTATTTAGCTAGAAGATTATTAACTTTCTCAAAAGTAAAAGAGAATGATACGTTGACGGCGATTCTGCAAACGATCAAAAAAGGGAAGCTACCTTTACCTGAATCTTTGAATCAGCTGCGCAGCCAATGGAACATGCTGAAGAGAGAGGATGAAGTATTCAGCAATATTGGGTTGAAAGATCGACAGCAAAAAATCGATCATGAGTCAAAACGATTACCAAAACAATACCAAGAAACAGAATTATCCATTTTAGCAAATCAAATTGGAGAACGAGAAACGACGAATAATCCATTCGGGTTGAAAAACGATTTTTATACGCATCGTAT
>NZ_WYCT01000668.1 GCF_011008945.1 Streptomyces harenosi
GCGCCGCCCCGCCGCGCCCCGCCCGCCGTGGTCGACGCGCCCGGCGGGACCGGCCGGCCGGACGGGGCCGGTGGGACCGGCGGGTCAGGCCGGGGTGCCGACGGTTCCCGTCAGGTGCAGCCGCCCGCCCCGGCCGCGCAGTGCGAACCGCCCGTCCCGCGCCCCGTACGTCACCGTCCCCGGCAGCAGCACCGGGGCCCGGAACGCGGCCCGGACCGACACCGCCCCGGGCGTACCGTGCGCGGCCAGGCACCGGGCGAGGGTCCACATGCCGTGCGCGAGGGGACGGGGGAAGCCGAAGATCCGGGCGGTGAGCGGGTGCAGGTGGATCGGGTTCCGGTCGCCGGACACGGCACCGTAGCGGCGCCCCAGGTCGGCGGCGAGGCGCCACTCGGCCAGGGCGGGCAGCGGCCGGTGCTCCTCCTCGGGCCGCGGGCCGCCGCCCGGCGCGGTGCGGTGGCGCGCGAGATACGTGCTCGCCGACTCCCAGACGACGGCCCCGCCCGCCCGTGCCTCGGTGACGACCGTCGCCTCGGTGCCCCGCCGGTGCGGCGCCAGCCCGGCGACGTGGACGGCGATGTCGTACTCCTCGCCGGCCGGCATCGCCGCCCGCCGGGTCACGGTGATCGAGGTGTGGACGAGCCCGAGCAGGGGCAGCGGGAAGTCCCGGGCGCTCATCAGCCGCATGGCCAGCGGGAAGCCGAGCAGGTGCGGATAGGTGACCGGCAGGCCGCTCTCCCCGGCCGGGAAGCCGCACACCCGCTCGTAGGCGGTCAGCCGGGCGAGGTCCGCGCGGACCCCGGGCAGCAGCAGCCGGGCGCGGGGGAAGGCGGCGTCCGGGCGGGGCCGCCTCAGGGGCGACAGCAGGGCCCCGCGGGCGAGCAGCGGGGGCAGGGCGGGCGCCCTGGTGAGGGTGGTGACCACCCTCGACGGGGACGACGGGGACGACGGGGACGACGGGGA
>NZ_WYCT01000669.1 GCF_011008945.1 Streptomyces harenosi
CACCCGACCCCGGCCAAGCTCGCGGAGTTCCTGCGCACCGAACTGCTCGGCACCGCACCCGCCACCACCACCCTCCCGGCCCTCCAGACCCACACCGACGAACCGATCGCCATCATCGGCATGGCCTGCCGCTTCCCCGGCGCCGTCACCACACCCGAACACCTGTGGAACCTCGTCGCCACCGAACAAGACGCCATCGGAGACTTCCCCACCGACCGCGGCTGGGACCTCGACAACCTCTACCACCCCGACCCCGACCACCCGGGCACCAGCTACACCCGCCACGGCGGATTCCTCCACGACGCCGGCGACTTCGACGCCGAGTTCTTCGGCATCAACCCACGCGAAGCCCTCGCCATGGACCCCCAGCAACGACTCCTCCTCGAAACCGCCTGGGAAGCCATCGAACACGCCGGCATCAACCCCCACACACTCCACGCCACCCCCACCGGCGTCTTCACCGGCGTCAACGCCCAGGACTACGCCGCCCACACCCACACCTCACCCCACACCACCGAGGGCTACACCCTCACCGGAACCGCCGGCAGCATCGCCTCCGGACGCATCGCCTACGTCCTCGGACTCGAAGGCCCCGCCGTCACCATCGACACCGCCTGCTCCTCCTCCCTCGTCGCCCTCCACCTCGCCTGCCAAGCCCTCCGCACCGGCGAATGCACCACCGCCCTCGCCAGCGGCATCACCGTGATGACCAGCCCGGTCACGTTCACCGAGTTCTCCCGGCAGCGAGGGCTCGCCCCCGACGGACGCTGCAAGGCGTTCTCCGCCTCGGCCGACGGCACGGGCTGGAGTGAGGGCGTGGGCACGATCCTCGTCGAGCGGCTCTCGGACGCCGAGCGCAACGGGCACCGCATCCTGGCGGTGGTACGGGGCAGCGCGGTCAACCAGGACGGCGCCTCCAACGGCCTGACCGCACCCAACGGACCCTCCCAGCAGCGCG
>NZ_WYCT01000066.1 GCF_011008945.1 Streptomyces harenosi
GGGGAGGGGCATGTCGTTCTCCGGGTGCGGGGCGGCAGGGCTCAGACGGTGCGGGAGACGGGCAGGCGCAGGTCGCGCCAGAGGAGGCGTGCGTCGGCCGCCGGGTCCTCGGCCACGGCGGGGGCGCCGTCGCCCAGGCGCATGACGGAACGCCGTCCGGCGTAGGCGGGCCAGTGCGGCAGCACGCCACCGGCGGTGCCGGGCCGGCCGGTGGCGGCGAAGGCGGTCCATGCCTCGCGCAGGGTGTCGGAGAGCCGCCGCGGGGCGCCGGGGCCGGTGAGCGGGCCGGCGAGGTTGCCGAAGACGAAGCCGATCTCCGCCATGTGGCAGGCCCCGAGGGCGCCGCCGAGCGCGGGTGAGGGCCGTGCGAACTCGTAGACGAAGGTGTCCGCGCCGTGGGCGGCGCGGGCCTCGGCGACCCGCAGGGCCGGGATGCGGTAGGCGTGGTCGGTCAGGGCCGCGGCCAGCAGGTCGCCCGGGGACGCGCCGGGGCGGGCGGCCGCGTACACGGCGCGGGCCTCGGCGGGCCGGAGCCCGAGGCCGGCGAGGAATCCGTGGAGGATCTCGTCCGTGATCCTCGGGGCCATCCCGAGCGGCACCAGAAAGAGGCGGAACTCGTCGCTGGTGGTGCCGGTGAGCAGGTCGATGTCCCGGCCCGCTCCGCCGGCGAGTGCGTCGACCGGGCGTTCGGGGAGGGTGGTGCCGTCCACGACGGGCAGTACGGTGGTGCCGCCGCCCGCCGATTCGCCCCACTGCCCCGGGTCGGTGGCCTGCGCGATCTCGCGGCTCAGCGCCTGGTCGGCGGCGATGAGCCGCTCGGGCGGTACGGCGGCGAGGCCGTCGCGCGTGGGCTCGGTACCGGCGAGGGCGGCCAGCCGCTCGGTGATCCGGCGGGCGATGTGCGGCGGGTGGCTGTGGTGGCCGGCGCCGCTCTGGGTGATCGCGCGGTGGAACAGCCCGCGGGCCCGGGGCATGGTCATGAGCGCGGTGATGCCGATGGCGCCGGCGGACTGGCCGAACAGGGTGACGTTGTCCGGATCGCCGCCGAAGCCGGCGATGTTGTCGCGGACCCATTCCAGTGCGGCGATCTGGTCGAGCAGGCCGAGGTTGGCCGTGCCGTCGTCCAGCAGCAGGAAACCCTCCGCCCCCAGCCGGTAGTTGAGGGTGACGCAAACGACGCCGGCGGCGGCGAGCCGCGCGCCGTCGTAGGAGGGCAGGGAGCCCGAACCGTTGCGGAACGCGCCGCCGTGGATCCAGACCATGACGGGAAGCCGTCCCCCGGTACGGCCCGGAGCCGGCGTCCACACGTTGAGGTTGAGGCAGTCCTCGCCCGGGTCGGCGGCCTCTTCCAGCAGCCCTGCCATCGCGGGGAGGTAACCGGGCTGGGGCGCCGAACGGCCGGGGGCGAGCGCGTCGCGTACCCCCGTCCACGGCTGCGGCGCCGCAGGGGGCCGCAGCCGTCGCGGGCCGAACGGCGGCGCCGCGTAGGGGATGCCCAGGAACGCCGAGACCTCCCCCTCCCGTCTGCCGCGGATCCGGCCTGCCGTGGTGGGAACGGTGACGTGCATGGGCCCTCGCAACGATGTGGATCTTCCTCGGCCGATACTCGTCACGGTCCGGCGGGCGGGCAACTCATTTTCCGCCGCCTCCCGGCTCCCGGCGGCCGCGGGCGGCTCCGGCTCCGGCTCCGGTCGCGTCGCTCACGGACAGGAGCCGCACCCTTGCCGGGGCGCTCGGCGTCCGGCAAGGGTCCGCCGCTTCGGCGGGCGGGGTCAGGACGGCCGGCGCGCGAGCGGCTCCCCGTACCAGCGCCAGCCGGTACGGCGGGGGCGGCCGGGCGTCTCGATCCGTCCGGTGGCCCACAGCAGGGTGGACGAGGCGCTGTCCTCGACGGTCACGTCGGGGAACAGCCGCCCGAGGGCGCGCCGGCTCAGCTCCTCGGGGGGCGCCCCGTCGCACCGGAGCCCCTGGGCGATGTCATAGGTGTGGACGAGGGTCTCGACCACGCCCATGGCCGCGAACCCCTCCGGGTCGGAGGCGCCGAAGACATGCGGGGCCAGGGTCGTCGGCTCGGCGCTGTCCACGGCCGTGGCGAGAAGGCCGCCGCACGCCTCGACGACGGTCAGCAGCCCGCCGGGCCCTGCCGCCCGGTCACCGAAGACGACGTTGGCCGGCCCGTCGGGGCGTTGGCTGGAGATGCGCAGGGGCACGCGCGGGACCTCCATCGGACGCGCCAGCCCGAAGCGCAGCGCATAGGTGAGCAGGTCGTCCGCGAGGTGTTCCAGGGTCTCCCAGCAGGTCCACTCCAGGCTGCCGGCCGGGACGGACCAGTCGGCCGAGTGGGTGGCGGAGAGGGTGGTGAGGCAGTGGGCCACGGCCTCGCGCACATGGGTCCCGCTCACCAGAGCGTCGGTAACGTCGGAATTTGCCATTCCAGGAGGTTACTCAAGGGGCGTGGGCTGCCCCGACGCGGTGGCTACGGCGGCCCCGCACGGGCGGCACGCCGTGCCCGGCGACGGTGCTCGGCGGGCCGGCCGCGGCGCCCGGAGGCCGGACCGGCGGCTGATCACCGGCGGTACGGTGGGCCGCGTGAGTGTTGAAGGAGTGCCGCGTCCCCAGTCCCTGATGCTGACCTTCCTGGGCGACCAGGTGCTCGGGCGCGACGTGTGCGTGTACTCCGGCAGTGTCATCGACGTCTTCGCTCGCGTCGGCATCGGCGAGCAGGCCACCCGCTCGACGCTCAGCCGCATGGTCGGCCGCGGCCTGCTGCGCCGCCAGCGCGAGGGCCGCCGGATGTACTTCGGGCTGACCGAGCGCTCGGCGGCCGTGCTGCGCGACGGCGAGCAGCGCATCTGGCACACCGGTGCCGTCAACCGGCACTGGGACGGCACCTGGACCCTGCTGGGTTTCTCCCTGCCGGAGTCCTGGCAGCGCCAGCGCCACGACCTGCGCTCCCGGCTGACCTGGAACGGTTTCGGCCCGCTGTTCAACGGCCTGTGGATCGCTCCCGGCGAGGTCGACGTGTCGTCCCTGGTGGCGGAGTTGGGCCTGTCCGCCCATGTGAAGGTGTTCCGCGCGCACGCCGACGCGGGAACGGACATCGGCGCCATGATCGAGGAGACCTGGGAGCTGGACGAACTGGCGGACCGCTACGAGGCGTTCGTACGACGCTGGCAACCGTGGGAGAGCCGGACCCCGCAGGACGCGGACGACGCGCTCCCGCTGCGGTTGCGGGCCCAGGCCGAGTGGCTGCGGATCGTTCGCGGCGACCCCCGGCTGCCGGTGAAGCACCTGCCGGACGACTGGCCGGCGCAGCGTGCCGAGCGCACCTTCCGCGCGGTGCACGAACGGCTCACCCCGCTCGCGGAGGCCGCCGCGGAGCGGCTTCTCGATCTCGTACCGGTGCGTGACGATCAGGCGTAGCGGCACGCCGGGTCGGCCGCACGACCGCCGGGGCGGCGCCCCCGGCCGCTCGCCCCGGCTGCGGGGCGCAGGCCGGCCCGCCGCCCCGCTCCCCCTCCTCGCCCGATGCCGGTGTCGTGCCTCCAGGCCGCACCGGCCCCGCTTCTTCGTCGCGGGAGCAGCCCGCGGCCCGCGGCGACGCGGCGGTGTACGAGGCGTGCGGCCACGTCGCCGATCAGGTCACGGACGGCCGGCGGAAGCGGGCGCGGTGCCGGGCGACATCACCGTTCGCCCCCGCGGCGGGGCCACGGCGGTCTCGGCCTCCTCGCTGCGGCATGCACGTCGCGCTGCTCGCTCCCGGCCCGCCCCGGCCGCGCGCACGCGGCGGGGCGGGTCCCCGGTGCTCCGCCGTGCGCGGATCAGGCCGTGTGGATCTCCAGGGCGGCCCGCACCGCGGACTCCACGGCCCCCTCGATCCAGGCCGGCTTGACGGAGGTGTGGTCACCGGCGAAGTGCAACGGGCCCTCGGGCACGGGGATGTGGGGCAGCAGTTCCGTGTGCTGACCCGGCAGCAGCACGGATGCCTCTCCGTAGGCGTAGGGGTCGCGCAGCCAGCTCTGGGTGCGTCCGGCACCGGTGTAGAAGACCTCGATCCGCTGGCCGTAGACCTGCTGGAGGCCGCACAGGGCGTGCGGATAGCGTGCCTCGTCGTCCAGGGAGTCCCAGCGCAGGGCGTCGTCGGCCCAGCTGTAGGAGGCCAGGACCACCCCGCCGTCGCTGCCGGGGACCGGGTGGGAGGGGTGGAACATGAACCGGTTGGCGTTGTCCGACACCGAGCCGCCGCCCACGACGTCCACGGCTTCGGGCTGTTCGCGGGTGAGGGCGCGGTTGGCCGCGTAGTGGGTGCGCTGGCCGGGCGTGATGTGGCCGTCGGGCACCGAGGGGTGCGCGCCGAGCAGACGGCCGTCCGCCGCGGCGCGGCCGGTGCGGTAGGCGTCGTACAGCCCGGGCTCGATCCGGTTCAGCTCACGCTTCCAGTCCGCCTCGTCGTACTCCCACCAGCGGCGGCTGAATTCCAGGAGCACCTTGGTCGCGCTGTCGTAGTGCAGCTCGGAGACCGCCCGGCGCTTGCCGTAGGACATGGCCGGCTCGATCTGGACGTGCCGCAGGCCGGAGAAGGGCACGGTGACCACGGCGGCGTCCGCGGTGAACTGCTCGCGCACGACGGGTCCGCCGCGTCCCTCCGAGACCGTGTCCACCCACACGTGCGGCCCCTTCTTCCCCACGTGGCGGAGGTCCGGGGACGGGCGGCCGGGGTCGTAGTACTCGATGCGGGTCACCCGGCGGTCGAAGCGCACCTCCTTGCGGACGCGTTCCAGCAGCGCGTCCGGCAGGACGGCCGTGCCGCCCTCCAGTTCGTAGAAGGGGGTGTCGGGACTGATCAGGGAGGAGCCGATGAAGCTGTGGATGAAGGACAGGGGCAGGCGTGAGGTGAGGTTCTCCAGTGTGCCGATCAGGTCGACGGTGCGTTCGTCGAGGCCGGCGTGCTCGGTGAGGAAGCGGAACATCGACCAGTGACCGAACCGCTGCACCACGCGGGCCCAGCCCTCCAGCCGTTCCTGGAGCGGCTTGTCGATCCGCTTGCCGCTGCCGTCGACGTGACTGAACTCGTCGCGCACGGGGTCCAGCGCGGTGCGCAGGATGGTGGCGGCGGGCGTGTCCCAGTGGGCGCGCGGCACGCCGAAGGACCGGTTGACGCGCCGGGGTGCGCGGGCGTAGTCGGCACGGCGCACGCGGATGCCGTTGACGTGGATCCAGGTGCGGTGGGCGGGGTGGCCCTCGCTGTCCACGTCGACATAGTGGAAGCGCCTCTTCTTCAGCCCCAGTTGGTCGATCAGCCCCATCACCAGGGGGTGGCTGCCGGGAATGCGCATGGCGCCCGCCTCCGCGTACTGGCGGGGGTCGGCGAAGGGCTGCTCGGCACGTTCGTGGCCGCCGCGGCGGAAGGTCTTGACGCGTCCGCCCGCGCGGTTGCCGTTGGCCTCCAGCACCGTGACCCGGTGCCCCGCCCGCTTCAGCAGCCAGGCCGCCACCAGACCGGCCGGGCCGGCGCCGACGACCAGGACGTCCCTGGGGCGGGTCCCGCGCCGGGCGGGCAGGCCCTCGCGAAGGACGCGCTGGTAGCCGGGGACGAGGGGCTGGTTGCCGGAGTCGAGTACGAGCAGTGCGCGGGCGACGGCCAGGCAGCGGTCGAAGTCGGTCTCCCGGCCGCCGCGCGGGGCGGCGGGGGCGGGCAGGGCCGTGGAGACACCGCCGGCCAGGGCGGTCGCGACGGTGGCGGTGCCGGCCACCGCGGTAAAACTCCTGCGGGAGACGCCGCCACGCGAACGCGCGATTACATGATCTTCAGTCATGCGGATTTTGTACCGGCGTCCGATGCCCAACGCCCCGGTTTCACAACGGAGTTGACCCGAAGGAGCGAAGATCGCGGTCGTCCTGACGCGGCGGCGTCGTCCGGTGCCCGCGGCCGTCCCGCCCCACCGCGCGTCCTTCCCCGAACGGGTGAACGCACGGAGAACCCCGTCGCGCACCGCGAACGGGCCCTCACACTGCCAGAAACGCGGGCACGGGGCGAGGCGGGGGGACAGGGTGGGGCAGCGTTCTCGGCTGGGTGACAGGGCTCGTTACTGGTTCGACAGCACACTGTCCTACGGCGCCCTGGCTCTGGTCGGCTGGCTGGCCCTGCTGTGCCTGGCCGTCGTCGTCCCGGCGAGCGCGGTGCTGGTGTGGACCGATCCGAAAGCGCCGGCGTCCCTGACCGGCCGGCTGGCGGCGGTGTGGCGCCTCACCGGGGAGACGCTGCGGCTGGGCGGTGCGACCGGCGCGCCGCTCCGGGTGGCGGTGTCGGTACTGCTCGCCCTGATCACCCTGCTCTACGTCTCCACCCTCGTCGGTCTGATCACGACGGCGCTGACGGAACACCTCATGGCGCTGCGCCGCGGCCGTTCGACCGTGCTGGAACGGGGACACGCCGTGGTGCTGGGCTGGTCGGAGCAGGTTTTCACGGTGGTGGGCGAACTGGTGGCCGCCAACGCCAACCAGCACCGGGCGGCGGTGGTCGTGCTGGCCGACCGCGACAAGACGGACATGGAGGAGGCACTGGCCACGAAGGTGGGGCCGGCCGGGGCCACGCGGCTGATCTGCCGCAGCGGCCCCGTCACCGACCCGGCCGTGCTGGCCCTGACCAGTCCGGCCGAGGCCGGGGTCGTGCTGGTCCTCCCCCACGACCAGCCCGACGCCGACGCCGAAGTGGTCAAGACGCTGCTGGCGCTCGGCCGCGCGCTGCCCGGCCGGTCTGCCCGCCCCGCCGTCGTCGCCGCCGTCCGCAACGACCGGTACCGCCTGGCCGCCTCCCTCGCCGCCGGCGCGGACGGCGTCGTCCTGGAGAGCGACACCCTCACCGCCAGGCTGATCGTCCAGGCGGCGCGCCACCCCGGCCTCTCCCTCGTCCACCGGGAGCTGCTGGACTTCGCGGGGCACGAGTTCTACGTGATCACGGAACCGGGCCTGGCGGGGCGCGCGTTCGGTGACGCGCTGCTGTCCTACGCCACGTCGAGCGTCGTCGGTCTGGTCCGGGAGGGCACGCCCCTGCTCGGCCCGCCGCCGCGGACACGCATCCGGCCGGGGGACCGGCTCCTCGTCATCTCCCGCGACGACGACCCGGTCGGCCTGGAGGAGTGCGCCTCGCTGGCCGAGGAGGCGGCGACGGTGTGCGGGCCACGGGCGCCGCGGCGGCCGGAGCGGGTGCTCCTGCTCGGCTGGAACCGCCGTGCGCCGCTCATAGTCGACCAGTTGCGCCGTGGTGCCCCGCCCGGGTCGGCCGTCGACGTGGTCACCGACGGCGGTGAGGCCACGGCCCGGCAGGTGGCGGACGCCGACCGGGAGGCCGGCGCCCTCCTGGCCCTGACCCTGCACGAGGGGGACGTGACCCGTCCCGCGACCCTGCGGCAGCTGGACATCGGCTCCTACGACAGTGTGATCGTGCTGGGCGGAGATCCGGCACCCGGCCGGCCGCCCGGTGAGCCGGACGACCGGACGCTCGTCACCCTGCTGCTGCTCCGGGACCTGGAGGAGACCCTCGGGCGGGAGCTGCCGGTGGTCACCGAACTGGTCGACGACCGCAACCGGGCGCTGGCGCCGATCAGCCCCGGGGCCGACGTGATCGTCAGCGGGAAGCTGATCGGCCTCCTCATGGCGCAGATCTCCCAGAACCGGCACCTGGCCGCCGTCTTCGAGGAGCTGTTCTCCGCGGAGGGCAGCGGCGTCCGTCTCAGGCCGGCCACCGAGTACGTGCCCCCGGGCCGCGAAACGGCCTTCGCCACCGTCGTGGCCGCCGCGCGCGACCGGGGGGAGTGCGCCATCGGGTACCGGATCCACGACGAGGTGTCGGACGGCCCCGCCTACGGACTGCGGATCAACCCGCCCAAGTCCGAACGCCGCTGCTGGACGGCCCGGGACGACGTGGTCGTCATCGGCGGGGACGGCGGATGACCCGGCCCGGCCCGCCGGGCACCGCGCGGGGATGCTCCGGGCGGGCTGGGCCTGCGGCGGGTGACAGGGACGTCGCCGGCCGCTTCCGCGACGCGGTCAGCCGTACATCGCCACGCGGTACAGAGCCTCGAGCGCGTCGTCGATGGGATGCGGCTGCGGCCTTCCCGCGGAGTCGAGCCTGTTCCACCTCTGCTGGTTCACCGCGACGACCATCTGCCGCCTGCCGTCGGCACGCGTCATGGCCAGCGCCCCGGCGCCCCAGACCGTGCCGCCGTGACCCCAGAAGGTCCCCTGGCCGGGGGCCTTCATCGGGTGCAGGCCCAGTCCGTAGTCGATCGTCCTTCCCTCCTGGTTGACGACCGGGACGGTGCGCTGCATCTGCGCCAGCGACGAGGGGCTGACGATCTCACCGGCCAGCAGCATGCCGAAGAAGCGGTTGAGGTCCCCGACGGTCGATATCAGCGAGCCCGCCGGCCCCACCCACGACATGTCGTAGACGCTGTAGTCGCGCGGCGGGTCGATCATGCCGAACCACGCCTCGTAGATCCGCGAGTGCGGCCCGTCGATGTGCGGTTCGCCGGGGAGTTCGGTATCCCGGAGCCCGGCGCGCTCGATGACGTTCCGGGTGATGCACCGCTCGGCCGACGTGCCGGTCACCCGCCTCAGGAGTTCGCCCAGGAGCAGGTAGTTGGTGTTGGAGTACACCCCCGGAGTGCCGCCCGGGACGCCGACGGCAGGGGCGTCGACCCCCATCCTGATCAGGTCGACGGGGTCGAACCGGGTGAGCCGGTGGTCGTCCAGGCTCTCGGGCCCGGTGTCGGCGAGGGCCGGGAGCGCCTTGAGGGAGGGGTAGGCGTACGGGAGGTACTCGGCCAGGCCGCTGGTGTGGTTCAGCAGCATGCGGACGGTGATGGCGTCACCGCGTGCTCCGGGCACCAGCTTCGGGAGGTACCGGCGGATCGGCGCGTCGAGACCGATCCGGCCCTTCTCGACCTGCTGCAGGACGGCGGCGGCGGTAAAGGGCTTGGTGATGCTGCCGACGCGGTGCCGCATGTCGGCGGTCACGGGCCGGCCGGTGGTCACATCCGCGACGCCGGCGGCGCCGCGCCAGACCCGGTCGCCGTCACGCACCTCGGCGAACAGGCCGGGCATTCCGGCGCGGTGGACGTTCTCGAGGGCGGCGGCCAGCTCCGCGGAATCCAACGAGTCCCTCACGGCATGCGTCCTTTCCTAGTCCCGGATGAGCTCCACGCCGGTCGCCCGGCCCGGGCGACCGGGCGCGGGCGGCACGCCGGCCTCCTCCGCCGCCGGGCCTTCGACAGGCTGTGCCCTCATTATGCACGCGGTGCGTGCAACACCAAGTGCATAAGTTAGACTCGGGTTTCGGAGAGAGGAGTGGTATGGCGGGCCGAAGGCGCTGGTCGACCGAAGAGATCCTGGACGCGGCGGCGGAGCTGCTGCGCACGAGCGACGCCGAGTCGTTCAGTGTGCGCAAGCTCGCCGCGGCCCTCGGGACCGACTCCTCCAGCCTCTACCGGCATTTCCGCAGCAAGACAGAGCTGCTGCGGGCGGTCGCCGACCGCATCCTCCTTGCCGCCATGGACGGCTACCGCCCCGAGGGCGACTGGAAGCAGCGCATCACCGGCCTGGCCCTGCGGGTGAGGGAGACCTTCGGTCAGCAGCCCCAGCTCGCCGCGGTCTGGGGGCGCTACGCCTCCGGCGGCACCGGTTCCCGGCTGGTCATGGAGGAAGTGCTGCAGGCGCTGCGCGCGTCCGGCCTGCCCGACGCGGAGGTCCCGGCCCGCTACCACCGGCTCGCGGTCCTCATCGCCGCACTGATCGCCTCCGAGGCCGGCGTCAGCACCATGTCCCCCACGGAGTACGAACAGGGCATGGAGCTGTTCCGCGTGGCGGTGCTCGGCGCCGACCCCGAGCGGTTCCCCGCCCTGGCCCACTATGCCCGTGAGGTCCGCCCCCTCGGCGCGGACCGGCACGCCGCGTTCGAGGAGATCCTCGCCGCCCACCTCGCCGACATCGAGGCGGCGATCGGCCGGGGCCGGGCGTGAGGGCCGCGCCTGTCACCGGGGCGGGCGCTTCCGCCTGACGCTCGGCGCGGGGGCCGCCCACGGGCCCGCACCGGCAGCACCCGACGCGCCGCCGTCCCGGCCGGCCGCCCGCCCGCGACCACCGCCACCGTCCCACCGCACGCGGCGGCCGCCAGCCGGCCGGTCCTGCCGGTAACGACCCGGGGCAGTGCGGCCGGCGCTCCGGTACCGGACCGAGCCGCCCGCCGCTGACGGCGCGTGCCGCCGGTGGCGGCGCCGGCCGCACCGGGCGTGAGCGTGGGAAGCGGCGTCAGGTGAACAGCCGGCCGACCAGTTGCTCGCGGCGGGTCGCCGCCTCCAGGTCCTCGTCGACGAAGCAGAGCATCACGCCCTTGCGGCCCGGGTGATAGGCGGCCAGGATCACCACACCGCGACGGGTGGCGGGATCGTAGACCTCCCCCGACTCCCGCAGGCGCCGCAGGGCGTCGGCGAAGGACGGCACCGTCCAGCCCTTGGGCCACACCCGTTCCAGCAGCACACGGTCGGTGCCGAACCCCGCTCCGACGACCCGCTTTCCGACGATCTCGTAGATGTGCGTGGATCCGGTGGCGCGTCCGTTGTACTCGGTGAACAGGACCTCGCCCGCGGGCGTGACGACGGCGTCCGCGCTGAGGATGCCCCGGTACCCCAGCGCGCCCAGCCCTTCGGAGATCCTGCGCCCGCCCTCGACAAGGGTGTCCAGCTGGCGTTCGTCCAGTCCGGGGGCGGGCATCACCTGCGCTTCGGGCAGCGGCCGGTAGCGCATCTCGCCGTGGCCTCCGAGCCGCACACCGCCGTCGGAGATCCAGAATTCCGCGAAGTAGGCCCGGCTGCCCGGGTGGTAGCGCTCCACGATCACTCGGTCGCGGCCGCCCACGCTCAGCCAGTCCCACCGCTCGGCCAGGTACTCCCGCAGCGCCGCCCGGTCGTTCACGACCCGCAGCCGGCGCGCTCCCCGCAGGGGAACGCCGGGGCTCCGGCTGACGATCTCGTTGCCGTCGCTGCCCGAGCCGTAGTCCTGTTTGAGGATCACCGCACCGCCGTCGTCCAGGAGGCGATCGATGTGCAGCTCCGCGCGGTGCGCGTCGGAGCACACGGCTCCGTCCGGAAGAGGCGCGCCCACGCCCGCGGCGAGCGCCCGGAAGACGGCCTTGCTGCTGGCGAGCAGCCCGCCGCCCTGGCTGAGGAACCCGTGTCCCTCCAGCGCCGCCGCGCATCCGAGGGCGCCGGCGAGTTCGGCGACGACGGCGTCGGGCCACAGCGCGAAGACCTCGTCCACCGGGCGCCCGCCCACCGCCGACCGCAGCTCGTCCAGGAAACGGGCGTCCGCCAGCCGGTCGGCCGTCAGGGCGCCGGTGCCCAGGCGACCGGGCGGCGGGACGACCACCCGGAGCGAGGCGCGCCGCACCCCGGTCATGGAGGTGACGTAGTCCAGGAATTCCTCCTCGGGGTGCACGGGGAGGACGAGCAGGTCGCCGTCGCGCGCGAACCACACCAGCCGCTGGACGGCCCACCCGGATCCGGCCGGCTCCTCCAGCTCCTCGCTCCAGTCGTTGCCGACGAGCACCCGCACCATCGCGCACCTCCAAGGCCGCGCTCATTCCTTGTCCCCGACGAAGAAAATCCCGCTTCCTTGTCCGCTGCGGATCGGTCAATTCTCAGAATCGGGCTGATGCGGTGTCAAGACGGCGATCAGCGCCGGAAAATGAACATCACGGTGGCCGGAACGCGCCTCTTGCCGTCCACATCGGCCCATTCCTACGATCGGGCCTCGTCCACCGACTGCCTACCGTACGGGGAGGGAGGTGGAGCATGGAGCGCGAAATCACCTGGAGCGAGATCGAGGAATCCGACCTCGCTGAGATCGTTTCGTCGAGCAACGTGAAGGACATCAGCGTTGTCTCGTCCAGCAACGTCAAGGACTGACCTCACGGCTCGACCAGCGCATGAGCCGGGCCCTTTCCCGGCCGGGTGGAACAGCCGCGGCCCGTCATCACCGGACCGTGTGACCGCCGTTTCCGCCGGGGAAGGGAACCAGTCCTGTCTCTCCGCTGTGCTCCTGGCGGGCGCGGGCGCGAAGGCCGGTGAGGCGACGGTACGGACCGGGCCGGCGCAGGCCGACGCCCGAACGACTTGGAGGACCTTTGGCAGCCGGGCGAGAACTCACGGTGATCGAAAATCCCTTGTTCCCACCGGACTGCGTACCGTCCAGGTCTCTGCGTATCGCCCTGGTCAACATGCCCTGGGCCCGTACCGACACGCCTTCCATCCAATGCGGTCTGCTGCAGGCCGCACTCGCCTCTTTCGGCCATGACGCACGCAGCCTGTACCCGAATCTCGAACTCTCCGCGGAACTCGGTGCCGGGCTCTACGAGATCATCACCGAGGCACCGTCGGAGCGGGTTCATCTTTTCGGTGAATGGCTTTTCGGCACGGCCGCATTCGGCCGGGGACAGGACGGGGACGAGGAGGCGTACCGCCGGCAGTTCCCCGAGGTCCCCGAGATGTGCGCGGCCGCCGGCCTCGACTGGGACGCCGTGACGGAGCTGCGCCGGGAACGGCTCCCCGCCTGGATCGACGAACTGGCCGCCCGCGACGACTGGGCCGCCCTCGACGTCGTCGGCTTCACCTCCACGTTCATGCAGAACGTGGCCGCGCTCGCTCTGGCGCGCCGGCTCAAGGAGGCCCGGCCCGAGCTGGTCGTCGTCTTCGGGGGTGCCAACTACGACGGCGACATGGGCCCCGAGTACGTGCGGAACTTCCCGTTCATCGACTACGCCGTCGTCGGCGAGGGCGATGTGGCCTTTCCCCGGCTCGCGGCGGCGGTCGCCCGGGGCGATTCGGCCGCCGGCGTCCCGGGTGTCTGCGCGCGCACCGGCCAGGGCGGGGTCAGCCCCGCCGTCCCCGGGCCCCGCGTCCAGGCCATGGACCGGCTCCCCGTGCCCTGCTACGACGACTACTTCGCCGCCGTCGAGTCCCTCGGCAAGGCCAATGTCATCGGCCGCAACACCCAGCGGCTGCTGGTGGAGTTCTCCCGCGGCTGCTGGTGGGGCGAGAAGCACCACTGCACCTTCTGCGGCCTGAACGCCCTCGGGATGCAGTACCGCGCCAAATCCCCCGGCAAGGCCCGCGCCGAGCTGGAGGAACTCATGCGGCGCCACCGCGTGCTCGCGGTCGACGCTGTCGACAACATCCTCGACATGGGCTACCTGGGGTCGCTGTGCGGCTCCCTGAGGGAAACCCCCTGGGACACCGCCCTGTTCTTCGAGGTCAAGGCCAATCTGACACGGGAGCAGATACGGACGCTCGCCGAGGCCGGCGTATGGAAGATTCAGCCCGGTCTGGAGAGTCTGAGCAGCAACGTCCTGCGCCTCATGCGGAAGGGCTCGACCACGCTCCTGAACGTCCGCCTCCTGAAGTGGGCGCACTACTACGGTGTGCGCGTCGACTGGAACGTCCTGACGGGGTTCCCGGGCGAGACGGACGAGGACTACGCCCGGCAGACCGCCCTCGTGCCCCTGCTGACCCATCTGGAACCACCGGCGGGCGTCGGACGCATCTGGCTGGAGCGGTTCAGCCCCTACTTCTCCGACCCGTCCTTCGGCATGCGCGAGATCGTGCCGAAGCCCGCCTACCGGCTGGCCTACCCGGTGCCCGGGCTCGACCACGGCAGGATCGCCTACTTCTTCGACTACGCGGCCCCGGGCGTCGCCTCCGCCGATGCCGTGGCCGCTCTGCGCAAGGCCGTCGAGGGCTGGCAGCGCGCATGGGAGCCGGCCGAGCGGCCGCTGCTCCAGTACCGGCGCGGGCCCGGCTGGCTCACCCTCCTCGACACCCGGGACGGCCGCCGCCGCAAGGCCACGCTGACCGGCTGGCGGGCGCGGGCCTACGAGCTGTGCGGCGACGCCCCGCGCAGCGGCGCGCGCGTCCACCGGGAGCTCACGGCACCGGGCGCCGGCGCCGGACCGGACGGGGACCGGCCCGGCGCCCAAGAGGTCGCCGACTTCCTGCGGCTCACCGTGGAACACGGCATCTGCCTGGAGGAGGACGGCAAGTACCTCTCGCTGGCCGTCCCGGTCCGCCCCGGCCTGCCCGCGCGCACGCCGGAGGCCGGTGCCGGCTCCGGGGAGACCGGCCGATGACGTCCCCGTCCCGCGGCACCGCCGCCCAGGACGCCGCCGGTGCCGTACGCCCCGGCCACCGGGCACCGGACGCGCTCACCGCCCCGGCCGTGCCCGCCCGGCCATCCGCGCCGGTGGTGCTGTCCACGCGGCGGCCGTGCCCCTTCGACCCGCCCCCCGAGCTGGCCCGGCTGCGCGAGGAGGCACCGGTGCGGCCCCTGCGCTACCCGGACGGCCACGTCGGCTGGCTGGTCACCGGGCACGAGCACGTGCGCAAGGTCCTGGCCGATCCCCGCTTCAGCGCCCGCTCCGAGTTCAAGCGCGTCCCCGTACCGCGGCCGGGGGCCGATCCCTTCATCGGCCGTCCCGCCCTGCCCGGCTGGTTCGTCGACATGGACCGGCCGGAGCACACACGCTTCCGCCGCCTGCTCGCCGGATCCTTCTCCGCCCACCGTACGCGGCTGCTGCGCCCTCGTCTGGAGCGCTTCGCCGACGATCTGCTGGAGGCCATGGCGGCCTCCGAAAGACCGGAGGGCGATCTGGTCGGCGCGTTCGCCCTCCCCCTGCCCTCCCTCGCCATCTGCGAGTTCCTCGGCGTCCCGTACGCCGACCGGGCCGCGTTCCAGCGGGACAGCACGCTGCTGTTCAGCCTGGAGGCCACGGCGGGGGAGGCGGAGACCGCGATGGAGGCCCTGACCGGGCTGCTGCGTGATCTCGTCCGCCACCGACGGCGGCACCCCGGCGACGACCTGCTCAGCCGGATGGTGGAGGGCGGACTGAGCGACGAGGAGGCGTCGGGCGCGGGCGTGCTCCTGCTGACGGCCGGCCACGAGACGGTGGCCGGCATGCTCGGCCTGGGCACGTTCGCCCTGCTGTGCCACCCCGGGGCCCTGGCCGCGCTGCGGGCCGATCTCTCCTCCCGGGCCGTGGAGACGGCCGTGGAGGAACTCCTACGCTACCTGACCATCTTCCAGTTCGGCGTGCCCCGCACCCCGCTGGAGGACGTGGAGCTGGCCGGGCGTCTGCTGCGCGCGGGCGAGAGCGTCACCTGCTGCCTGCCCGCCGCCAACCGCGACCCGCTGCGGTTCCCGGACCCGGACCGGCTCGACCTGACCCGGCCCGTCGGCGGGCACGTCGCTTTCGGGTACGGCATCCACCAGTGCGTCGGCCAGAATCTGGCCCGCGTCGAGCTGGCCATCGGGTACACCGCCCTGCTCCGCCGGTTCCCCGGTCTGCGGCTGGCGGTGCCGCCCGGACAGGTCCCGCTCGGCACGGACATGGGCTTCTACTGCGTGCACCGCCTGCCGGTCACCTGGTGACCGGGGGCACGACCGGGCCGGAGGGCGGGCGGCCCGGTGCGGGGCCCGCGCCCGGCGTCGTCCCCGCACCGTGCCAGGAAGCCCACAGCGCGGCGTAGGCGCCGTCCCTGGCCAGCAGTTCGTCGTGCGGCCCGATCTCGCTGATACGCCCGTTCTCCATGACCGCCACCCGGTCCGCGTCGTGCGCGGTGTGCAGCCGGTGCGCGACGGCGACGACGGTCCGTCCCTCCAGTACCGCCGCGAGGGACCGCTCCAGGTCCCGGGCCTCGGGTGGTGCCAGCAGGGACGTCGCCTCGTCGAGGACGAGCGTGTGCGGATCCGCCAGCACCAGCCGGGCCAGGGAGAGCTGCTGGGCACGGGCCGGCGGCAGGTCGGCACCGCCCGCGCCGAGCCGGGTGCCGAGCCCGAGGCCGAGGGCCCAGTCCAGGGCGCCGACCGCCTCCAGCGCCCGGTGGACGTCGTCGTCCGTGGCGTCCGGGCGGGCCAGGAGCAGGTTGCCGCGCAGGGTGTCGCCGAAGACGTGGTGTTCCTGCGTCACCAGCGCCACCTGGCGGCGCAGCCGCGGCAGCGGCAGGTCGGCCAGCGGCACCCCGTCGAGGGTGACGCTCCCGGTGCCCGGCGGGTGCACGCCCGCGAGCAGCCGCCCCAGCGTCGTCTTGCCCGCCCCGGAGGGGCCGACGACGGCCAGCCGCTCGCCGGGCTCGATCTCCAGGCTGACGCCGTGCAGGACGTCACGGCCCGCCCGGTAGGCGAACGTCACGTCCTTCAGCACCAGACGGCCCGTCCCGCCGCCCGCGCCGCGGCCGGGGGCCCGCGCACCGGCCGGTGTCCCGCCGCCGCCCGGTCCGGACGGGGATTCGGCCCGCGGCCCGGTCGCCGGATCCGTGTCCACACCGGTGAGGCGGGCGAGGGAGGCACCGCCCACCTGGAGGTCGTCCAGCCGGGAGAGCAGCCGGTCCACCGGGCCCAGGACCTGCTGCACGTAGAGGGTGGCCGCGGTCACCGCGGCGAGGGACACCCGGCCGTGCGCGTGCAGGAGCCCGCCCACGACCAGGGTGGCGACCACGGGCAGCACGTACGAGACGTCCGAGACCGGCAGGAACACGGTCCGCAGCCGCAGGGTGTACCGCTCGGCCTCACCGGCCAGGCGCAGGTCCCGCTCCGCGCGCTCGGCACGCCGCCCGGCCAGGGAGAACGCCTCCACCGTCCGCGTCCCCTCGACGGTCTCCGCCAGCCCCTCGGTGATGCGCGCGTACGCCTCGCTCTCGCGGAGATAGCCCGCGCGGGCCCGCCGCAGGTACCAGCGGGTCGCGCCCCACAGCAGAGGCACGGCGACGAGACACGGCAGGGCCAGCAGGGGCCCCACGACGACCAGCCCGCCCAGGGTGATCACGATCGTGGTGAGCGAGACGAGCACGTCGGGCACCGCGCTGCGCACCGCCACGGACAGCTCGTCCACGTCTCTGGTGGTCCGGGTCACCAGATCGCCCGTGCCGGCCCGGTCGACGGTGGCGAGCGGCAGCGCGAGAAGCCGCTCGACGAAGTTCTCGCGCAGCCCGGCCAGCACGGTCTCGCCCAGCCGGGCCGCCGTGTACATCGCCGCGTTCAGCAGGGCGCCCTGGAGCAGTACGAACCCGAGGATGAGCAGGACGACCCGCTCGATGTCGGCCGTGCCCCGCCCCACGTCCTCGACGAAGTCGCCGAGCACGCGCGGCGCCACGAGCCCGCACGCCGAGGCGAGCGCGTGCAGCGCCACCGTGCCCGCGAGGGCGCGCCGGTGCCGCAGCACCAGGGCGCGCACGTGCCGGCGGACCTGCCGTGCCGATGCCACGGGCAGCGCCCGGGCGGTGTCGGCCTGTGCCGAAGCATCCACTGCGGTCGTGATCTCCTTACCGGGAACGCGTCACGGGAATGCCCGTCCGAGCGTACGGGGAGCGGCGGGGCCCGGGGCCGGGACGCGACGACGGGCCCGTGCTCCTGGCCGGTCCCGCCGGCCCGGGCGCGCAATTCCGGCACCCGAATGCGTCCGTCCGTAAGGCAGGACCCCGGTGGTCTTCACGGTGCCGCGTGCGGTGGCCGCATTCGAATCCGGCCGACAGAGCGTTCAGCGCGGTTCCGTTCACGGCGGACCGGAACCGGCCGCATTTCTTCTCGTCGTGTTTCGGGGCGAATCGAGGACAGGCATGGGGCGATGGCGTCCCTTCCGGAATTGATCACCTCGGGGAATGGCCGGAATGACGCGGTGCATCGGGGTTCCGGCATTGCGGTGGACCACGGGCCCAGCGATGCTGGCACACGCCGGTTGACACAGGCAAGCACGCCCGGCGTGAGAGCTGTTGGCATATCGACCGTCTTGACACGCCCTTTGGCGTCCACAACGATCGGCCTCCGTCCGCGAACCATCCAGGGGTGATGGGCACTATGCGAGTGAACAGCTATGACGAATGGTCACCCCTGCGTGAGGTGATCGTCGGTTCGGCCAGGAACTACACCTCCCATGAGCGGGAGCTCTCTTTCGATCTTTTCTTTCACGACAATCTGGTCCGTTCGGAGTGGTACTATCCGCGGCTGTCCACTCCGGGAAGCACTTCCGGGATCGAGGACTCCGGGTCCGGCCGGTCGGGCCGGTCCCCCATCAAACAGCGTTACGTCGACGAGCTCATCGAGGACGTCGAGGGCATCGTCAGCACCCTGGAATCCCTGTCCGTCCGGGTGCACCGGCCGCTGGACCTGCATGAAAGCACCACCGAGGTACACACTTTGGCCTGGTCGGCCGCCGTCGTGCCGCCGCTGAACGTCCGGGACAACACCCTCGTCCTCGGCGACGAGATCATCGAAACGCCGCCGATGATCCGGTCCCGCTATTTCGAGACGCAGTTCCTCACCCCGGTCTTCGCCGACTATTTCCGCCAGGGGTCCCGATGGACCGTCATGCCGCGGCCCCTGATGACGGACGCCTCCTTCGATCCCTCGTACGCGCAGCAGTCGGCCGGCGGGCCGATGGAACCCATCGAGGACGTCCAGCCCTCGCCGTACGACGTCGGCTTCGAGATGATGTTCGACGGCGCCCAGTGCCTCCGGCTCGGCCGGGACCTCGTCGTCAACATCTCCACCGAGAACCACGCCCAGGCCTGCGACTGGCTGGAACGCCATCTGGAGGGGCGCTTCCGCGTCCACCGGGTCCACCGGCTCAGCGACAGTCACATCGACAGCATGGTCCTGGCGCTGCGCCCCGGCACGCTCCTGGTGCGCTCCAAGGACGTCGCCGATCTGCTGCCGCCCGCGCTCGCCGGCTGGGACATGATCGTGCCGCCCCCGCCCGAGGTGAACAACTTCCCCCGGTACGAGGATGACGACCTGGTCCTGACCAGCCCGTTCATCGATCTCAACGTGCTGTCCGTGTCCCCCGACACCGTCCTCGTCAACGACGCCTGCCCGGAGCTGATCCGCACCCTGGAGCAGCACCGCTTCACCGTCGTACCGGTCCGCCACCGCCACCGGCGCCTGTTCGGCGGGGGCTTCCACTGCTTCACGCTCGACACGGTCCGGGACGGCGGGCCCGAGGACTACCTCGGCTGATTCGACAGGAGGCCCGATGCACCGGACGCGAGAGCAGCACACGGCACGGGTGCCGGCTCCTTCCCGGGCCCCGACGCCACCCGGTCCGGCCCGTCCGCCGGCGGCCCGTTCCCGCCCGGCGCCGGCCGGCCGGCCGCCCGTGCCGCGCCTCGCGTCCGTCGGCACCGCGGTGCCGTCCGCCCGGTACTCGCAGCAGGACGTACTGGACCTGTTCGGCGTCCGCGATCAGCGGATCGCCTCGCTCTTCCTCAATGGCGGCATCGAGCGCCGCCATCTGTCCCTGCCGCCCCCGGAGCCGGACGGCACCCCGCGCCACGAGACGCAGGGCGAACTCCTCGCCCGGCACAGCGCCGAGGCCGTACGGCTGGGGCGCGCGGCGGTCGAGGAGTGCCTGCGCCGGGCCGGGGCGGACCCCGCCGACGTGCGCCATCTGTGCTGCGTCACGTCCACGGGCCTGCTCACACCGGGTCTGAGCGCCCTGCTCGTGAAGGAGATGGGCCTCTCCCCGCACTGCTCCCGGCTCGACGTGGTCGGCATGGGGTGCAACGCCGGGCTCAACGCCCTGTCCGCGACGGCCGGATGGGCCGCCACGCACCCGGGCGGCCTCGCCGTCATGGCATGCGTCGAAGTCTGCTCGGCGGCCTACGTGTTCGACGGCACGATGCGGACGTCCGTGGTCAACAGCCTCTTCGGCGACGGCGCCGCGGCGGTCGCCGTCGTCGCGCCCGACGGCGCGGCCTCCGGGACCGCGGCGGGCGCCCGGGCGGCGCAGGGCCCCGGGGTGCTCCGCTTCGCGAGCCGTATCATCCCCGACGCCATCGCCGCGATGCGCTACGACTGGGACGACGCCCACGGCCGGTTCAGCTTCTTCCTCGACCCGGAGGTGCCGTACGTCGTCGGAGCCCACGTCGAGGACGCGGTCCGGCGCCTGCTCGACGGTACGGGGCTGACGCGCTCCGACATCGACCACTGGGTGATCCACTCCGGGGGCAGGAAGGTCGTGGACTCCGTGCGCGTCAACCTCGGGCTCACCCGGCACGACGTGCGCCACACCAGCGGCGTACTGCGGGACCTGGGCAACGTCTCCAGCGGCTCGTTCCTCTTCTCCTACCGGCGGCTGCTCGACGAGGGAGCCGCACACCCCGGCGACCACGGCGTGATGATCACGATGGGCCCGGGCTCCACGATCGAGACGGCTCTGCTGCGCTGGTGACCGCGCGTCCGGGCGAACGAACGACAGGAGGCGGAAGATGTCGACTCTCCCCCCGGCCGAGGAGCTCGCCGACGGTCTCGGGCTGCGGCTGCGGATCGACGGCGCGGTCCCGCTCGACGCGCTCACCCGGGCGCTCGACGACCTGTGCCGGCGCGCCGACGAGCGTGACCGCCAGACGGTCGCCGTGCTCGTGCTCGGCGACGGGACGAGCGGCGGGCCGTGGCCCGGAGACGTCGGCGTGCAGGACGTCGGCCGGTGGGAGCGTGCCGTCCGGCGCCTGGAACGGCTCGCCGCGGTCACGGTCGCCGTGGCGAGCGGGACATGCGGCGGGCCCTCGCTGGACCTGCTGCTGGCCGCCGACTACCGGATGGCCACCCCGGATCTGCGGCTGGTGCTCCCCGTCAACGACGGCCACTTCTGGCCGGGCATGGCCGTGCACCGCCTGGTCCGGCACACGGGTCTCGCCCACGCCCGGCGGCTGGTGCTGTGGGGGCACGACGTCACGGCCCCGCGCGCCCTGGAGTACGGGCTGATCGACGAGACGGTCCCGGACACCGGTGAGGCGGTGCGCACGGCCACGGTGTGGCTGGGACGGGCGAGCGCCGCCGAAGTGGCCGTGCGCCGGGCGCTGCTGCTGGAGGCCGCCTCGACCCTCCACGAGGACGCCCTGGGGACGCATCTGGCCGCCTGCGCCCGCGAGCTGCGCCGCCTGCGCCCCGCCCCCGGGGAGCAGGCCCTCGACGAACCGGCACGCCCCCGGCCCGGCGCCCTCCCGACGGCTGGCTCGCCGGCTCCGCCGGGCACGCCCGCGGCGTCCGCGCCGACCGACACCGCGGGCGGCGCGGCCGACGCCGACCGCCCCGGCTCCCCCGGGACATGACCGGCCACCGGTGACCGCCGACCCGGCCTTTCCTCCTCGCCCCCGTTGATAGGATCGCCGCCCCATGAGGCCGCTGCCCGACTCCGAGCCCGCGACGCCCGACGTCCGCTCGCCCGCGCGGTACCTGCTCCACCTCGCCGCCCGTACCCCGGCCGCCATCGCGCTGGGCGTGCTGTACGGCGTGGGCTGCATGCTGGCGCAGGCGCTGGTGCCGGTCGCGATCGGACGCGCCGTCGACGAGGGCCTGGTCGCCCGTGACACGACGGCGCTGTGGGTGTGGGCCGGGGCCGTCCTGGGGCTCGGGGTGGCGCAGGCCGCCACCAGCATCCTGCGGGACCGGTGCGCGCTGACCACGTCGCTGGCGGCGAACTACCGCACCGTGCGGCTCGTCACCCGGCACGCCGCTCTGCTGGGCTCGTCGATGAGCCGCCGGGTGTCGGCCGGCGAGGCGCTCAGCGTCGGTGCCGTGGACGCCACCCGGATCGGACGCGCGCTGGAGATCCTGGCCCACGGCGCCGGTGCCCTCGCCGCGGTGTGCGTCGTGGCCGCGGTCATGCTGGCCACGTCGCGGCAGCTCGGGCTGGTCGTGCTGGCCGGGGTTCCCCTCATGGCGTGGGCGGTCGGCGCGGTGATCCGTCCGCTCCACGGCCGTCAGGAGAGCCTGCGCGAGGAGCAGGCGGCGCTGACGTCGCAGGCCGTGGACGTGGTGGGCGGCCTGCGGGTCCTGCGCGGGCTCGGGGGTGAGGAGGTGGCGGCGGCCCGGTACCGTGCCCGCTCCCAGGAGGTGCGCCGCTCGGCGGTCCGGGTCGCCCGCCTGGAGTCCCTGCTCGGCGCGATCCAGGAGCTGCTGCCCGGACTGCTGATGGTGCTGGTGGTGTGGGCCGGGGCGCGTCTGGTCGTCGCGGACCGGATCAGTGTGGGGCAGTTGGTGGTCTTCTACGCGTACGCCGTGTTCCTGACGACGCCGCTGCGGCTGCTGACGGTCACCGCGAACCGCTTCACCCGGGCGCACGTGGCGGCGGGCCGCGTGGTGCGGCTGCTGTCCCTGGCACCGGACCCCGGACCCCGCCCCGCGCCCGGCCGGGGGACGCCGCCCGTGCCGGCCGCCCGTGCGGCGGGTTCCGGCGGTACCGGCCCCGTACCGCCGGGGGCGCCCGGCGACCTGACCGACCCCGAGACCGGTCTGCGGGTACGGGCCGGGCTGCTGACGGCCGTCGTGTGCGCGGACCCGGACGCCGCCCCGGCGATCGCCGACCGCCTGGGCGGTTACGCCTCCCCCGCCGCGTACTACGCCGGTACCGCGCTCGGCGCCCTGCCGCGCGAGGAGGTGCGCCGTCGCATCCTGGTCGGCGATCACGACGCGCACCTGTTCTCGGGGACGCTCCGCGACACCCTGGCCCCCGCGCACATGCCCGGGGGCGGCGACGCCCCGCTGCTGGCGGCGCTGCGCACCGCCTCGGCCGACGACATCGCGGCGAGCCTGCCCGCCGGTCTCGACGAGCCGTTCGTACAGGGCGGCAGGGAGTTCTCCGGGGGGCAGCGCCAGCGCCTGCGCCTGGCACGGGCCCTGCTGACCGATCCGGAGGTGCTGGTCCTGGTGGAGCCCACGAACGCGGTGGACGCGCACACCGAGTCCCGGATCGCCACCCGCCTGGTGACGGCCCGTCAGGGCCGGACGACGGCGGTCTTCACGACGAGCCCCGCCCTGCTGCGCGTGGCGGACCACGTGGTGCACGTCGTGGCCGGGACGGTCCGCGCGGAGGGCACCCACGCCCAACTGCTCGCGGAGCAGGACTACCGCACGCTGGTGCTGCGCGGCGCCACCGCACCGTGAGCCGGCAGCGCCCCGCCGCGGCGGCGGACACCGCCGCCGCGGGACACCCGGGCGCGCCGCGTACGGCTCCGGGCCCGGTCCGGGCCGGGCGCTCGGGGGGAGCCTCGCACCGTCCGTCGGCCCGCCGCGCGGCCGGCTGCGCGCCGGGTGGCCGGCTGCGCGCCGGGTGGCCGGCTGCGCGCCGGGTGGCCGGCGCTTCGCGCGCGGCCCGGGCCGCGCGCGGCGGGCTCTCGGCACCGGACCGCCGCCGGCACCCGGCGGGGCTCCGGGTCAGGCGCCGACGTAGGCCGCGAGGTGCTCCCCGGTGAGGGTGGAGCGGGCGGCGACGAGGTCGGCGGGGGTGCCTTCGAAGACGATCCGGCCGCCGTCGTGGCCCGCGCCGGGGCCGAGGTCGACGATCCAGTCGGCGTGCGCCATGACGGCCTGGTGATGCTCGATGACGATGACGGACTTACCGGAGTCGACGATCCGGTCGAGCAGGCCGAGCAGGTTCTCCACGTCGGCGAGGTGGAGCCCCGTGGTCGGTTCGTCCAGGACGTAGACGCCGCCCTTCTCGGCCATGTGCGTGGCCAGCTTCAGCCGCTGCCGTTCGCCGCCGGACAGCGTGGTGAGCGGCTGGCCCAGGGTGAGGTAGCCGAGCCCGACGTCGGCGAGCCGGGTCAGGATCTTGTGGGCGGCCGGGGTGCGGGCCTCACCGGCCCCGAAGAACTCCTCGGCCTCCGTGACCGGCATCGCCAGCACCTCGCTGATGTCCCGGCCGCCGAGCCGGTACTCCAGCACCGACGCCTGGAACCGCCGCCCCTCGCAGTCCTCGCAGGTGGTGGCGACGCCGGCCATCATCGCCAGGTCGGTGTAGACGACACCTGCGCCGTTGCAGGTGGGGCAGGCGCCCTCGGAGTTGGCGCTGAACAGGGCCGGCTTGACGCCGTTGGCCTTGGCGAACGCCTTGCGGATCGGGTCCAGGAGCCCCGTGTAGGTCGCCGGGTTGCTGCGCCGGGAGCCGCGGATGGGCGCCTGGTCGACGGAGACGACACCCGCGTCGGCCGGGATCGACCCGTGCAGCAGCGAGCTCTTGCCGGACCCGGCCACCCCGGTCACCGCGACCAGCACCCCGAGCGGTATGTCGACGTCGACGCCCCGCAGATTGTTCGCCGTCGCGCCGCGAATCTCCAGCACGCCGGTCGGCCTGCGCACCGTCTCCTTCAGGGACGCCCGGTCGTCGAGGTGCCGTCCGGTGACGGTGCCGCTGGCCCGCAGCCCTGCCACGGTCCCCTCGAAACAGACGGCGCCGCCCGCCGTGCCGGCGCCGGGACCGAGGTCCACGACGTGGTCGGCGATGGCGATCACCTCGGGCTTGTGCTCGACGACCAGCACCGTGTTGCCCTTGTCCCGCAGACGCAGCAGCAGCTCGTTCATCCGCTGGATGTCATGGGGGTGCAGCCCGCTGGTCGGCTCGTCGAACACGTACGTCACATCGGTGAGCGAGGACCCGAGGTGGCGGATCATCTTCACGCGCTGCGCCTCGCCGCCCGACAGCGTGCCCGCCGGACGCTCCAAAGAGAGGTAGCCGAGACCGATCTCGACGAACGAGTCGAGGGTGTTCTGGAGCGCGGTGAGCAGGGGCGCCACCGACGGCTCGTCGATGCCGCGCACCCATGCGGCCAGGTCGCGGATCTCCATCGCGCAGGCGTCGGCGATGCTGATGCCCTTGATCTTCGACGAGCGGGCTCCCGCGCTGAGCCGGGTGCCGTCGCACTCCGGGCAGGTGGTGAAGGTGACCGCCCGTTCCACGAAGGCGCGGATGTGCGGCTGCATCGCCTCCTTGTCCTTGGCCAGGAACGACTTCTGGATCTTGGGGATCAGCCCCTCGTAGGTGAGGTTGATGCCCTCGACCTTGATCTTCGTCGGCTCCTTGTGCAGGAGATCGTGCAGCTCCCGCTCGGTGAACTCCCGGATCGGCTTGTCGGGGTCGAAGAAGCCGCAGCCGCTGAAGATCCGCCCGTACCAGCCGTCCACGCTGTACCCGGGGATGGTGAGCGCGCCCTCGTTGAGCGACTTGCCGGCGTCGTAGAGCTGGGTCAGGTCGAAATCGGTGACCGAGCCCCGGCCCTCGCAGCGCGGGCACATGCCGCCCGTCTTCTCGTACGTCGCCTTGACCGCCTTCTTGGCGCCGCGCTCGACGGTGATCGCGCCGGACGCCCGCACCGATGCGGTGTTGAAGGAGTAGGCGCTGGGCGGCCCGATGTGCGGGTCGCCCAGCCGGCTGAACAGGATGCGCAGCATGGCGTTGGCGTCGGTGGCGGTGCCGACCGTGGAGCGCGGATCGGCGCCCATCCGCTGCTGGTCCACGCTGATCACGGTCGTCAGCCCGTCGAGGACGTCGACCTCCGGCCGGGCGGTGGTCGGCATGAAGCCCTGCACGAAGGCGCTGTAGGTCTCGTTGATCAGACGCTGCGACTCCGCGGCGATCGTGTCGAACACCAGCGAGCTCTTGCCCGAACCGGAGACGCCGGTGAAGACCGTCAGGCGGCGCTTGGGGATCTCGACGCTGACGTCCTTCAGGTTGTTCTCACGGGCACCGTGGACCCGGATCAGGTCGTGGCTGTCGGCGATGTGCGGGGCGGGCGGCGCGTCCGTCTTCGGGGCCTTGCTCATCGTGTCTCCATCGGTCGGGCGGGCCGCCTTCGCGGTCTCCGCCGGCGTGGTCCGGCCGCTCCGACGGGCGTCGGGGCGGTGAGTCGGTCTCCTTGCGGCGCTCCGCCGGCGCGGTGGCCGCGACCGGCCGCCTCCTCGGACCGGCGGGCACCGCCTCGCCGGGCGGGGTGCCGTGCTGCCTCCGACGCTACGAGGTGGCGGCGGGTTGCGGCTTCTTCGTTCCTGATCGAAGAGGCCGCGCGGCGCGGCGCCGCCCGGCCCCGTCCGCGTGCCGCACCGCCGCGGCCGGCCGTGCGTCCGGGGGCGAGCCGGGTCCCGCGGGGCGGCGGGCACGCGTCTCAGTAGGCGCGCGCCACCACGGCGACGTTGCCCGGCTGGTCCTCCCGCTCGGGGACCGAGCCGTCCGCGGCGACCAGGCAGCGCACGGACACGCCCCGCTCGGCCAGCCGGGCCTCGCCCTCCGGGCCCAGTGCGGCCCAGGGGATGCGGGCCCAGCCGGTGCCGGCCGCCTCCGCCGCCTCCTCGATCGTGGTCACGTCGGCGGTACGGCTCTCGCGGAGCCGGCGGGACTGCTCCAGCAGCAGCCCCTGGTCGTCCTCCAGCGCCCTGGGCACGAGCGCGGCCAGCGCCTCGGCCGCCACCGGCTCCCTGGTGCCCGCGATGCGGCGGACCAGTACGGCCGTGCCGCTGTCCAGCTCGCGCGGTCCGACGTCGACGCGGACGGGCACGCCTTTGAGCTCCCAGTCGACCGCGCGGCGGCCGAAGGGCACGTCGGTGCGGTCGTCGACGTGGACGCGCACACCGGCGGTCCGCAGCCGCTCGCCGGTCTCGCGGGCCCGGGCCAGGACCGCCTCGTCGCCCGTGACGGCGACGACCACCGCCTGGACGGCGGCCAGCCGGGGCGGGACCCGCAGACCGCGGTCGTCCCCGTGCATCATCACCAGGGCGCCGACCATCCGTGTGGTGGAGCCCCAGGAGGTCTGCCAGACGTGCTCCTGGCGCCCGTCCCGGGACAGGTACCGCGTGTGGAAGGCCCGGGCGAAGTTCTGGCCGAGCTCGTGGCTGGTGCCGAGCTGGAGGGCCTTGCCGTCGCCCATCATCCCTTCGAGGGTGAGGGTGTTGACCGCCCCGGCGAACCGTTCCCTGGCCGTCTTGCGTCCCGGCACGACGTCCATGGCCAGGACGTTCACCATGAAGTCGGCGTACACCTCCCGGTGGATGCGCGCCGCGTACTGCCGGGCCTCCTCGCGGGTGGCGTGTGCGGTGTGGCCCTCCTGCCACAGGAACTCGGTCGTCCGGAGGAACACCCGCGGGCGCAGCTCCCAGCGCACCACGTTCGCCCACTGGTTGATGACAAGGGGCAGGTCCCGGTAGCTCTGCACCCACTTGGAGAAGTACTCGTTGACGATCGTCTCGGAGGTGGGGCGGACGACGACCGGCTCCTCCAGTTCCCTGCCCCCGCCGTGGGTGACGACCGCCAGCTCGGGGGCGAAGCCCTCGACGTGTTCGGCCTCCCGCGTGAGGTACGACTGCGGGATGAACAGCGGGAAGTAGGCGTTGGAGGCGCCCGCCGCCTTGATCCGGGCGTCCATCTCCTGCTGCATCCGCTCCCACAGCCCGTACCCGTACGGCCGGATGACCATGGTGCCCCGCACCGGGCCGTTGTCGGCCAGCTCCGCCTTGGTGACCAGCTCCTGGTACCAGCGCGGGAAGTCGTCCGCCCGGGGCGTGAGAAGGGGTGCTTTTGCCATGGCGCGCAGAGTAGGGCGCGGGCCGGTGCCCGCGCGAGCGGATTACCGCTGTCTCTTATAAACATCTCCGAGCCCACGAGACACTCGCTTACCTCGCATGGTCTCTTCTGCTCGAAAAAAACAACG
>NZ_WYCT01000670.1 GCF_011008945.1 Streptomyces harenosi
CGTCCCGGGCGGGCGGGGGCGCGAGGCGGACGGAGGCGCCGAGCACGCTCAGGCCGCGCGGGGCGACGACGACGGGTTCCAGGGTGACCGCGACGACCTCGGGGTGGTCGTCGACGAGCCGGGACACCCGCAGCAGCAGCTCCTCCAGGGCGGGGGTGTCGACCGGGGCCGAGCCGCGCCAGCCGAACAGCAGCGGGGCCGTGCGCACCGAGCGCACCAGGGACGTCGCCTCGCGTTCGGTGACCGGGATCAGCCGGTGCGCGGTGTCGCCGAGCAACTGGGTGGCGGCCCCGGCGAGCCCGAAGGAGAGCACCGCTCCGGCCGCCGGGTCGATGACGGCCCGGACGACGGTGTCGACCCCGCGCGGGGCCATGCCCTGCACCACCGGACGCAGTTCCTGCGGAGTGCCGAACAGCTCGGTCAACTCGTCGTATGCCCGCCGCAGTTGGTCCTCGTCGGCGAGGTCGAGGCGGACGCCGCCCAGGTCGGCGCGGTGCCGCAGGTGCGGGGCGGTGGCCTTGAGGGCCACGGGGTAGCCGAGGCCGCGCGCGGCGGCGACGGCGGCCTCGGGGGTGGGCGCGGGCAGGGCGCGATGGACGTGGATGCCGTACCTGCCGAGGAGGTCACAGGTCTCGTCCGCGCCGAGCGTGAGACCTCGGTCCCGGGCGAGCAGCCGGTCGATCAGGTCGGCGGCGCCCTTCTCGTCGATGTCCTCGTACTCGGGCACCTTGCCGGGGTCGGCGGCGTCCCGGCGCCACTGGGCGTACCGGACGGCTTCGGCGAGGGCGCGCACCGCCCGTTCGGCGGCGGGGTAGGCGGGGATCAGACGGGCTTCTCCGGGCGCCGTCCCGGCGGCGGGGGCCCGGGCGGCCGGGGGTGCCGGGGCTGGCTCTTATACACATCT
>NZ_WYCT01000671.1 GCF_011008945.1 Streptomyces harenosi
GGCGGCGGGACGGACCGACGGCCGGGCGGGCAGTGGACAGGCGGCGGACCGGCGGCCTGGCGGACCGCGGTTGGGCGACGAGCGAACCGTCGGCAGGGCGCACGGCAGCCGGCGGGCAGCCGAGCGAGCAGCGAACCGGCGGCCGGACGGGCGGCGGCGCGGCAGGGCGGGCGACAGACCCGGCGGCCGGGCGGCTCGCCGGCCGACCGCCGGGCGCACGGCCCGCCGGCCGAAGGCCCGCGCCGTCAGTCGAGCAGCCGCCCCAGGTACGCCCGCAGCAGCGCCCGCGCCTCCTCGATGATCTTCTCGTCGCCCTCCGGGGCGATCCGGAAGGCGAGGTGCACCAGGGTGTCGGCGGTCTCCACGGCGACGAGGAAGGCGCGGCGCAGGTCCTCGTCGGGTTCGCGGCCGAGGTGGCCGGAGAGCAGGGCGGTGAGCCGGTCGGCGACACGGTGGTTGGGTTCGGTGTGCCGGGCGCCCACCGGTATCTGGTTGCCGAAGTCCACGAGGGAGAACCCGGGCGCGGACCGCTTCATCGCCAGGTACTCGTCGAGCACCGCGTCCAGCGCGGCCCGCCAGCCGCCGTCACCGCCGGCCTCCCTCAGGCGCTCGGTCACACGCTCGGTGTACCGCTCCAGGTTGCGCTGGGCGAGCGCGTCGGCCATCTGCCGCTTGTTGCCGAAGAAGCGGTACACCGAGCCGATGGGCACACCGGCGCGCAGGGCCACCGCCCGGGTGCTCAGGGCCTCGTAGCCGACCTCGTCCAGGAGATCGGCGCAGGCGTCCAGGATCCTCGCCAGCCGTTCGGCACTGCGCCGCTGCACGGGGGCCCGGCGGAGTGATGTCGCGTGGGGCACGGTCCTCATGATGCCCTCCCGCCGCCGTCCGGTGAACCGTGTCCACGGGTACGGGACCGGGCGCCCGCGGCACTCACCCCGCCCCGTGCGCCGC
>NZ_WYCT01000672.1 GCF_011008945.1 Streptomyces harenosi
GGGGTGGAGGGCCTGGCGGTGGGGGACCGGGTGTTCGGGGTGTTCGGTGACGCTTTCGCGCCGATGGTGGTGGCGGAGGAGGTGTTGCTGGCGCGGATTCCGCACGGCTGGTCGTTCGCGCAGGCGGCTTCGGTGCCGGTGGTGTTCGCCACCGCTTACCTGGGCCTGGTCGACCTCGCGGGAGTGCGGCGGGGGGAGAGCGTACTGATCCATGCTGCGGCCGGCGGGGTCGGTACCGCGGCGGTGCAGCTCGCCCGTCATCTGGGTGCGCAGGTGTACGCGACCGCGAGTGAGGCGAAGTGGGCCCGTCTGCGGGCGGCGGGTATCGCGCCGCAGCGCATCGCCTCCTCCCGGAGTCTGGAGTTCGAGGACCGTTTCCGAGAGGCCAGCGGCGGCCGGGGCGTGGATGTGGTCCTGAATTGTCTGGCGGGGGAGTACACCGATGCCTCGTTGCGGCTGTGTTCGCCGCAGGGAGGCCGGTTCCTGGAGCTGGGCAAGACCGACATCCGTGATGCCGGTTGGATCGCGGACCGCTTTCCGGGCGTGTCGTATCAGGCGTACGACCTGATGGACGCGGGTGCGGAGCGGGTCGGAGAAATTCTCCGCACGGTGGTGGACCTGTTCCGCCGCGGGGTGCTGGAACCGTTGCCGGTCACGGCGTGGGACGTGCGCCAGGCCCGGGAAGCGCTGCGGTCGATGCGGTCGGGCCGGCACGTCGGCAAGAACGTCCTCACCCTGCCCGTCCCCTTCGCTCCGGAGGGGACGGTGTTGGTGACGGGTGGTACCGGGACTCTGGGTGCGGCGGTGGCGTGTCATCTGGCGGCCGAGTACGGGGTGGGGCATCTGCTGCTGGTGAGCCGGCGGGGGATGGCCGCTCCCGGTGCTGCGCAGTTGTGTGCCCGGCTGGGCGAGTGGGGGGTGTCGGTGTCGGTGGTGGCGTGCGATGTC
>NZ_WYCT01000673.1 GCF_011008945.1 Streptomyces harenosi
CGTCCGCGATCACATCGAACCAGTCCAGCGCCCAGTTGAAACGCTCCAGGCGCGGCCAGGCGAAACCCGCGTAAGCGGCCGCGTAGTCCTCGCGGTGCTCCAGCAGGAAGTCCCGCGCCCTGCGGAAGAGCTCCGTCGCCGTCGTCATCTGTCCTCCTCGGTGCCGGACCATTGCCGGGCGGCTCCCCGCCATCGTGTAATCCGTGATGCAGGTCTCACTACCCCCGAACGGGGGTGTGCGCCGGGAAAGGCCCCCGAACGGGGAGACCGCCCCCGGCGAGACGCATCGGAAAGGGCGAGTACGTGGCAGCAGACGCGGCCGACGTGGTGGAGATCCGCAGCGCACTGGTCAGGCTGCGGCGCACCACCGGACTTCCCGTCGTCTTCGGCGGGCTGATGGAGTGCGACCGGCGGCGGGTGCGCATCAGCGAGCTCAGTGGCACCGCCACGGCCGCGCTCAGCTCCCTCGCCGTGACCTCCGGCAGCGGCCTGGGCGGCAAGGCGGTCGCGCTCGCCCGGCCCTGCGCCGTGACCGACTACTCCGCGGCCCGCCACATCAGCCACGAGTACGACGCCCCGGTCGCCGCCGAGGGGCTGCGCTCGGTGGTGGCGGTGCCGGTGGTGGTCCGGCGCCGGGTGCGCGGGGTGCTGTACGGCGCCCTGCGCGCGGCCCAGCCGCTGGGCGACCGCACGCTGAGCGCGGCCGTGGAGGCGGCGCGGGACGTGGAACAGGCGCTGCTGCTGCGGGAGGAGGCGCGGGAGCTGGTGGCGGCGGCCCGGCCGGGGCCCCTGCGGGAGGCCGCCGCGGGTGCCGCCCGGGAACAGGTCCGCCAGGCGCACGCGGCGCTGCGGGCGCTGCTGCCGCGCGTCACGGACGCCTCCCTGCGGACCGAACTGCTCGACGTGTGCGCGCTGCTGGGGCTGTCTCTTATCCAC
>NZ_WYCT01000674.1 GCF_011008945.1 Streptomyces harenosi
ACCTGCGCGGCCTCCGGACGCACCACGTCCGCACCGCCCACCGCCGCGGCACCCCGCGTCAGCACCCACAACGGCGCCTCCACACCCGCCCGCGCATGCGCCTGCACCACGGACACGGTCCCGGACACCGCCTCCTCACCGCCCGACAGCGCCAGCAGCGACACCACACCCGAGGCACCGGTGAACACCTCACCGTCCACCCCGCCAGCCGCCAGAACGGTGGTCACCTCCGCGCCCGCGGACTCCAGCGCCTCCCGAACCCGAGCGGTCGTCCCGTCCTCGCCCCGGGCCACCACAACCCACCGGCCGCTCAACCCGGCCGACGACGGCACCGGCACCGAACGCCACACCGTCCGGTACCGCCACCCGTCCAACGTCGACTGAGCCCGCCGGCCACGACGCCACGCCGACAGCGCGGGAACCACCGGCTCCCACACCCCCGCCTCCACGCCCTCCACCAACGCCGCCACACCCTCGACGTCCGCACGCTCCACCGCACCCCAGAACGCCGCGTCCACCGGATCCACGGCACCCTCACCGGAACCCGCCCCCGGCAGCTCCACATCGTCCAGCCAGTACCGCTCGTGCTGGAACGCGTACGTCGGCAACCCGACCCGCCGCGCCCCGCTCCCCGCGAAGAAGGACGACCAGTCGACGGGGGCGCCGGCGGCGTACGCCTCGGCCAACGACATCAGGAACCGGTCCGCACCCCCCTCGTCCCGGCGCAGCGAACCGACGGTCGACCCGGCGCCGACGACGTTCTCCTGCGTCTCCTGGACCGGCACCGTGAGGACCGGGTGGGGGCTGGCCTCGACGAACAGCCCGTACTCCTGCTCGGCCAGCGACCGCACCACCGGCTCGAACGCGACCCGCTCCCGCAGATTCCGCACCCAGTACCCGGCATCCAGCCCCACCGTGTCCAACCGCTCACCCG
>NZ_WYCT01000675.1 GCF_011008945.1 Streptomyces harenosi
CGAGATCTACACTTCTAGCTTCGTCGGCAGCGTCAGATGTGTATAAGAGTCAGGCCCACGACGGAGCCCCCGACGACGCCCCCGCCCGGCGCCGGGTGCGGCAGCGCGGTGCTCTGCTCGGACTTCGAGGACCAGACCGGCCCGGCCCCGTCCGGCGCCTGGCGGTTCACCGCGCCCGACTGCCAGGGCACCGGCACGGCCGCCGTCGACACCGCGGTCGCGCACAGCGGCAGCAGATCGCTGCGGGTGGACGGCCGGGCCGGGTACTGCAACCACGCCTTCGTCGCCGCCACGGCGGACCTGTCCTCGGTCGGCCCGGTGATGTACGTGCGCATGTGGGTGCGGCACACCACCGCGCTCCCTGCCGCCCACGTCACCTTCGTCTCCCTGCCCGACGCCTCCCAGAACGGGCGGAGCCTGCGCGTGGGCGGCCAGAACGGCGCCCTGCAGTGGAACCGGGAGAGCGACGACGCCACCCTGCCCGCGCAGAGCCCGGCCGGGGTGGCGCTGAGCCGGCCGCTGCCGACCGGAAGCTGGCAGTGCCTGCGGTTCGCGATCGACACGGGCGCGCCGAAGCTCGATACCTGGCTCGGCGACGAGCGGGTCCCGGGCCTGCACGCCGACGGCGTCCCCACGCAGGACATCGACCAGCAGTGGCTCGTCCGCACCACTCCGCCCCGGCCCACCGCGCTGCGGCTGGGCTGGGAGAGCTACGGCTCGGGCGACGACACCCTGTGGTTCGACGACGTGGCCGTCTCCCTGTCTCTTATACACATCTCCGAGCCCACGAGACACTCGCTAAGATCGTATGCCGTCTTCTGCTTGAAAAAAAAAAATAAAGTTGATTATGAGGTCCGTGAATGCCCCGCAGCACCTGGTTCAAAGCATTATTGTTGTTAGTTGCCCTTTGGGCACCATTAAGTCAG
>NZ_WYCT01000676.1 GCF_011008945.1 Streptomyces harenosi
GTCCTCGCGGCGGTGGGACGGGCGGGTGCTGCCGGGGCGCTGCTGGGCCCGGGTCATGACCTTGTGCATGGGAGTCCCCGTTCGGCGGCCCGGTGAATACCGAGCAGTAACTTCTGTCGCGGATCTTGTACGGGGCGGCGCGCGGGGGCGGCAAGGCGGCCGGGGACCGGGACCGGGCGGGGGAGATGTTCACCTATCCGGGTGACCGGGCGGCGGCGGAGGCCCGGGACCGCGCGGCCGTACCGGGTGACGGGCGGGACCGGGGTGGACGCCCCGGGCGTCACGTCCGGAGCCCCGAAAGAGGACACCCGCACGTATCCTGAAGGCCCTTGCAGCCCAGCCCGACCACGAAAGCGGCCACTCATGCGCGTCTACGTCCCCCTGACCCTCCCCGGTCTCGCCGAGGCGTACCAGAAGGGTGAGCTGGGGGCCGCGCCGCTCGTGGCCTACGCGGTCACGCCCGCCCTGCGCGAGTGGTACCTCTCCGACGACATCGAGGAGCTGGAGTACGCGGCGCTCAGCCGCGCCGCGCTCGCCTCGCTGCGGCTGCTGGCCGCCGACCCCGGGGCGGCGCGGCGCCGCGTCGTGGTCGCCGTCGACGTGCCCGACGGCGCGGCGAGCGCCGACCCCGGCCGTGGGCTCGACCCGGCGGCGCTCGGCGAGGTGCGGGTCACCCGCGCCGTACCCCTGGCCAAGGCCGCCTCGGTGCACGTCGACGCCGCGGACGCGGAGGCCGACGTGGCCGCCGCCGCCGAGGCGCTGAGGGCCGCGGACGCCGGGGACGACGACGCGCAGTTCGTGGTGGACGGCGCCGAGGACCACGAACTGCTGTGGTACGCGACGCAGGAGATCCCGAACCTGGTGGGCGACGAGGGCTGAACCGCCCGGGCGGGGCCGCCGGCCGGCCCCGGACCGCGCCCCGCCC
>NZ_WYCT01000677.1 GCF_011008945.1 Streptomyces harenosi
GCAGTTCGCGCAGGTGGTGATCAAGGCCGATGCCAATGGCAGCGTGGTGCACCTGGGCGACGTGGCGACGATCGGCCTGGGCCCGGAAAGCTATGACAGCATCAGCACGTTCAACGGCAAGCCGTCGGCCTCGCTGGGCATCGAGCTCAACGCCGGTGCCAACGCCATCGCCGTCTCCAAGGCCGTCGAGGCACGACTGCAGCAGCTGCAGAAGTACTGGCCGCATGGCTACACCTACCACGTGGCGTTCACCACCACGCCGTTCGTGACCATCTCGCTGAAGGAAGTGGTGATCACCCTGATCGAGGCGATCGCGCTGGTCGTGCTGGTGATGTACCTGTTCCTGCAGAACTTCCGCGCCACGCTGATCCCGACCATCGCCGTGCCGGTGGTGCTGCTGGGCACCTTCGCGGTGCTGTCGGCCGCGGGGTATTCGATCAACACGCTCACCATGTTCGGCATGGTGCTGGCGATCGGGCTGCTGGTGGACGATGCGATCGTGGTGGTGGAGAACGTCGAGCGCGTGATGAGCGAGGAGGGGCTGCCGCCGAAGGAGGCCACCCGCAAGTCGATGGCGGAGATCACGCCGGCCCTGGTGGGCATCGCGCTCACGCTGTCGGCGGTGATGCCGGCCGCGCGCGCCTGCATCGAGGCCTCCGGGTCATTGCGTGCGACCACCACGCCGGCGTGCCAGGAATCGTTGAACTGCCAGCCGACGCCGACGCGCAGGCCGGTGTCGCCGATGTGATCATTGGCGCGCAGGACCGCCGCTTCCGCATCCAGCTGCCCGAAGCGGTAACGCACGCCCGCACCCAGCCACAGGGGATCGATGCGCTGGTCCTGGAAGTCGGTCACGCGACGGTCGGCGAGGGCGAACAACCGCCAGCGGTCATCAAGGACCGGCGTCTCCACGTC
>NZ_WYCT01000678.1 GCF_011008945.1 Streptomyces harenosi
GCCCAGGCGACCGGCCCCCGGCCTCCCGTGCCCGCCGGCGACCCCGCCGCCGACCGCACCGGCGCCCGCACCCCCGAGGCCGCCGACGTGATCACCGGGGCCCGGGAGCGCATCGACGCCCTCGACGACCGGATCATCGGCCTGGTCCAGGAACGGATGGCGGTCTCCGCCGTCATCCAGGAGGCGCGGATCTCCTCCGGCGGGCGCCGCGTGAACCTCTCCCGCGAGATGGAGGTCCTCGGCCACTACCGGGAGGCGCTGGGCAAGCCGGGCACGGCGCTGGCGATGACGCTGCTGGAGCTGTGCCGCGGTCGCATCTGAGTTCGGCGGCCCTCTCACCCGTACGGCGCGTGACCGTCCCGGCGGCGGCCTCGTTGGTCCGGATGTCCGTGCCAGCCAGGGGCGGGCCCGAAAGAACCACGCGTGGCTCGCTGGAGCGTGAGACGTACGGATGGTGCTGTGCGTCGTGGGACCTCGCTCCAGGGAAGTGACCGGACGGCAGGGGACAGCAGCCCGGTCACCCAAGAGAACGGCCGGCTCCGGGGACGCCCGGGGCCGGCCGACCGGAAACGTCCAGGAACGGATCGCTCGGGCGACAGGCGGTCTGTGGACCGGCCGATCGGCAGACCGGCCGCTTCAGAGACCCGCAGACCGGCCGGTCGACAGACCCGCAGACCCGCAGGCCGGTCGATCCGCAGGCCAGACCGGCGGGCCGGTCGCGCCGGTGATCCGGACCGACCGCGCGCCGAACCGGCGCCGCTGGGGCGGCGCCCGTCGGCACCCACCGGCCCGGTCCCCCGGCCCCGTCCGCGCACCCTCGGCCGGCGGCGCACCCCCGGCGCCGCTCACCCCGGACACCGGCGCCGCCCCGGCGCGGGTGCCGACCACGGAAGGGCCCCGCGAC
>NZ_WYCT01000679.1 GCF_011008945.1 Streptomyces harenosi
CCACCGCGCAGGGGAACCCCGCCCCCACACCGGCAAAAAGGACGTCCGTGCGAATAAGGTGTACGCGGCCCCCGTCGCCCCGACCTCCAGGAGTGCAGTGCCTCCCCGTCGCCACCGGCGCGCAGCCCGCCGTACGGTCCCCGCCGTCGTCCCCGTGGCCCCCGTGGTCTGCCTCGTCCTCGCGGTCCTCGCGACCACGGCCGGCTGCGGTGGCGCGGGCGGGCTGGAGGGCGCGGGCGCCACGCCCACCGCGGTCAGCCCGGCGCGGCTGTGGCCGGACCTGCCCCCGGCGTCCACCCCGGCCTGGGACTTCGACGAGGCCGACACCGAGACCGTCAAGGGCGTGACGGTACCGGGGGACGACATCCGCACCGTGGATCCGGCGGCGGTGGTACGGGCGGAGATCGCGGCCCACCCGGACGACTACGCCGGGAGCGAGGCGCCGTACCGGGAGACGGCACACCGGATGGACGACTGCCGCTCCGGCGGCGACCGCGACCGGTGCCCGTTGCTGGAGCCGTACTACCGCGACCTGACCGGCGACGGGCGGGAGGACATGACGCTCGGCTTCCGGCTGCCGCCGACCAACCAGACGGCCGTGCGCGTCTACACCGTCACCGGTCACCGGCTCGTCCAGGTCATGTCCAACAACGACGCCGTCAGCGCGGTGGAGCTGGCCGGCCGGTCGGTGATCATCCGCTCGCCGTCCGACCTGGCCGGGTACGAGTACCGCGTGCAGTGGACCTGGGACCCGGACCAGCGCGCGATGCTCCTGACCCACGACGAGATGCCTGTCTCTTATACCCATCT
>NZ_WYCT01000067.1 GCF_011008945.1 Streptomyces harenosi
GGGTTCACGTGGCGGCTTCCGGGGCGGGTCCTCGCGGCGGCTTCCGGGGCGGCTCGCGGGGCCGGTGCGGGCGGGTGGCCTACCGAGCCGGTGCGGTCCGGGGTGGTGCGGTCCGGGGCCGGGTCAGGGCAGGCGCGGGAAGCGGGCCTGGAGGGTCCAGATCGCCGGGTTGTCCGCGAGGTCCTCGTGCAGGTCGGTGAGGTCGGCGATCAGGTCGTGCAGGAAGTCCCGGGCCTCCCGGCGCAGTACGGAGTGGGAGAAGGTCAGCGGCGGTTCGGCCGGCGGCAGCCACTCCGCCTCGATGTCGACCCAGCCGAAGCGGCGCTCGAACAGCAGGCGGTCGGTGGACTCGGTGAAGTCCAGCTCGGCGTGCTGGGGGCGGGAGGCGCGGGAGCCGGCCGGGTCCCGGTCGAGCAGCTCGGCGATGTCGCACAGCGCCCAGGCGAAGTCCAGTACGGGCACCCATCCCCAGGCCGTGGAGATCTCCCGGTCCGACTCGGTGTCGGCGAGATACACGTCGCCGCAGAACAGGTCGTGCCGCAGGGCGTGGACGTCCGCGCGGCGGTAGTCGGTCTGCGGGGGGTCGGGGAAGCGGAGGGAGAGGGCGTAACCGATGTCGAGCACGGGCTGATGGTGTCACGGCGACGGCGGTCCCGCGGCGGCGGAGGGGCGGCGGACGCACGGCGGCGGGGGAGCGGCGGGCGCACGGTGGCGAACGCCGGTGAGCGGCACGGGTGCGCGGGGCGGGCCGTGCGGGCGGTGACCGGTCACCGGTGCGTGGTGGCCGTGCGGGCGGGGCGCCCGCACCAGGTGCTGACCGTGCGAGCGGCGGCGGCCGGGGCGCCCAGCGCGCCCGGCGCGGTTGGTGGTCGCGCGGGCGCCCAGCACGGGTGGTGGCCGCGCGAGGTGGTCGCCGCGTGGGCCGGGGTGTCCGCGCGGTGGTCGTGCGGGCGGCGCCCGTCACGGCAGCAGGCGTTGCTCCTTGGCCACCGCGACGGCGCCCGCGCGGGTGTCGACGCCCAGCTTGTCGTAGATCCGGCGCAGGTGGGTCTTGACCGTGGCCTCGCTGATGAACAGGGCCCGGGCGATCTCGCGGTTGCCGAGGCCGCGGGCGAGCTGGGCGAGGATGTCGCGCTCGCGGCCGGTGAGGGCGGGGCGCGGGTTGCGCAGGCCGGCCATGACGCGGCTGGCGACCGGCGGGGACAGCGCGGTGCGGCCCTGGGCGGCGGCGTGGATGGCGGCGAACAGTTCCTCGGGGCGTTCGGCCTTCAGCAGGTAGCCGGTGGCGCCGGCCTCGATGGCGCGGGTGATGTCGGCGTCGGTGTCGTAGGTGGTCAGCACCAGGACGTGCGGGCGGGGGCCGGGCCCGCGGGTCAGGCGGCGGGTGGTCTCCACGCCGTCGATGCCCGCGCCGAGCTGGAGGTCCATCAGCACCACGTCGGGCGCGAGCTTCGCGGCCAGCGCGAGCGCCTCCTCGCCGGTGCCCGCCTCGCCCGCCACCTCGATGCCGGGGGCGCTGTCGAGCAGGGCGAGCAGCCCGGCGCGGACGACGACGTGGTCGTCGCAGACCAGGATGCGCACGGGGGCGGAAGCGGTCATCGGGGGTTCTCCAGAGGGACGGCGGCGGACAGGACGGTTCCCTCGCCGGGGGCCGACTCGACGGTCAGGGTGCCGCCGAGCTGCCGCAGCCGGGCCCGCATGGCGGGCAGGCCGTGGCCGCGCACCCCGGCCGGGGCGCCGGGCGCGGCCGGGTCGAACCCGTGGCCGTCGTCGCTGACGTCGAGGACCACCTGGTCGTCGAGGAGGGTGAGGGTGAGCGCCGCCGTGGTCGCGCCCGCGTGCTCGCGGACGTTGGCCAGCGCGCCCTGGGCGATGCGCAGCAGCGCCGACTGGACGCGGTCGGGCAGCAGCGGGGCCCGGCCCCCGTCGTCGACGTGGACCCGTACGGTCAGGTGCCCGCCGGACTCCCGGTCCGCCAGGACGCGCAGCGCCGCGCCGAGGCCGCCGCCGCGGGCGAGGTCGGCGGGGGCCAGGTCGTGGACGAAGCGCCGGGCCTCGGCCAGGTTGTGCTCGGCGACGGACGCGGCGGCCCGCACATGGGCGTGGGCCTTGGCCGGGTCCGCCGCCCACACCCGCTCGGCGGCCTGGAGCAGCATCCGCTGGCTGGACAGGCCCTGGGCCAGGGTGTCGTGGATCTCCATGGACAGCCGCTGGCGTTCGGCGAGGGTGCCCGCGCGCCGTTCGGCGGCGGCCAGTTCACGGCGGGTGCGGATCAGGTCGCCGATCAGCGCGCGCTGCCGGGCCGCCTGGCGTTCGGTGTGCAGGAAGACGGCCGTGGCCAGGGCGGCGACGGCGGGCGGGGCGAGCAGCAGGTCGGGGTCGAGGCGCCCGGCCAGCCGGAGCTGCGCGGCGACGACGAACAGGGTGAGGACGCCGGCCAGCACCAGCGCCGCCCGCGCGGGCAGCGTGCGCAGGCCGGTGTAGAAGAGGGGGACCGCGCACCAGGAGAAGCTCGGCGCGAGGACGACGAGCACCAGCCACACCGCGACGACCAGGCCCAGCCAGGCCGGCCGCCGCAGGGCGGACAGCGCGCGGGGACGGTCCGGCGCGGGCCCGAGCAGGTGCAGCAGGGCCAGGACGACGGACAGGGCGATGATCCACGGTGTGCGGGGCTCGCCGGGGTGACGCAGCAGGAAGCGGGCGAGGGCGCCGCCGAGCAGCAGGAAGAACGCCGCGTGCAGGACGGCGCCGAGCCACCGGGCGTCCGGGGCGTGGTCGTACGGTTCGGCCATCCGGGCGCACCTCCTTCCGGGCCCGTGCGCACCGCGTCGAACTGGGAAAACACCACCATTGTCGCCGCTGGGGGCGGCCTGGGGGGTCAGCCGATCGGACGACCCGGCCCGGCCCGCCGGCGGGGCCCCCGGACGCTACCGCCCGCTCCCCGGCCCGAACGTCGCGTACGCGCCTACGCCTCACACGCCACGCACGCCTCGTACATACGGCTACGCCCGCACGCACCTGTACGTACTCGCACGTCCCGTACGACCTGTGCATCCCGTACGTCCGGTACGCCCCGAAGGATCACGCCCGAAGGATCACGCCCCTAGGATCACAGGGTGCGCATCACTCGCCCGCTCCTGCCGGCCGCCGCCGTCCTGGTCCTGCTCACCGCGTGCGGCGGGGGCGGTGTCCACGGCACCCCCGGCGGCTTCGGCGTGCGCGACCCGTACTTCCCCAAGGCCGGCAACGGCGGCTACGACGTCACCCACTACGCCCTCGACCTCGCCTACGAGCCCGGGGCGCACCGCCTCGGCGGCACCGCGACCCTCACCGCCCGCGCCACCCAGGACCTCTCCGCCTTCTCCCTGGACCTCAAGGGCCTCGACGTCCAGCGGGTCACCGTGGACGGTCAGGCGGCCGCGTGGAACCGCGCCGGCCAGGAGCTGACCGTCCGGCCGCCGGAGGACATCGGTGAGGGCGCCGAGTTCCGCGTCGCCGTCCGCTACTCCGGCGCCCCGGAGACGATCACCGACCCGGACGGTTCGGAGGAGGGCTGGCTGCGCACGGACGACGGGGCGGTGGCGCTCGGCCAGCCCACCGGCTCCATGGCCTGGTTCCCCGGCAACCACCACCCCTCCGACAAGGCGGCGTACGACATCGAGGTGACGGTGCCCAAGGGCCTGCGGGCGGTCTCCAACGGCGAGCCGGCCGGCGAGCGGACCCGCGGGGACCGTACGACCTTCACCTGGCACACCGCCGAGCCCATGGCGAGCTACCTCGCCACCCTCGCCATCGGCGACTACGAGATCACGCGTTCCGCCACCGGGGACGGCGTGCCCGTGTACACGGCGGTCGACCCGGACCAGGCCGGGGCGAGCCGGGCGGTCCTGGCGCGCATCCCCGAGGTCGTGGAGTGGGCCCGGGGCCTCTTCGGCCCCTACCCGTTCGCCACCACCGGCGCGATCGTCGAGGACCCGCAGGACGCCGGGTACGCGCTGGAGACGCAGAGCCGGCCGGTCTTCCCCGGCGCCCCCGACGTGGTGCTCCTCGTCCACGAGATCGCCCACCAGTGGTACGGCGACTCGGTCACGCCCGAGAGCTGGCGGGACATGTGGCTCAACGAGGGCTTCGCCACGTACGCGGAGTGGCTGTGGGAGGAGGACCACGGCGGCGACAGCGCCGAGGAGACCTTCGAGGCGCTGTACGACGGCACGTACTTCGGTGACGCGGAGGAAGAGGAGGCGGTGTGGGCCTTCGCGCCGGCCGACCCGCCCGACGCCGGGCACGTCTCCGCCGACCCCGTCTACCTGCGCGGGGCGATGGTGCTGCACCGGATCCGGCAGACGGTCGGCGACGGCGCCTTCTTCCGCCTGATCCGGGGCTGGGCGGACGAACACCGCCACGGCAACGCCGGTACCGGCGACTTCACCGCCTACGTGGAGGCCGGGGCGCCGGACCACGACCTCGACGCGGTCTGGGAGGAATGGCTGTACGGCGAGGGGAAGCCGGCGCGGCCCTGACGGCGGCACGGCGAGGCCCCCGGCCCTCCTTCCCGGCCGGGGGCCCGCACCGCGGTGCGGACGTCAGACGTTGACGCCGAAGTCCTGGGCGATGCCGACCAGGCCCGAGGCGTAGCCCTGGCCGACCGCGCGGAACTTCCACTCGTTGCCGTTGCGGTACAGCTCGCCGAAGACCATCGCGGTCTCGGTGGCGGCGTCCTCCGACAGGTCGTAGCGGGCGATCTCGGTGCCGCCGGCCTGGTTGACGATGCGGATGTAGGCGTTGCGGACCTGGCCGAAGTTCTGGCCGCGGTTCTCGGCGTCGTAGATGGAGACCGGGAAGACGACCTTGTCGATGTCGGCCGGCAGCCCGGCGAGGTCGACGTTGATCGCCTCGTCGTCGCCGGCGCCCTCGCCGGTGCGGTTGTCACCGGTGTGCACGATCGTGTTGTCCGGCGTCTGCTTGTTGTTGAAGAAGACGAAGTGGGCGTCGGAGTAGACCTTGCCCTGGGCGGTGACCGCGATCGCGGAGGCGTCGAGGTCGAAGTCGGTGCCGGTGGTGGTACGGACGTCCCAGCCGAGGCCCACGGTGACGGCGGTCAGGCCCGGAGCTTCCTTGGTGAGCGAGACGTTGCCGCCCTTGGACAGGCTTACAGCCATTGTCGGGAGTCCTTTCCTCGTTTACGTACGCAAGAAGCTACAGCTACCCCTTGGAACGAAGAGAGGGGTACGCGAGGTTCCAGGTGTCTTTACTTTCTTTACCGGCATCTTCCCGGCGTCTCACCGCGCCTCGCGGGGCGCGCGGATATTCGGGTGACGTGGAGGGGACGGAGCCGGGAACATGGACGGCATGCCAGGTCCCCATGTCATCCGCGGTTCGGTCGTCCTTCCGGAGGCGGAGCTGATGTGGCGTTTCTCCCGGTCGTCGGGGCCCGGCGGACAGCACGTCAACACCACCGACACGCAGGTGGAACTCCGCTTCGACCTGGCGCGGACCGAGGCCCTGCCCCCGGTGTGGAAGGAGCGGGCGCTGGAGCGGCTGGCCGGCCGCCTGACCGGCGGGGTGGTCACCGTGCGCGCCGCCGAGCACCGCTCCCAGTGGCGCAACCGCGAGGCCGCCGCCGTACGCCTGGCGGCCCTGCTGGCCGAGGCCACCGCGCCCCCGCCCAAGCCGCGCAGGCCCACCCGGGTGCCGCGCGGCATCAACGAGCGCCGGCTGCGCGAGAAGAAGCAGCGCGCGGAGACCAAGCGGGGCCGGTCGCCGAAGAACTGGGGCTGACCGGCCGGGATCAGGCGAGGTCGAGGACGCCGACCGTCTGGTCCCCGCTTCTCTCGCCGGTGGGGCGGAAGCCCAGCCCGAGGTAGAAGCACTCCGGACCGCCCGGCCCGGGGTGCCAGCTCACGTGGAGCCGGGTGCCGCCGCGGCGGCGGATCTCGGCGGCCACCGCCTCGACCGCGAAGCGGCCGTAGCCCCGGCCCTGCTGCCCGGCGTCGATGTTCAGCCGCCACAGCCCGGAGCGGAAGAGGGTGCCGTCGCCGTTCCAGTCGATGTCGAAGAACGCCATGAGGAACCCGACCGGCCGGCCGCCGTCCACGATCAGCCGGGGCCAGGCGACGCCGGGATGGACGTACGCCTCGGCGAGCGATTTCACCACGGGGGAGACCGCGTGCTCCTGGTCGGGCCGGACGCGGATGGCGAGCGCGGCGTCGAGGGTGTGCGGGGTGATCTCTTCCAGCCGGGGCGCGGGTGCGGGTACGGAGGTCATCCGCACACCGTAGGAGGGGCGCCGGCCGGGCCGCCACGGAGATGCGCGGGCTCAGCCCAGGTGCCGGTACCGCCCGCGGAAGTACGTCAGCGGGCCGCCGTCGGCGCTGGGGACGCGGGCGGTGAGGACCCGGCCGATCACCAGGGTGTGGTCGCCGGCCGTCACCCGCTGCTCGGTGCGGCACTCCAGGGTGGCCAGGGCGCCGCCCACCAGGCAGGCCCCGGTCGCCTCGCCCCGGGTGTAGGGGATGTCCTCGAACAGCAGGCGGTCGCTGACCCTGCCCTTCATGGCGAAGCGGCCGGCGATGTGGCGCTGGCTCTCGGCGAGCACGGAGACCGCCCACAGGGGCTGCTCGGCGAGCAGGTCGTCCATGCGGGAGCCCTCGCGCAGGCTGACCAGGACCAGCGGCGGGTCCAGGGAGACCGAGACGAACGCCGTGGCCGTCATGCCGACGTCCTCGCAGCGCGGCGCCCGGGGGTCGTCCGGATCGAGCGGCGGCTCCTGCGCGGTCACCAGGACCACGCCCGAGGCCAGCCGTGACATGGCGGCGCGGAACTCGTCGTTGCTCACCCCCTCAGCATGCCCGGCGGCGGACGGCGTCGGCGAGGAGAAGACGACGGGGGAGGCGGTGGTCGCGGCGGCGGTGACAGGGGAGGTGTTCGGCACGTCCGTCACGCTAATGGCCGCTTGCGGCGTCCCGCATCGGACCCCGGTCCCAGCCGGGACCTAGGACCCCGGTACGAGTCGCACACATCCCGACAAACATTGCGTTCAGCTTCCGCACGGGGTGAAGGCAGAAACTCCTCTCAATTGTTCACGTTTACCTGTGACTTGAGTCACAAGGGGCAATAATTGTTGACCCTGTGTACCGAGTGGGCAGCGCGCTGTGATTCAGTGGCGGGGAAGCCGCAAGGGCACCACCCGGAAACGGCGCCGAACACATCCCTTGATTCGCTGCGATGTCTCGGGGGGAGGGCGAGCATGGAGACCGAGTCGGAACCGTACGTCCGTCTTGCGTCCCTGCGTCAACTGCACCAGGTCATGGCCGACATGAACACGGCCCGCAGTCTGGCGGACACGCTCCAGACCGTCGCCGACGGCGCGGTCCACGCCCTCGGCTACGAGCTCGCCTGCGTCAACCTGGTGCGCCCCGACGGCGACCTCGTCGTCGCCGCCTTCGCCGGCAACCCGGCCGCCGAGGCCCTCATCACCGGCCGCGTCGGCTCCCGCGAGGCGTGGGACCGGCGCCTGGGCATGGGCGAGCGCTGGGGCGACCTGGTGTTCATCCCCCACACCGAGGGCTGGGTCCTCGACGACGACGACGTCCCGCAGTGGTACACCGACGGGCCCGCGCCCCGCTTCGCCGACGAGTGGCACCCGGCCGACCGCCTCTTCGCCCCCATGTACGCGCCCGGCCCGCACGGCGGCCGGTCCAGCGGCGAGCTGATAGGCGTGCTCTCCGTGGACCGCCCGCGCAACGGGCGGCGCCCCGGCGCCTGGGGCCGCGAGGCGCTCCAGATGTACGCCTTCCAGGCCGCCATCGCGATCAGCAACGCCCGGCTGCGCGCCAACATGCAGCGCGCCCTGGTGCGGCTGGAGCGGGAGCAGCAGGCCCTCAGGGCGAGCGAGGAGAGCTTCCGGCAGGCGTTCGAGTACGCCCCCTCCGGCATGGCGATCGCCGAGATGGGCGGCGAGCAGCACGGCCGCATCCTGCGCACCAACGACGCCCTGTGCCGTCTGCTGGGCCGGCCCGCCTCCGCGATGCGCCGCTACTCCTTCTCCGACCTCGTCCACCCCGAGGACATAGGCACCCTGCTGCGCACCTCCGCCGAGGGCGGCCGGGCCGAGCTGCGCCTCGGCCGCCGCGACGGCAGCTACGTCTGGGTGTCCCTGCGCAACAGCGTGGTCGCCGACGCCGCCGACGGCCCCCGCTTCCTGCTCACCCACGTCGAGGACATCGAGGAGCGCAAGCGCCGCGAGCTCCAGCTCGCCCACCGCGCCTCCCACGACTCCCTGACCGGCCTGCCGAACTCCGCCGAGCTGCGGGCCCGCCTCTCCGCCCGGCTGTGCACGCGCCCGCTGTCCGCGCAGCCCACCGCGGTCGACGCGATGGACGCGGCGTGGAGCCACCCGGTCGCCGACTCCGGCGGCCACCCCTTCGACTTCCCGGCCGGCGCCGACCCGTACGACGCCTACGACCACGCCTACGACCACCATGTGCACGCGGTCGCCCCCGAGGGCGACCGGGACGACGGCACCAAGGGGCTCGCGGTCCTCTTCTGCGACCTCGACGGCTTCAAGTCGATCAACGACCGGTTCGGGCACAACGCGGGCGACGCCGTCCTCATCGAGGTCGCCCGGCGGCTGAGCAACGGCGTGCGGGACGGCGACACCGTGGCCCGGCTCGGCGGCGACGAGTTCGTGATCCTCGCCGACGGGCTCGGCCGGGCCGACGCCCAGGACCTCGCCGTACGGCTGCGCAACGAGATCATCCAGCCCATCCGCGCCGAGGGACGGGCCGTCCGGGTCGGCGCCAGCTTCGGCATCGGGTGGGCCAACTGCGGCATGACCGCCGACGAAGTCCTGAAGTCCGCTGACGAACGGATGTACGTCGAGAAACGATCTCGTCCCAAACAGCACCGGCGGGCCGGCTGAGCCCCAGGTCAACGGCCTGACGCGAGATCGGTCACCCTTTCGGGGGACCGGGAGCGGGTAGGCTCGCCCTCTCACCACCCGTACCGCAATCGCACCGCATCTGGTTAGGAGACCTAGGGATGACGCCCGGCAACAACGGCGCGAGCACGCCCGAGGACGACGACCCGTTCGGCTACCTGTACGCCGACGGGCAGGCCAACGGGGCCCAGCCGCCGTCCGGTGGCTACGGCTACCCCAACTCGGTCAACCGCGTGCGGGCCGTCGGTTCCCGGCAGTACGGGCACCAGAGCCAGGCCGCCCCGGCCGCCCCCTACGGCCAGGCGCCGCAGCAGCAGGGTGCCTACGGCCGGCCGCACCCGCACTACGCCGCCCCGGAGACGCTCCCGGGCGGTCCCGGCGGCCCCGGCGGGCCCCACGGTCACGGCGCGGCCCAGCGCCCGGCGCCGCACGGCGCGGGCGGCGGCAACGGCCGCGGCCGCGGCCCCAACACCAAGGGACTGCTGATCGGCGCGGTCGCGGTGGTCGCCGCGGTCGTGATCGGCATCGGCGTGGCCATGACGACCAGCGGCTCGGACGACGACAAGGGCGACCAGGCCGGCGGGAGCCCGGCCCCGACGCAGTCGCAGAGCTCCGAGCCGGCCCCGTCCAGCAGCGGCAGCGCCGGCAGCGAGGTCGAGCTGCCGACGATCGACGCCAAGGCGCTGCGGCTGGGCGGCAGCGCCACCCTCGCCTCCGACGTGCCGGGCGCCGAGTCCGACGGCGGCATCTACGTGTCCCACCTCGACCAGCCCGGCGCCTCGGTCACCTGGACCGTCAACGGCATCCCGAAGGACGGCGCCTACACCCTCTTCGCCCGCTACAGCGCGGCCGGCGAGGACCAGTCGATGACGCTGACGGTCAACGGCAAGGAGTTCGGCAACAAGCTGAACCTGGGCAACTTCGCCCGCGCCGAGGACGGCGACCTCGCCAAGGGCTGGACCGAGACCTACGCCTGGCCGACCCTCAACAAGGGCACCAACACGATCACGCTGTCCTGCCAGGACGGCGACAAGTGCAACGTCCTGCTGGACCAGTTCTGGCTGAAGGAAGGCCAGGTCAAGCGCAGCTAGTGCCGGGGCGCCGGGGTCTGCCGTCCGGACCGGGCCGGACCGGGGAGCGGGGCGGGGTGCCAGGCCCCGCGAGCCCGGCATGATCCGGACGAGAGGCCCTCAGGCCGCGGTGGCCTCCGCCGTCACCGCCACCCGGCCCAGCAGCTCCCCGTAGGCCGCCCGGTCGAACTCGCCCGCCACCGGTGCCAGCACGGTCGCCGCCGACAGGGCGGTCGCGCGGGCCAGCCGGTCCGGCCAGGGCAGGCGCTCCACCAGGCCCGACAGCAGGCCCGCGACCGCCGAGTCACCGGCGCCGGCCGGGTTGCCGCGGACGGGGGCGGGCGGGGTCGCGCGCCAGCGGCCCTCGGGGGTCGTCGCGAGCAGTCCGTCGGCGCCGAGCGAGGCCACCACGGACCGGGCGCCGCGGCGGCGGGCGTCCTGGGCGGCGCGCAGCGGCTCGTGGGAGCCGGTCAGCTCGGCCAGCTCCTCGGCGTTGGGCTTGATGAGGTCGGGGCGGGCGGCGACCCCGCGGCGCAGCGGCTCGCCGCTGGTGTCCAGCAGGACGGGGACCCCGGCGGCGCGGGCGGTCCGTATCAGCCCGGCGTAGGCGCCCACCGGCACCCCCGGCGGCAGGCTGCCGCACAGGGCGACGGCGCGGGCCCCGGCGAGCAGCTCCCCGTACGCCTCCTGGAAGGCGTGCCACTCGGCGGTCGTCACCGCCGGGCCGGGCTCGTTGAGCTGGGTGGTGTCGCCGGTGTGCTCGTCCACGACGGCGATGGTGCGCCGGGTCGCGCCGGCGACCGGGAGCAGCGCGTCCACGATCCCCGGCACGCCGGCCAGCCGCTCGCGCACCTCGCGCCCGGTGGCGCCGCCCGCGAAGCCGGTGACCGTCACCTCGTGCCCGAGGGCGGCGAGGACCCGGGCGACGTTCAGTCCCTTGCCGCCGGGGCGCTCGGTCACCTCCGAGACCCGGTGGGAGGCGTGCGGCCGCAGGGCCCGTACGCGGTAGGTGATGTCGAGAGCGGTGTTCAGCGTGACCGTGAGGATCACCTGGATCTGCCTCCCCCGATCGACTCGCCCGGCATGTGGTTCCGGAGGGTGTTCCCGGAGGGCCGATCATGCCAAAGAGACGGCGGGCGGCCCAGTCCCGTAACCGGCCACCGTGCGGTGACCGGGGGACGGATCAGCCCACTTGGGGATCGACCACCCAGGCACCCCGGCGCATCACGCCCTTGACGTCGAAGGCGGCGTCGAGGACGACGAGGTCGGCGTCCTTGCCGGGCTCCAGGGAGCCGACCCGGTCGGCCAGGCCCAGCAGCCGGGCGGGGTTGGCGGACAGGGCCGCCACCGCGTCCTCGACCGGGAGCCCGTCCACGGTCACCGCCCGCTTGAAGGCCCGGTCCAGGGTGAGCGTGGAGCCGGCGATCGAGCCGCCGTCGACCAGGCGGGCCACGCCGTCCTCGACGTCGACCTCCAGCGGGCCGAGCATGTAGCGGCCGTCGCCGAAGCCGGCCGCGTCCATCGCGTCGGTGATGAAGGCGACCCGGGCCGGGCCCGCGTGGTGGAAGGCCAGCCGGAGCGCGGCCGGGTGCAGGTGGACCCCGTCGTTGATCAGCTCGACCGTCACCCGCTCGTCCTCCAGCAGGGCGGTGATGGGGCCCGGGGCCCGGTGGCCGAGCGGCGGCATCGCGTTGAACAGGTGCGTGGCGACGCGCGCCCCCGCCTCGATCGCCTCCACCGTCTGCTCGTACGTGGCGTCGGTGTGGCCGACCGCCGCGATCACGCCCTGGTCGGCGAGCATCCGGACGGACGCGATGCCGCCGGGCAGCTCGGTGGCGAGGGTGACCATCCTGGCGTGGCCGCGCGCGGCGTCGACGAGCGTGCGGACGAGGGCCGGGTCGGGGTCGCGCAGCAGCTCCTCGGAGTGCGCGCCCTTGCGGCACGGGGAGATGAAGGGGCCCTCGAAGTGGATGCCGGCGATGTCGCCCTGCTCGGCCAGCTCCGCCAGCAGCCCGGCGCGGCGGGCGAGGAAGTCCAGGTCGCCGGTGACGGTGGAGGCGACGAGGGTGGTGGTGCCGTGCAGGCGGTGGGTGTGGATGCCGCGCAGCACCTCCTCGGCGGTCCCGGAGGTGAAGGAGGCGCCGCCGCCGCCGTGGTTGTGCAGGTCGACGAAGCCGGGGACCACCCAGTGGCCGCTCAGGTCGACGATCTCGGCGCCGGGCGGGGCCTCGGCGGCGATACGGGTGCCGTCGACGGCCAGGCGGCCGTCGTCCACGGTGCCGGTGGGCAGGACCACCCGGGCGCCGGCGAGAACCTTGCTGGGGGCCATCAGGTGGTTACCTCCGGGGGAGTCGTAGGGGTGTGCAGCAGGTCCCAGGCCATGAGCCCGGCACCGAGGCACCCGGCGGTGTCCCCCAGCGCCGCGGGGACGATCTCGGGCAGCTTCTGGAAGGTGACGCGCCGCCGGACGGCGTCCCGCAGCGGTGTGAACAAGGTTTCCCCCGCCTCGGCCAGGCCGCCACCGATGATCAGCGTGCGCGGGTCCAGCAGAGTGAGCGCGGTGACCAGCCCGTCGGCGAGCGCCTCCACGGCGTCCCGCCACACCCGCTCGGCCCGCTCGTCCCCGGACACGACGGCCTTGGCGCAGTCGGCCGCGTCCGCGCCGGGGTCCTGGCAGGCCGCCGCCCACGCCTGGCCGACCGCGCCGGCGGAGGCGTACCGCTCCAGGCAGCCGGACTGCCCGCACGGGCAGGGCAGGCCCTGGGGCCGCACGACGATGTGGCCGATCTCCCCGGCGAACCCGTGGGCGCCCGCCTCCACCCGGCCGCCGATGCCGATGGCGCCCGCGATGCCGGTGCCCAGCGGCACGAACAGGAACCGGTCGGCGCCGCGCCCGGCCCCGACCCGGCCCTCGGCGAGTCCGCCGGTGCGCACGTCGTGGCCGAGGGCGACCGGCAGGCCGCCCAGCCGTTCGCCGAGCAGCGCGCGCAGGGGGACGTCGCGCCAGCCGAGGTTGGCCGCGTAGACGGCGGTGCCGTCGCGTTCGTCGACGATGCCGGGGACGGCGACCCCGGCGGCGGCGGCCGGCTCGCCGAACCGGTCGGCGCCCACGGCGCGCAGCTCGGCGGCGAAGTCCAGGATGCCCGCGACGACCGCCTCGGGCCCGCGCTCCCGCCCGGTGGCCCGGCGGGCCTGGTGGAGCAGTTCGCCCCCGGCGCCGACCAGGGCGGCCTTCATCCCGGTGCCGCCCACATCGAGGGCGATGACGTGTCTCACGGGGACAGTGTGGCCCGTCCACCCGCAAGAGGTCTAGTCCACTGGGGTGGTGTAGACCTTAGTGCTGCAGTTTCGAAAATTTTCGCGTTTCGGAGCCACTGAGTCCGAATCTGTTGGTTCTCGCGCGACGCACGGCAACGTTTGGGGCGGATCGGTGCAGCGGCTGAAGACAGGGACGATCGCGGTGGTGTCCGCACTGGGCATGACGGCGGTTCTGGGGGGCTGTGGTCTCACCGGCGACTCCGAGGTGACCTTGAAACTGGTGGCCGCCGACTACGGCGACAGCAAGGCCAACAGCTCCAAGAAGTACTGGGACGAGCTGGTCGAGGCGTACGAGGCCGACCACCCCGACGTGAACATCGACGTCACCGTCCACTCCTGGAACGACGTCGACCGCAAGGTCCGCGAGATGGTCGACGCGGGCGAGGCGCCCGACATGGCGCAGATCGGCGCCTACGCCGACTACGCGGACCAGGGACTGCTCTACCGGGCCGACGACGTGCTCTCCATCCCGGTGCAGGCCAACTTCGTCTCCCAGCTCGAGAACGCCGGCCAGGTCAACGGGGTGCAGTACGGCATGCCGTTCGCGGCCTCCACCCGCGTGCTGTTCTACAACAAGGCCCTCTTCGCCGAGGCCGGGATCACCCCGCCGAAGAGCTGGGAGGACCTGGCCGAGGCCGCCGGGGCGCTGAAGGCGCAGGGCGTGAAGTACCCCTACGCGCTGCCGCTGGGCCCGGAGGAGGCGCAGGCCGAGACGCTCCAGTGGCTGCTCAGCGGCGGCGGTGGCTACACCGAGTCGGTCGGCTCCTACCGCATCGACTCCGCCGAGAACGTCGCCACCTTCACCTGGCTCAAGGACGAGCTGGTCGGCAAGGACCTCACCGGGCCGGTGGCCCCCGGCGAGCTCAACCGGGCCGACGCCTTCACGGCGTTCGCCAAGGGCGACGTCGGCATGCTCAACGGGCACCCCTCGCTGATGAAGATCGCCTCCGCCAAGGGCGTCGAGTTCGGCATGGTGCCCACCCCGGGCGTGGACGGCCCGAGCAAGGCGACCCTCGGCGTCACCGACTGGATGACGGCCTTCAAGCGCAACGGCCACCAGGAGCAGATCGGCGACTTCCTCGACTTCGTCTACAACGACGACAACGTCCTCGACTTCTCCCGCGAGTACGACCTGCTGCCGGTCACCACGTCCGCGTCCGAGGCCATGAGCGCGGCCGCGCAGGACAAGGAGCTGCGGCCCTTCCTGGACGAGCTGCTGTCGTCCGAGCTCTACCCGGTCGGCAAGGAGTCCTGGGCCGAGGTCAGCGCCGAGATCAAGAAGCGGATCGGCCGGGCGGTCGCCCCCGGCGGCAGCCCGGCGGCCGTGCTCGGCTCCATCCAGGCCACGGCGACCCGGGCGGAGAGCGCGGAGTAGCCGAGCGGCCGGGTGGCCGAGCGGTTGGGTGGCCGAGCGGCCGGATGGCCGAGTGGTTGGGTAGCCGGGTGGCCGAGCGGCCGGGTGGCCGGGTCGCTGCCGGGGAGCCGGGCAGCCCGGCGGCCGGGGGGAGGCGGCGGGCGGCGGGGGCCGTCCGCTGTCGGTGCCGCGCGTTACGGTGGCGGGCATGGAGCAGGAGCGGCCCGAAGCACCCGACGAGGCCGGCGCGCCCGTCGAGGCCGGCGCGCCCGTCGAGGCCGGCGCGTCCGACGAGCCCGGTGTGCCCGGCGCGCCCGGCACGCCCGGGGAGGCCGGTGTGCCCGGCACGCCCGGAGAGGCCGGCGCACCCGACGAGGCCGGTGTGCCCGGCGCGCCCGGGGAGGCCGGTGTGCGCGGCGGGCCCGGGCGGCTCGGCGAGCGCGAGCGGCGCGTCCTCGCGCTGGAACGCCGCGGCTTCCCCGGCCCCGGCGCGAAGGAGCGCGCGATACGCGAGGAGCTGGGACTGGCCCCGGTGCGCTACTACCAGGTGCTCAACGCCCTGCTGGACGACCCGCGGGCCCTCGCCCTGGACCCGGTGACGGTCAACCGGCTGCGCCGGGTGCGCGAGGCCCGCCGGGCGCAGCGGTGAGACCGGCGGGCCGGGGGGCGTAGCGGTGGCCCCTCGGGGATAGGTTCGCCCTATGGGCAGCCACAAGGACTCCACCGACGTCCCCACGCATCCCCTGGACGACCTGCCGACGCCCGCGACCGCGGCCGGGCGGGAGGGCCTGGACGCCCTCCTCGCGCGCCCCGGCCGCGCGGTCGTCGCGCTGGACTTCGACGGCACGCTCGCCCCGATCGTGCCCGACCCCGACCAGGCCCGCGCGCACCCCGACGCCGTACCGGTGCTCGCGGCCCTCGCCCCGAAGCTGGCCGCCGTCGCGGTGGTCACCGGCCGTCCGGCCGAGGTCGCCGTCCGGTACGGCGGTTTCGCGGACGTGCCCGGCCTGGAGCACCTCGTCGTCCTCGGCCACTACGGCGCCGAGCGCTGGGACGCCGCCACCGGCGAGGTCACCGCCCCCGCCCCCGACCCCGGAGTCGCGGCCGCCCGCGCCGAGCTGCCGGACCTGCTGGAGCAGGCCGGGGCCGGGCCGGGCACGTGGATCGAGGAGAAGGGCCGCGCGGTCGCCGTCCACACCCGCCGCGCCGCCGACCCGCAGGCCGCCTTCGAGGCCCTGCGCGCCCCCCTGTCCGCCCTCGCCGCCCGCCACGGCCTGATCGTCGAACCGGGGCGGATGGTGCTGGAACTGCGCCCGCCGGGCATGGACAAGGGCGTCGCCCTGACCGAGTACGTCCGCACGATCGGGGCGCAGAGCGTCCTGTACGCCGGGGACGACCTCGGCGACCTGCCCGCCTACGCGGCCGTCGACGAACTGCGCGCCGCCGGTACGCCGGGCCTGCTGGTGTGCAGCGGCAGCGACGAGGTGACCCGGCTGCGGGAGCGGGCGGACCTCGTCGTGGACGGCCCGGCGGGCGTGGTGGGCCTGCTGCGCGGCCTGGCGGCACGGCTCGGCTGACCCGCGGCCCGGGGCACGTCCGCCCAGGCGACGCGAAAGGGGGCGGGCACCGCGAGGTGCCCGCCCCCTGTCAGGTCCCGGCGTCAGGTCCCGGCGTACGGCCTCAGCCCCGCAGGGCCTGGAGCTGGTCCAGGAACCACCGCGCCGGCGGAAGCGCCGTGGCCGCCGCCGCCAGCCGCTTGCTCCGCTCGGCCCGCTCGCCCGCCGGCATGCTCAGCGCCTCGTGCAGGGCGCGCGCCGTGCCCACCACGTCGTAGGGGTTCACGGCGATCGCGTCCTCGCCCAGCTCCTCGTAGGCCCCCGCCTCCCGCGACAGCACCAGCGCGCACCCCTCGTCGGAGACGACCGGCACCTCCTTCGCGACCAGGTTCATGCCGTCCCTGACCGGGTTGACCAGCGCCACGTCGGCCAGCCGGTAGGCCGCCAGGGACCGGGCGAAGTCGTCCTTCACGTGCAGCACCACCGGCGTCCAGCCCGGCGTCCCGTACTGCTCGTTGATCTCCGTGGCCAGCCGCTGCACCTCGGCCGTGTACTCCCGGTAGACCGCCAGGTCCTGCCGGGAGGGGTAGGCGAAGGCGACGTGCACCACCCGCTCCCGCCACTCGGGCCGGTCCGCCAGGAGCTGCCGGTAGGCGAGCAGCCCGCGCACGATGTTCTTGGACAGCTCGGTGCGGTCGACCCGCACGATCGTGCGGCGGGCGCTCCCGTCCGGGCCGGTGCCGATCTCCTCGCGCAGCGCCGCCATCCGCTCGTCCACGTCCGCCTCGTGCGACCGCCGCCGCAGGAAGTCCGCGTCCGCGCCGAGCCCGTGCACCCCGACGCGGGTGCCGCCGAGGCCGCCGGCGAACGCCTCGCAGCAGGCGGTGAAGGCGTCCGCCCAGCGGTGGGTGAGGAATCCGAGCCGGTCCGCGCCCAGCATGCCGCGCAGGATCTGCCCGGCCACGTCGTCCGGCAGCATCCGGAAGTACTCCGGCGGCGCCCAGGGCGTGTGCGAGAAGTGACCGATGCGCAGGTCGGGCCGGAGCTCGCGGAGCATCCCCGGCACCAGCGTCAGGTGGTAGTCCTGGACGATCGCGACCGCCCCCTCGGCGGCCTCCTCGGCCAGCGCCTCGGCGAAGGCCCGGTTGAAGCGCTCGTAGGACGCCCACTGGCGCCGGAACTCCGCGTCGAAGACCGGCTCCAGCGGCGTCTGGTACAGCATGTGGTGGACGAACCAGAGCACGGAGTTGGCGATGCCGTTGTAGGCGTCGGCGTGCACGTCGGCCGGGACGTCCAGCATCCGCACCCCGTCCTCGCCGACCCCGCGCCGGACCGCCTCCCGGTCGCCGTCGGACAGCGCCGAGCACACCCACAGCGCGCCCGCGTCCGGCCCGATGGCCGACAGCCCGGAGACCAGCCCGCCGCCGCCGCGTTTGGCGGTGAGCGAGCCGTCCTCCTCCACCTGGTACGAGACGGGGCCACGGTTGGAGGCCACCAGCACCTGAGCTGCACCGAACGTTGAAGCCATACGCCTCAACCTAGCCCGGGTACGGATCGCTCAAACGTGCCCATGGGGTGCCCCGGCGGTGTTTTCACCGCCGTCGCGCGTGGGGCAGGTGGGACGACGGTGTCACCGCGGCGCGGGGCACCGGCCGACGCCGGCGGCGGGCCGCCCCGGCTCACGCCACCCTGCGCCGGGCGTACTCCGCGATCTCCACCATCGGCGGCCGCTCCTCGGTGTCCACGGAGTACGTCCGCGGCTCGAAGCCGTCCTCGCCCCGCTCGAACTGGGTCAGGGACGGCCGGATGAGATGGCCGCGGGCCAGGCGGAGCTGGGCGGTGCGGTAGATGGCGGCGGCCATCCGGCCCAGCGCCTGCCCGTCCTGGTGGCGGTGTTTGCGCACGCCCACGTCGACCTGGGCGAGGGCGTCCAGGCCCACCAGGTGCAGGGCGTCCACGAGCATCCCCAGCTCCACGCCGTAGCCGACGGGGAAGGGGAGCTGCTCCAGCAGGGAGCGGCGGGCCGCGTACTCGCCGCCCAGCGGCTGGACGAATCCGGCCAGTTGCGGCCAGTGCATGTTGAGCAGCGGGCGGGCCATCAGCTCCGTGACCCGGCCGCCCTGCCCCGCCCCGGCCGGACCGGCGGCGGACGGGCCGGGCACCGTGAGCGGGCGGTCGTACATCGCCTTGACCAGGTGCACGTCCGCGTCGGTGAGCAGCGGGCCCACGATGCCGGTGACGAAGTCGGAGGAGAACTCGCGCAGATCGGCGTCGACGAAGCAGACGATGTCGCCGCGCGTGGCCAGCAGCGAGCGCCACAGCACCTCGCCCTTGCCGGGCACGGCGGGGATGCGCGGGAGGATCTCGTCGCGGTGGACCACCCGCGCGCCCGCCGCGGCGGCCACCTCGGCCGTACGGTCGGTGGAGCCGGAGTCGACCACGACCAGCTCGTCGACCAGGGGCGCCCGGAGCATCAGGTCGCGGCGGACGGCGGCGACGATGTCGCCCACGGTCGCCTCCTCGTCGAGCGCGGGGAGCACGACGCTGACCGACTGCCCCGTGGCGCGCTTGGCCGCGAGGATCTGGTGCAGCGGCCGGTCGGCCAGGGACCAGGAGCGTGCACGCAGCCAGCGCTCGACTTCTTCCAGCACGGTCGGTGGCTCCTTCGCGTCTTCTCGGCGGTCCGGGCCCGCCCGGTGCGGCGCGGTCCGGCCCGGTTCCCCCGGTGATCCGGTCCGATGCGTCTTTTCCGGTGGTCCGGTGTGATCCATCTCGCGGTTCGGACGACTATCTCAACTGTCCTGGCCGTCGGTTACAGTCTTGAACAACGCGGATGACCATCGCATGTCGGGGGGTCGCCCCCCTGCCGTCCGCGTTCACACAACCGCATACAGCTCATCCAGAGGGGCAGAGGGACACGGCCCGATGAAGCCCCGGCAACCCTCCAGTCGGTTCTCGTTCAGGAGCGAGGCTCCCGGCTAGGGAAGGTGCCAAATCCGTCTCGCGGCGAGGTGCGCTGCGAGGAAGATGAGGAGAAAGGGCCTCGCCTCACATGGCTGTGCAGACTGTTGCAAGCACCACCCACTCCGTCGACCTGGGGCCTGCCACGGCGCTCTCCTGCCGGGAATGCGGTCACCGCGTCCCGCTCGGCCCGGTCTTCGCGTGCGAGGAGTGTTTCGGCCCCCTGGAGATCGCCTACGACTTCTCGGGCTACGACGCCGGGGAACTGCGGCGGCGCATCGAGGCCGGTCCCGCCAGCATCTGGCGCTACGCCCCCCTGCTGCCCGTCCCGGCCGACGTGGCCGGCAAGCCGAACCTGAACCCCGGCTGGACCAAGCTGGTCAAGGCCGACAACCTCGCCCGCGAGCTCGGCGTCACCGGCGGCCTGTACGTCAAGGACGACTCGGGCAACCCGACCCACTCCTTCAAGGACCGCGTCGTCGCGCAGGCCCTGGAGGCCGCCCGCGCCTTCGGCTTCACCACCCTGTCCTGCTCCTCCACCGGCAACCTGGCCGGCGCCGTCGGCGCCGCCGCCGCCCGCGCCGGCTTCCGCTCCTGCGTCTTCATCCCGCACGACCTGGAGCAGGGCAAGGTCGTCATGGCCGCGATCTACGGCGGCGAGCTCGTCGGCATCGAGGGCAACTACGACGACGTGAACCGCTTCTGCTCCGAGCTGATCGGCGACCCGGCCGGCGAGGGCTGGGGCTTCGTCAACGTCAACCTGCGGCCCTACTACGCGGAGGGGTCCAAGACCCTGGCGTACGAGATCTGCGAGCAGCTGGGCTGGCGGCTGCCCGACCAGATCGTCGTCCCGATCGCCTCGGGCTCCCAGCTCACCAAGATCGACAAGGGTCTGCGGGAACTGGTCGAGCTGGGGCTGGTCGAGGACCGGCCGTACAAGATCTTCGGTGCCCAGGCCGAGGGCTGCTCGCCGGTGTCCACCGCCTTCAAGGCCGGGCACGACGTGGTCCGCCCGCAGAAGCCGAACACCATCGCCAAGTCCCTCGCCATCGGCAACCCGGCCGACGGCCCCTACGTGCTCGACATCGCGCGCCGTACGGGCGGTGCCGTGGAGGACGTGACCGACGAGCAGGTGGTGGACGCGATCAGGCTGCTCGCCCGGACCGAGGGCATCTTCGCCGAGACGGCCGGTGGCGTGACGGTGGGCGTCACCCGCAAGCTGATCGAGAACGGCGTCCTGGACCCGGCGAAGACGACCGTCGTCCTCAACACCGGCGACGGCCTGAAGACCCTCGACGCGGTGGCCGGCACCGGCCTGACCGCGACGATCCGGCCCACCCTCGACTCGTTCCGCGAGGCCGGCCTCGCCTAGCGAGAGGTCCCCAGGACCTCGGTCCGCGCCCCCCGTACGCCATCCCGACCGGAGGATTCTTCCGTGAGCGTCACCGTCCGCATCCCCACCATCCTGCGCACCTACACCGGCGGCCGGGCCGAGGTGACCGCCGAGGGCGCGACCCTCGCCGAGGTCATCGCCGACCTGGAGAAGAACCACACCGGCATCGCCGCCCGCGTCCTGGACGACCAGGGCAAGCTGCGCCGGTTCGTCAACGTCTACGTCAACGACGACGACGTCCGCTTCGAGCAGGGCCTGGAGACGGCCACCCCCGACGGGGCCGGCGTGTCCATCATCCCGGCGGTCGCCGGCGGCTGACCGGAATTCGCCGCTCCGTCCGGTGCCGGCGAACCCTCCGGACTTCCTCGTACTGCCCCCTCCGCAAGAGAAGCGGAGGGGGCAATTCCGTGTGGTTGAGCGCGGTACAGTTGGGGAACGCGTTGCCGATCGTGTGATCGCGAGCCCCTGAATTCCTGCCGCACACCCGACAAGATGTAGCCAAAGTGTGGGCGTCTTTTGTGGCTTTCGCGCCTTTTGTGGAGCCCGACTTGCCCGGCATTCCACCGAATTCTCACCACATTCCGGACCGCGCGCGTCCAGAATTCTCGTCCGATTGACCTGTTGCAGACGGCAGTTGGACAGATACATTCGGCCGCGGTCGACGCGTTCCGGCGCACGCCCCCAGTCGTTGGGGGGTGAGGTCTGACCCGGGTCCGCGAAGTGTGGATCTGTGCAAGGGCCAGTAATAGGGGAGTTAGGCATGGCTCAGGGCACCGTCAAGTGGTTCAACGCGGAGAAGGGGTACGGCTTCATCGCGGTCGACGGTGGTGCGGATGTTTTCGTCCACTACAGCGCGATCCAGATGGACGGCTACCGCACCCTGGAAGAGGGCCAGCGGGTCGAGTTCGAGATCTCGCAGGGCCAGAAGGGCCCGCAGGCCGACATGGTCCGCGTCACTGCCTGAACGCGCGACCGACCGCTAGCGAAACGGTCTTCTCGGGAGGGCTCGCACCCGGCACGGGTGCGAGCCCTCCGTCGTGTCCGGATGGCGGCGCGCGCCCGCGCGCGTGCGGCCGTGCGCCCCGCCCGACCCCCGAGAGGCGCTTGCACTCGGCATGCCCGAGTGCTAATCATTGCGTTAGCACTCTGAAGGTGAGAGTGACAGCGAAGGACCGGGTCGGTGAGGCCCGCGGGCCGGGTGGGGCAAGGAACCACGAGGCCGGCGAGCCGTCCGTCGCGGGCGCGGGCGCGGTCCGGAGGAATCACCCCCAGTCCTGGAGGGACCACTTCACATGGCCAAGATCATCGCGTTCGACGAGGAGGCGCGGCGCGGCCTCGAGCGCGGCATGAACCAGCTCGCGGACGCCGTCAAGGTGACCCTCGGCCCCAAGGGCCGCAACGTCGTCCTCGAGAAGAAGTGGGGCGCCCCCACGATCACCAACGACGGTGTCTCCATCGCCAAGGAGATCGAGCTCGAGGACCCGTACGAGAAGATCGGCGCCGAGCTGGTCAAGGAAGTCGCCAAGAAGACGGACGACGTCGCCGGTGACGGTACGACCACCGCGACCGTTCTCGCCCAGGCGCTGGTCCGCGAGGGCCTGCGCAACGTCGCCGCCGGCGCCAACCCGATGGCTCTGAAGCGCGGTATCGAGAAGGCCGTCGAGGCCGTCTCCGCCGCCCTGCTGGAGCAGGCGAAGGATGTCGAGACCAAGGAGCAGATCGCCTCCACGGCCTCCATCTCCGCCGCCGACACCCAGATCGGCGAGCTCATCGCCGAGGCCATGGACAAGGTCGGCAAGGAAGGCGTCATCACCGTCGAGGAGTCCCAGACCTTCGGTCTGGAGCTGGAGCTCACCGAGGGTATGCGCTTCGACAAGGGCTACATCTCGGCGTACTTCGCCACCGACATGGAGCGTATGGAGGCCGTCCTCGACGACCCGTACATCCTGATCGCGAACTCCAAGATCTCCTCCGTCAAGGACCTGCTCCCGCTCCTGGAGAAGGTCATGCAGTCGGGCAAGCCGCTGCTGATCATCGCCGAGGACGTCGAGGGCGAGGCCCTGTCGACCCTGGTCGTCAACAAGATCCGCGGCACCTTCAAGTCCGTCGCCGTCAAGGCCCCGGGCTTCGGCGACCGCCGCAAGGCCATGCTCGGCGACATCGCCATCCTCACGGGCGGCGAGGTCATCTCCGAGGAGGTCGGCCTCAAGCTGGAGAACGCCACCCTCGACCTGCTGGGCAAGGCCCGCAAGGTGGTCATCACCAAGGACGAGACCACCATCGTCGACGGTGCCGGCTCCGCCGAGCAGGTCCAGGGCCGCGTGAACCAGATCCGCGCCGAGATCGAGAACAGCGACTCCGACTACGACCGCGAGAAGCTCCAGGAGCGCCTGGCCAAGCTCGCGGGCGGCGTGGCCGTCATCAAGGCCGGTGCCGCCACCGAGGTCGAGCTCAAGGAGCGCAAGCACCGCATCGAGGACGCCGTCCGCAACGCCAAGGCGGCCGTCGAGGAGGGCATCGTCGCCGGTGGTGGCGTGGCCCTGCTCCAGGCGTCGCAGGTCTTCGAGAAGGTGGAGCTGGAGGGTGACGAGGCGACCGGCGCCCAGGCCGTGAAGCTCGCGCTGGAGGCCCCGCTGAAGCAGATCGCCGTCAACGCCGGCCTCGAGGGCGGCGTCGTGGTGGAGAAGGTGCGCAACCTGACCCCGGGCCACGGCCTGAACGCCGCGACCGGCGAGTACGTCGACCTGGTCAAGGAAGGCATCATCGACCCGGCGAAGGTGACCCGTTCCGCGCTGCAGAACGCCGCCTCCATCGCCGCGCTCTTCCTCACCACCGAGGCCGTCATCGCCGACAAGCCGGAGAAGGCCGCTGCCCCGGCCGGCGGCGGCATGCCGGGCGGTGACATGGACTTCTGATCGACCGGTTCCGGTTGATCGGCCGTCTCTGACGAGGGCGGCACTCCCTGGCGACAGGGGGTGCCGCCCTCGGGCGTGTCCGGGCACCGCCCCGGGCCCCCGGGACCGCCGTGTCCGGGATCACAGCGGTGCGGCGGGTGCGGACGGAATCCGCCCGGCCGGCGGCCGGTTGACGGGGGAGTGCGTTCTATGCATGCGCACATACCAATCAGTACCGCTTCGAGGAGCCCCCCGTGACCGACATCGCCTCCGAGGCCGCCTCCCGCGCGGCCGGCCTGCTCTCCCGCCCGGCCGTGATCAACGGGCTGACCGTCCCCAACCGCATCGCGATGGCGCCGATGACCCGCCAGTTCTCCCCGGGCGGCATCCCCGGCGAGGACGTGGTGTCGTACTACGGCCGCCGCGCCGCCGCCGGTGTCGGTCTGATCGTCACCGAGGGCACGTACGTCGGCCACCCCTCCGCCGGGCAGAGCGACCGGGTGCCGCGGTTCCACGGCGAGGAGCAGCTCGCCGGCTGGGCCAGGGTCGCCGAGGCGGTGCACGCGGCGGGCGGCACGATCGTGCCGCAGCTCTGGCACATCGGCATGGTCCGCAAGCAGGGCGAGCCGCCCTTCCCCGAGGCCCCGGCCGTCGGCCCCTCCGGGCTGCGGATCGGCGAGAGCGAGCCCACCGGCAAGGCGATGACCCGGCAGGACCTGGACGACGTCATCGGCGCCTTCGCCGAGGCCGCCGCCGCCGCGGAGCGGATCGGCTTCGACGGCGTGGAGCTCCACGGCGCCCACGGCTATCTGATCGACCAGTTCCTGTGGGCGGACACCAACCGCCGCACCGACGCCTACGGCGGCGACCCGGTCGCCCGTACCCGGTTCGCGGCCGAGCTCGTGGCCGCCGTCCGCGAGGCCGTCTCCGCGGACTTCCCGGTGATCTTCCGCTACTCGCAGTGGAAGCAGGACGCCTACGACGCCCGCCTCGCCGAGACCCCCGAGGAGCTGGAGGCCATCCTCACCCCGCTCGCCGCGGCCGGTGTGGACGCCTTCCACGCCTCCACGCGCCGCTACTGGGTCCCGGAGTTCGAGGGCTCCGACCTGAACCTCGCGGGCTGGACGAGGAAGCTCACCGGCAAGCCCGCCATCACGGTCGGCTCGGTCGGACTGAACGGCGACTTCATCGAGGCGTTCCAGGGCCGGGGTGCCGAACTCGGCGGCCTGGACGACCTGCTGGACCGTCTGGAGCGCGACGAGTTCGACCTGGTCGCGGTCGGCCGCGCGCTGCTCCAGGACCCGCACTGGGCCCAGAAGGTCCTCGCGGGCCGCTTCGGCGAGCTGGCGCCGTACGACCCGTCGTCGCTGCGGACGCTGAGCTGACCCGACGGCCACCGCACCGGACGCCCCCGGCACGGGGCCGGCCGCCGTCCGGCGCCCGGCGCGGGCGGTGTCCGGCGCCCCGCGGGACACCGGTGCCGGGCGGGGGCCGCCGGGCCGGGGCGCACGGACAACTCCCCGTCGTGCCCCAAGGGTTGCCGGATGTCCTGTATGAGCAGGTCGACCCCGGGGCAGACACGCTGTGTATCCACTGTGCGACTCAGCGTGGAGGTGGTGGAGGGTGCGATCGACCGACGATGTGGTGGAGTCCCTGCGGAAGGCCCTCGCGGGCGTGGGCGTGATCCTGCCGTCCCTGTGCGTGGATCTTGAGACCGGCCCGAGCGACGAGCCGTTCGCCCTGGTCGACCTGGGGCGTTGCAGCGTGCGTACGGCCGAGCGGCTGGCGTCGGTGCTGCGCGGCGAGTGCCCGGCGGTCGGCACGCCGGTGGTGGACGTGCGCAGCGGGCGGATGGGGGAGGTGGTGGAGCACGTCGGCGGGGCGGTGCGGTTGCGGCCCGTCGCCGGTGGCCGGCCGTGGGAGTGTCCCGCGGAGTCGGTGGGCCCGGCGGCTCCGGAGGAGGTGCTGCGGACACGGCTGCGATGGGCCAACCGGCAGAGCGCGGGAGCGTGACCCGGCCGCCGGGGCCCCCGGCGCCGTGCCGTCCGGGGCCCGGACCGGCGCACGGACCGGAGCGCGGGCCCGCGTCACCCGGCGGTGGTCTCCCCGGCCTCCCAGCGCAGCAGGTCTCCCGGCTGGCAGTCGAGTACCTCGCACAGCGCGGCGAGGGTCGTGAAGCGCACCGCCTTGGCGCGGCCGTTCTTGAGCACGGCCAGATTGGCGGGGGTGATGCCGACGCGCTCGGCGAGCTCGCCGACGGACATCTTCCGTCTGGCCAGCATCACGTCGATGTCGACGACGATCGGCATCAGATCACCCCGTCCAGCTCGGCCTCCATGCGCGCGGCCTCGACGTCGCGGGCGACGGCCTGGGCGAGCAGGGCCCGCATGACCAGGACGATCAGCGCGACGCCGAGGACCGCCAGGGAGATTCCGCAGACCAGCAGGACGACACCGGGGGCGACGGCCTCGCCCGGGGCGAGGGTGACCGCGAAGGCGAACACCAGGAGCGCCGCGGCCGCGAACGCGCCGATCACGGTGTCCACGTACCGGAAGGCGGCGTGGGAGAAGACCGTGCCGCGCCGCGCCATCGTCACCAGGCGCCAGACGCAGACCAGGACGACCTGCGCCGTCACCACCCCCAGCACGATGATCACGAGGTAGGCGGCCGGCGGATACGCCAGCTCCGTCCGGGCCCCGTCCAGATCGGCGCCCAGCAGGGGCACCATCACCGCCTGCACGAACACCGAGCCGGCGAGCAGCGCCGCGAGCACGGCGCGCAGGGCCAGCACCGTCAGTCTGCCCATCGCCCCTCCTTCTTCCTGTCCCGTTTCCGTCGCGTCCGTCTGTCGCCGGCGCGTCCGAACCCATGGGATCGATCGCTCAACGATGGAAATCTATCGAAAATCGATAGGCGACACAACGGCGGCCGTCCCGGTGACGCGCGTCACACGGCGCCGCTGTCACATCGCGCCGGGCCGTCCCGTCGTAGGGGTGTAGTCATCGACCACGACGAAACGGCCAAGGAGTCCGCCATGGAAGCCCGTCTGAACGTCTTCGCCAGCCCGACCGCGCGCACCTTCCTCAAGCACCTCGTGGCCGCGGGCCACGCGCTCAAGGAGGCCGGTGTCCCGGCCGCGACCCAGGAGCTGGTCAACATCCGCGCCAGCCAGATCAACGGCTGCGCCGGCTGCCTGGACATGCACACCAAGGACGCCGCGGCCGCCGGTGAGAGCGCCGTGCGCATCAACCTGGTCGCGACCTGGCGGGAGGCCACGGTCTTCACCGAGGCCGAGCGGGCCGCGCTGGAACTGGCCGAGCAGGGGACCCGCCTCGCGGACGGGGCCGGGGTCCCGGACGAGGTGTGGGCGAACGCCGCCAAGCACTACGACGAGGAGCAGCTCGTCGCCCTGGTGGCCCAGATCGCCCTGATCAACACCTTCAACCGGCTGAACGTCATCACCCGGCAGCCGGCCGGCGACTACCAGCCCGGCCAGTACGCCAGCTTCGCCTAGCGTCTACCGTCCGGACCGGGCCGGATCAGGGGGTTCCGCGAGCCCGGCACGATCCGGACGAGAGGCGTCAGCCCAGCGGCTCCGCGTCCGCGCGGTCCACGCGGACCGGCGTCCCCCACACCCGCAGCACCTCGTAGTCCGTGAACTCGTGCACGAGGCGGTAGGCGGCGGCGGGGCGCGCTCCGCGGAGCTGGGCGGCGATGTACAGCTCGGCCTCGCGCCGGTCGCGGCGCGGGGTGCCGCAGAGCTGCCACGCCTGGCCGTTCCACGCCTCCGGCAGCCAGCGCTGCTGGGGCTGGGGGCGGTCGCCCCGCAGGCCGTACCGGGACGGGACCGGCTCGGCGGGCCG